>JBJSXB010000304.1:0-5871 GCA_046086245.1 Planctomycetaceae bacterium | reverse complement strand
CGGGTGAACGACCTCGCCGACGTGATCAGCGGGCCGGTCGGGCTGGCGACGAATATCGTCCCCTCGGTCGCGAAGCTCAATCAGATCAGCGCCATCAACACCCGCGCGCGGCGGCTCGCCCAACGGAGCCTGGTATTCGATCCGAAGTCGCCGGAGTTCGTCGCCGAGACACGCGGCGCGGCGGAGGCGGAGACGGAAAGCGCGAAGCTCTGCGCCGAGTACGAGAGCATGTACTCCGACCGCGAGGACGAACGACTTTTCAAGCTGGCGCTGGCCGCCCGCCAGGAACTGTTCACGAGGATCGCCAAGCTCCAGTCGCTCGCCAGCGAGGGCAAGAAGGAGGAGGCGTCCGATCTGCTGATCCGCGAGGTCGATCCGGCCCTCGACCGCGCCGCCGAGGGGTTTCGAGCCAGCGCCGCCTACAACCAAACGCTCGCCGAGAGGGCGAGCGAGAGGGGCGTCGGCACGGTGCGGGAGAGCTACTGGGTGTTGGGCAGCGTGCTCGCCCTCACGGGGCTTCTGGGAGGCCTTCTCGGCTGGCTCAGCAGCCGGGGGGTGAGCCGGGCCCTCGGCGGCGTCGCCGGGTCGCTCGAGCAGGGGGCCAAGCAGACCGCGGCGGCGGCCGGGCAACTCTCGGCCGCCAGCCAGGCTCTTGCCGCCGGCGCGAGTGAGCAGGGTGCGAGCGTCACGCAGACCAGCGCGGCGCTCGAGCAGATGTCGGCGATGATCCGCAGCACCGCGGGCAACGCGGAGAAGGCGAAGGCGTATGCCGGCCAGGCGCGCGGCGCCGCCGAGACGGGAGCGCGGACGATGGCCGAGATGAGCGCCGCGATGCGGGCGATCGAGGCCTCGAGTGCCGACGTCGCGAAGATCGTCAAGAACATCGACGAGATCGCCTTCCAGACCAACATCCTGGCGCTCAACGCCGCCGTCGAGGCGGCGCGGGCCGGGGAGGCGGGGGCCGGGTTCGCGGTCGTGGCCGATGAGGTGCGGTCACTCGCCCAGCGCAGCGCGGCGGCGGCGAAAGAGACCGCCACCAGGATCGAGGCGGCGATTTCCAACAGCCGCCAGGGATCGGCCAGTTGTGCGCGGGTGGGGGAGTCGCTTGAAGAGATCATGGACAAGGTCCGGTCCGCCGACGCGCTGGTCGCCGAGATCGCCACCGCCGCTCGGGAGCAGGCGCAGGGGATCGATCAGGTCAGCCTGGCGATGACGCAGATGGACAAGGTCACCCGCGACACCGCCTCGACCGCCAGCGAGAGTGCCGGTGCCGCGGAAGAGCTTTCGGGGCAGGCCAGCGGCCTCGAGGACACCGTGCGGTACCTGAAGTCGCTGGTGACCCCATCGGCGGCCCACCCGACCGGGGTTTCGTCCGGTGGCGCATCGGCTGCCCGCGCCTCCGCCCCGGGCCGGGCGCGGGCGCTGACCGCTCCCATGCCCCGTGCGCCGCGGATCCCGATGCCCGCCGAGACCCGGGGGGGGGACGACCAGGAGGATCGCCACTTCACCGATTTTTGATCGGTGTGGATGGCGCGGGACGTGACGGCGGATCACCCGCGGCCCGCCGGTTGCACGAAGGCCGTCGCTGGAGGTGACCGTGGCGGGAAAGGATTCCGGACCGATGCTCATCCCACCCGAGACGCCGCTGTCACCCGAGGCATTCGAGTGGCTGTCGCGCTTGGTCTACGAACACAGCCGGATCTGCCTCGCCGAGGACAAGCGGATCCTGCTCGCGAGTCGGCTGGGGCAACGGCTGCGCGATCTCGGGCTCGCCAGTTTCGACGACTACTGCCATCGGCTGGCCACTCCGGACGGGGTCGACGAGGTGGCGGAACTGATCGATCTGGTGTCCACCAACCACACCCGGTTCTTCCGCGAACCGGTCCATTTCGAGATCCTCCGGGGAATTCTCCCCGAGCTTTCACGCCGCGCGGTGCGCGACGGCCGCCCGCTCGCTCTGTGGAGCGCTGCCGCCGCCTCGGGTGAGGAGGCCTACTCGATGGCGATCGTCCTCGCTGAGGCGGCGGGCGAGCGCACCGGCGTGCCCTGGCAGCTGGAGGCTTCCGACATCTCACGGCGCATGCTCGAGCGCTGCCGCCTGGGGATATACGACCTCGCCAAGCTTCACCTGCCGACCGACGCCTGGCGGGCACGCTACTTCCTCCGGGGTTTCGGGGTCCGCGAGGGCATGGTGCGGGTCAAGCCGGCACTGCGGCGCCGGCTGTCGGTGCGGCAGGTGAATCTCTTCCAGGACTTCTATCCGGTGGCCGCCGGGCAGGACGTGATCTTCTGTCGCAACGTGATGATCTATTTCGACCAGCCATCGCGGGAAGCGCTCGTCAAGCGTCTCTCCCTGCAACTCGCCCCCGGCGGCTACCTGTTCGTGGGGCACACCGAGAGTCTCGTGGGGATGACCCACGGGCTCGAGGTCTGCGGTCCGAGCGTCTACCGGAGGCCGGGCTGAACCCGGGTGCTGGTGATGCATGCTTCCGATCCCCCGCCGTCGGGCCGGCTCAAGGTGCTGGTGGTCGATGACTCCGCTCTCGTGCGGCAGGCGATTTCCGACGCGCTGTCGCGCGATCCGCAGATCGAGGTGGTCGGCACCGCCTGCGACCCGTATGTCGCCCGCGAGAAGATCCTCCGCCTTGACCCGGACGTGATCACGCTCGATCTCGAGATGCCGCGGATGGACGGTCTGACGTTCCTGCGGATCCTCATGAAGCACCATCCGCTCCCCGTGGTGGTGGTGAGTTCGCTCGCGCAGCGCGGGTCGCGGGCGGCCCTCGAGGCGCTCGAGGCCGGTGCGGTCGACGTGCTCGCGAAACCCAACGGCACGCTGTCGGTCGGTGACCTCGCCAACCGCCTCGCGTACCATGTGAAGGCAGCGGCGGCCTCCGGCGGATTCCTCACCGCGCGACGGAAGGCGAAACAGGCCGACACGCCGCCGGCGCCCTTGGGTCCCGTCCCGGCGACCGGCCCTGGGACCGACCCGCGCGGCTTGATCGTCATCGGGTCGTCCACGGGGGGTGTCGAGGCGCTCCGGCAGGTGCTGCCGCGGCTGCCGCTGGGGCTGCCGCCGATCGCCGTGGTCCAGCACATTTCCGCGACCTTCTCCGCCGCCGTGGCGACGCGGCTCGACGAACTGTCGGCGATCCGCGTCGTGGAGGCGGCCGATGGCATGCGTCTCGAGCGCGACCATTGCGTCATCGCGCCGGGTGACGTCCATCTCGCCGTCCACTGGCAGGGGGACTGCCATCGCGTGCGCCTCGTCCACAGTCCGCCGATCCATCATTGCCGTCCCGCGGTGGACGTGCTGTTCCGCTCCGCCGCCGAGGCGGCCGGCGCCCACGCCGTCGGCGTGTTGCTCACCGGCATGGGGAGCGACGGTGCCCTGGGGATGCAGGCGATCCGCCGCGCCCAGGGGAGGACGATCGCCGAGCACGAGAGCAGTTGTGTCGTGTACGGCATGCCGCGGGCGGCGGTCGAACTGGGGGCCGTCGAGGCGATCCTGCCGCTGCGGGAGATTCCCGCCGGCATCGTGCGGGCGGTGAGTGGCCGGGCCTGGCCGACGCCATCGGTGGGGTGAAACTGCCGTCGCTTCACGGGAGTTGATTCGCTAGCGTCCGGCGAACCGTCCCCGAGCGAGGAGTCGCCATGCGCAGTGCCCCCCGGTCGAACCCGATCCCCCACGCCCGGTCGTTCACGACACCTCGGCGAGCGGCCTGGATGGCCCATCTCGCGGTCGCCCTCGGCGCGGCTACCGCGGGCGCCCAGCCGGCGTTCGTACCCGGCCAGCAGGAGGTGCAGACGGTGGTGGGGGCGCGCAACGCCCTCGACCAGTTCAGCAATCTCGCCATCGAATCGATTCCGCCGGCGATGCTGTCGAACGCCGAGGGGGTGGCGATCTTCCCCAACATGATCAAGGGAGGATTCATCCTCGGCGTCAATTACGGCCATGGCGTGCTCATGGTGCGGCGGCCGGACCGCTCATGGAGCCCGCCGGTGATGGTGACGATGGGGGGTGGAAGCCTCGGCTTCCAAGCCGGCATCCAGGCCGCGGACGTCGTCCTCGTCTTCGCCACGCCACGGAGTCTCGAAGGCATCCTCAACGGACAAAAGGTGACCCTCGGAGCCGACGCGTCGATCGCCGCCGGTCCGGTCGGCCGGTCCGCCAACGCGGGCACCGATGCACGCCTCGGTGCCGAGATCTACTCCTACGCGCGGAGCCGCGGGCTGTTCCTCGGCGTGTCGCTCGGTGGCAGCGATCTGTCCGTCGATCACAACGCCAATGCCCAGTTGTACGGGCGGTTCGGCGTGACGCCGGCCGACGTGTTCAACGTCAACGGCCTCGCGATCCGTCCCGAAGTCGAGCAGTTGGTGGCCGATCTCAACCGGCGCTCGCAACCGGCACCGTCGCCACCCGCCGCGGCAGCCGCCTCGGTCGCCCCCCCCGGCCGTCCGGCGGCGTCCGCCGCCGCGCCGACCGCGTTTCCGCCGACCGCGTTTCCGCCGACCCCCGCTCCAGTGGTCGATCCGCCGCTGGTGCCGATCAATCGTTAGTGGGCTTCGTGGCCGAGCGGCGGGGCGAGGGGGCACCAGCCGGCGGGCAGATCGCCTTGAGAAGACTCCGGCGGATCCTGCGATGAAGGCTGCGCGTCGTGGCGGGCAGCCGATGGAGCCGCACCGCGCGGACGATGCCCCCACGGCGTGCGACCGGCGTGACGGGCGTGGCGAAGATGCGGGCGAACTGATCGAGCACGCGCTCGTGGGCGACGCAGTCGGGCACCCGGTTCCCCCGGAACCATGGCGTGGCCAGCAGCGCGGCATGGAGGGCGGGATCGCGATCGACCGCGATCACCCGCTCGACGAGGTCTTCGAGCGTCGGCGAATCGTGCGCCGAGAGGAAGCTCCGGGTGTCGAAGTCGCAGCCCACCAACGGGTCGCCCCAGTAGATCGGGATCGAATCGACGAGCATCGGTTCCATCACCTTCTCGGTGGTGTAGCCGGGGGCCGATTCATTCTCGAAGGCGATCGTGAATTTCGACTCGGCGATGAAAGCCATCTTGTTCGCGACGGCATGACCGAGGGTGTTGAAGAGACGCCCCCCGGAGTCGACGTGTCGATATCGCGAGAGACGCTCGAAGAAGGCGTTGCGCACCGGGCAGAGCGGATTGGAGACCAGGAACGAGCAAAATCGCGACTTCGCCGCAACCAGCGCCTGCGGGTCGCGACCCGGCCGGTGGACGAGCCGGGCGGGATCGCCGTACAGCCCCCACAAGGGCAAGCGGAAGTGCCGGGGGTGAGGCCGCCGGTCGAACGTGAACGCCCAGTCGCACTCGTTCCAATCGGGCGGTTCGTTTTCTCCCGTGTAGAAGATCCGCACGCAGTCGTGGAGACGGTACTCGGTACGGCGGCGGCCGATGCGCGAATAGATGAGCCACTCCGGCCGGTCGCTCACCTCGACCGACCAGCGCGTCGCGAGAAGCCGCGTGAACCAGTTGTCGGCCGGGTCGAAGTCGTCCCAGAAACCGCGGAATCCGATGCGGATCGGCTCGCGTCGAAAGGGGTCCGTGCCGGCGGCTGCCGGGGTTGCGAGGCCCGTGTGACGAAGAGGCACGTCCCCCATGACGATCACCCCACGCTCAGCCACCATGAGCGGCCGGCGGGAAAACATCCCGGTGGCCGCCATCACGCCGCCGTGGTCGCTCCCGGCCGATCGACCACGCTTGACATCGCCCGACGGCCGGCGGAATCTAGCAGACGGCGCAGACGGGGCGCGTGGCTCCCATCGTCACGAGATCACGGTCGGCCCACCGATCGGCCGATCGATCGTCGGCGGTGGAGAGGAACGGACGGCCTTCGCGGCGGGTG
>JBJSXB010000303.1:0-24623 GCA_046086245.1 Planctomycetaceae bacterium | reverse complement strand
ATCTGCTCGGCGTCCTCGGTGCGCGCGGCTGGGACGTCGCCGCGGCGGCCGACACCGCACGCCGCGCGCTCGGGCACGACACCCTGACACCTGCGGCGCTCGGGCTGCTGGCCACGATCGGCACGCCCGACTCCCAGGCGGCCCTCGTGGAGCGGGTGCTCGACCGTTCGCGACCGGCGGAGGAACGGGCCGCGGCGCTGACGGCCCTCCGCGACCACGTCAGGCGATTCGGGGTGGCGGTCGACTGTGCACGGATGGCGGATGTGGCCGGGGGTTACAATCGGGCGGCCGACGCGGACGACCGCGATCTGGCAGTCGGGGTGCTCGACACCTTCCGCGCCGCCCTCCCGCCCCCCGAGGCCGATGTCCCTCCCCCCCGGACACGCTGGTGACGATCACGCGGCCCCGCCGATCCGCGGCCTGATCGGCGCGTCACCGGCCATGCTCGACGTCTACGCGATGACGCGCCGCGTCGCCGCGTCGAACGCCTCGGTGCTGCTGGTGGGGGAGACGGGCACGGGCAAGGAATTGGTCGCCAAGGCGATCCACCAACTCTCGCCGCGCGGCAGCGGCCCGTTCGTGCGCGTCAATTGCGGCGCGCTGTCGGAGAGCCTGCTGGAGAGCGAGTTGTTCGGCCACGTCCGCGGGGCATTCACCGGCGCCGTCGCCAACCGCACCGGGCGTTTCGAGGCGGCCCACACCGGCACGATCTTCCTCGACGAGATCAATTCCACCACCCCCAAGCTCCAGGTGAAGCTGCTGCGCGTCCTCCAGGAGCGGGAGTTCGAACGCGTGGGCGACATCGAGACGATCCGGGTCGACACCCGGGTCGTGGCGGCCAGCAACCGCGAACTGCTCGACGAAGTGGCGCGCGAGACCTTCCGCGAGGATCTCTACTACCGGCTCAACGTGGTGCCGATCTACCTGCCGCCGCTGCGTGCCCGGCGCGACGACATTCCCACGCTCGTCACCCACTTCCTCGAGTACTACAACGAGGCCTACGACCGCTACGTCGTCCACATCCAGAAGGAGGCGCTCGCCGGCCTCGTCGCCTACCACTGGCCGGGAAACGTACGCGAGTTGCAGAACGTCGTCGAACGCTGCGTCGTGCTCGCGCCGGGCGACGAACTGACGCTCGATCTGCTCCCCGCCGCCCTGCGCGGCGCCCGGCCGCCGGTCACCCTGCCCGGCCGCGGCGGGGATCTCGATAGCCTGGCGCGCGATCTGGTCGAACAGGGGCTGACCACGATGGGCGCCGGCGAGACGAAACTCTTCGAGCGGATCGTGAGCCGTGTGGAACGCGAATTGATCGCGCAGATGCTCGCCGCCTGCGGCGGAGTGCAACTGAAGGCGGCGGCCCGCCTGGGCATCAACCGCAACACGCTCCGCAAGAAACTCGTCGAACACGGCCTCGACGGCGGTACCGACGACGACGGCTGAAACGGCCGCCGTCACGGTGGCCGCCGCCCAGCGCACGCACGCTCACGAATCCGCCATCTCGCGGGCGTGGTAGCTCGAACGGACCAACGGGCCCGAAGCGACCCGGGAAAAGCCCATCTGCTCCGCCAGGCGCCCGAGCTCGTCGAACTCCTCGGGCGGCACGTAGCGATCGACCGGAAGCGAATCGGCGGTCGGTTGGAGGTATTGGCCGAGGGTGAGGAAATCGACGTCGTGATCGAGCAGGTCGGCGAGCACGTCGAGCAGTTCGTCGCGCGTCTCGCCGAGGCCGAGCATGAGGCCGCTTTTGGTCTTCAGCGTCGGTTGCAGGCGTTTGGCCGCGGCGAGCAGTTCGAGCGTCCAGCGGTACCGGCTCTTGCGGCCACGGACCATTCCGTAGAGGCGTGGCACCGTCTCAGTGTTGTGGTTGAACACCTCCGGCCGGGCGGCGAGCACCGTCTCCAGCGCCGCTGGCTTGCCGAGGAAGTCGGGCACGAGGACCTCGATCGAGGCACCCGTCGCTGCCCGGACCGCGAGGATCGTGCGCCGGAAATGATCGGCGCCCCCGTCGGGCAGGTCGTCGCGGGTGACGCTCGTGACGACGACGTGCTCGAGCCCGAGACGACGCGCCGCCTCCGCGACCCGCTCCGGCTCGTCGGCCTCGAGTGCCTCGGTACGCCCGCGCGGCACCGAGCAGAAGCCGCACGGGCGTGTGCAGACGTTGCCGAGGATCATGAACGTCGCCGTACGCTGCGACCAGCACTCGAGCCGGTTGGGGCACTTCGCCGAACTGCAGACCGTCTCCAGGCCGAGTTCACCGATCAGGCCCGCCGTCTCGCCGTGCCCGCCTCCCGGTTCGAGGTTGCGGCGCAGCCACGGCGGCAAACGCCGCGGCGGCGGCGCGTCGAGCGAGACGATCGGCAGTGCCGGCGGCGTGGTCGCGCCGTGGCCCTCGTGGCACCCGTGGCTATCCGACACTGCGCGAGGGCTCCGCGGGGGTCGACGGCTCCCGGATGGGCACGGGAAAACCGGCGTGAACGTTGGGGCGATGGACCGCGAACGCGTCGCCGACCTGCTCGACGATCGCCGCCCGGGCGTCGCCGAGCCGTACCTGTCGGCCGACGTCGGCCTCGATCGACCCCATGATAGCCCCCGCCGCAGCGCCGGCACCCCGGCCGGGCACCGATCGCACCCGCCGCACGGCGTCGAGCGCGGGGCAGACGTTGACCCACGCGCCATGCCAGGTGATGCCGCGGCGGATCGCCACGCCCACCGCGGCCAGCAGGCCCGTCCGACCGAACACCCCCGCCGCGCGGGAGTCGCGGACGGTGCCGCAGCGCATCGCCCGGATCGCTCCCTCGAGCGCCGTCTCGAGGCGCTCCACGTACGCTCCGGCCGCCGTCCGCGACAGACCGAGATCGGCCAGCGGCATGAACAGCGCGATGAACACCTGACCGGGCACATGGACCACGGCGCCACCGCCGCGGCCGACGAACCGCAACGGCAGCGCCCGTGCCGCCAGCTCCTCGTCGGTGAGACCGACGTCGGTGCGCGATCCGAGCCGTCCGACCGTGATCGCGGGGGCGAGTTCGCAGATCACCATCGTCGGCGGCCTGCCGTCGGGTTCCGACACCTCCCACGCCAGCCGCTCGGCCATCGATGCGTAGGCTTCCCAGCCGATCTTCCCGGCCATCCACACCGAGAGCTCGGGACGGCGGCGGCGCGGCTCGTCGGACGATGGATCACGGTGCGGCTGGACCATGGTTGCGTTGTACCACGGCCGTGACCCCGCGGCTGGAGCCGGCCACCGGTGGACTGCCCGCGCCGTCACGGCTGACCGGGCGGCAGCGGCTGGAGACGCAGCTTTCGGTAGCGGATCGTACCCACCATGCCGCCGTGGATCTGGAGCGCGATCATCCCCCGGCGCGCCACCGCCGACTCCGGTTCGCGCTCGGTCCAATCCACCGTCGGCACGCCGTTGAGCCAGAGCTGCACCCGCGGCCCCTGGCAGCGGATCCGGTAGTCGTTCCAGCCGTCGCGCGCGGCGGCCAGCGCCCCGGCGACGACGGCGTCGTCGGGCTGGGCGAGGATCCGGTTGCGGCGGCTCTCGTCGTACAGCGCCCCAAAATAGCCGGGGCCGATATCGGCCTGATAACCGCTCACCTCATGGTGGTCGGGCACGCGGCGCGAGCGGAATTGCACGCCGGCGTTTCCGGCACGGGTGAAGTCGAGGGCGTATTCGAGTCGCAGCTCGAAGTCGGAGAACTCGCGATCGGTGGCGAGAAACTCGTTGCGCGGCGCGGCGACGGTGTCGCTCCCGGCGACGATCGCCCCATCCTCGACACGCCACGTCTTGGCGGTGTCGCCGTTCCATCCGGCGAGCGTGCGGCCGTCGAAGAGCGGTGCGAAGCCGGGCTCGATCTGCCCGCAAGCGGCGTCGCCAGCGACGGCGGCCACCACCACCCATGCCATCAGTGCCGCGCGCAGCCGGTGCATGCCGTCGTCCTCCACCGCCGACGCGGACCCCGCGCCGCTGCCTGCGAGCATACCGCCTGCCCGTCGGTCACGACGCCAGTGCGGCCACCAGCGCCGACCACGGCAGCGGCCGCCAGGGCAGCGCGTCCGGAAGATGGTCCACCTGCCGGCCGACGGCCGGGATCTCCTCCTCGATCGCCCGATCGACGGCATAGCCGAGGCGCTCGCACCACTCCGGCACCTCGACACCCGATCCGCCCGCCACCCCGAGAAACGACTCCGCCCGCGCCTCGAGGGCCTCGCCGGCGGGACCGGGGCATCCGGCGACCAACTCGGCGACCGCGGGGGGCACCAACGCCTCGAGTTCGTCCTGCTCGAGCATCGCCGTGAACGGGCGTCGGATCCGATCCGACACGCTCGCCAACCGCACACCGCTGGCGGCCTCGAGCTCGCCGAGCCGCGTGACCAGCCCGGAGGCGGTGTCGCGCGTCTCGTCGCGCATCCGGGCGCGCCACGCCTCGGCGGCGGCGACCGCACCGCGCCGCGCGAGCACGCGATGAGCCATGTTGACCGGCCGCAGCGTCCAGGCGATCCGCTCGTACTCCGCCTTGAGACGGAGGAAATCGAGCAGCACGTGGAGGTATTCGCCGCGGTCGGATTGCGTCGTCGTCGAATTCCAATCGCGGTACTCGGCATGGTTCTCAGCGACCGCCTCGAGCACCAGCCGGATGCGGCTGGCGGCCTGACGGATCGTCAGCGAGCCATCGGCAAGATCGGCGAGCAGCCGGTCCGGGCGTCGCGGCGTGCCCTCGGCGGGCAGGTCGGGATCCTGGGCATGCTCGTCGACGAGCGACTCGAGGAACGCGCCGACGCCGCCACGAAGCACGCCCCGCAGCGCCGCCGGGGCGAGGAGGTGCTGCGTGAACAGCCCCGCGCCATACCGCTCGATGAATTCCCGCAGTGCCGTGAAATGACGGGCGTCGCGGAGGCGCTCGAGCACCGAGAGCCGCAGCTGCCGCGCGTGGGTCATCCAGGTCTCCAGGAGTCGCGGCACCAGCAGCGCCAGCCCCTCGAGGATCCGCGCGGTCACCACGTCGGGCGTCGGCGGCGTGCCGTCGTCCGCCGTGTGCGCGCTTTCCACGATCCGCTCCACCAGTGACGTCGTCGCCGCCTCGAACACGCGGTCGAACTCGCTGACGCTGGCCGAGCCGGGCGGCCGGCGGCTCTCCAGCGCCTTGGCCAGTTGCACGATCCCCGACGCCTCCGCCACCAGCCCGACGCGCGGCAGCGCGGCGGCGAGTCGTTCGAGCAGCCGCTCCCGACTGCGTGCGCTGACGATCCGTCCCGGCCGGCCCCCCCGCGCCAGCGGCACGTAGAGCACCGGACGGCCGATGAGTCGTTGACGGACGCGCTCCAGCGGCTCGCGGACCGCGTCGGCATCGCCGCGGGACAGCGCCGCGAACACCCGGCCGGCCAGGCTCCCCCCGGAACCGGTGCGGAGCGTGTCGAGACGTGCCGCCACCAGCCACGAGGTCTCGGTGGCCTGGACGGCGGCGTCGACGAGCCGCTCGACGGTGGCGTCGCGCTGCCAGCGCGAACGCTCCTGTTCCGCGGGCGGTGTTCCGGGAAGCGCCGCCGTGCCGTCGGCCGCGACCGCCTCGGCGGCCGCGACCAGCGCGCGGCGCAGTCGGCGCAGCGAGTGACGCCATGCGACCAGCGAATCGTATTCGAGGCGTTCCTCGGGACGGTCGGCGGGGCCGGCCGAGGTCCGCGCGCCGTCGGCGACGATGACCGCCGCCAGCGCCTGGCGCACCAACCGGCAGACGCCGCCGATGAAGTCGGCGGCACCCTCCAGTTCGCCGAGGCTGCCGGCGGAGGCCGACGCGCCGCCGACGTCGAGCATGCCGCCCTCGTGGCCGTCGTCGGCCGAGTCGTGCCAGACCATCGATTCGTAGGCCGCCGCCACCCGCTCCTCACCGTCGGCCGCCTCGTCTCCCTCGCCATCGGCGCCGTCGGCGGCGTGTTCGTCTCCCCGCCGCGCCGGCCGGTCGCCGCGGCGCGGCGTTGCGCCGGCCTGCTGGATGCAGTCGGCGACGGCCGTGATGTTGGCCTCCACCAGTTCGAGGAACCGCCGCACGCGCGCCCGCCCCAACGGCGCGGGATCGGCCACTGCCAGTGCCACCCACCGCCCCGCGGCGACCAACCAATCGGGCCCCGAACGCTCCAGGGCCGGCCCCTCCAGGAGCGAGGCCCAGTGCACGAGCAGCCCCATCGCGCCGTCGAGGTCGTGTTCACCGAGCAGTTCGGCGGCAGCCTGCGCGTGGCTGCGTGGCGACGAGAACGACGCCATCTCGGTGCGCCAGAACCCCGGCGGGGCGGCCGCCGGCGCCATGCGGCGGCGCCGGCCGAGCGCGCCGATCACGTCGCGGGTGCTGTCGAGGATCTCCTTGCCCGAGAGGTGTCGCACACCCGAGACCGTCGTCGTGGCGTGCCGATCCCACCAGGTGGCGAGCCGCTCCAGCGCCCCTTCGGCGCGGGCCGCGGCGGCCGCGTCGCCGACGGCGCTGGCGGTTCGCCACACCGCCGCCTGTGCGTCGAGGATGGCGGCGGTCGTGGTCACCAGATCGTCGACACGCGGATCGGGAAGGCTCTCGCCGCCGGGATCGTGGAGCGGGAACTGACCGCCGAGGCCGAGGATGTTCCAGGGATCGACCAGCGCGCCGCAGGCGACCCCGCGAAACAGCACCTCGGTCGCCTCGTCGAGCCGGTCGAGCGCCGCCATCGGTGCCACCCCCTCGCCGCGGAGCAGACGCTGGGCCGCGACCACCTCGCCGGAGATGCGGGCCAGCAGCCGCGCCGACGCCGCCGGCACGCGGGCGGTCAGCCGCTCCGCCGCGGTCGAGCGGCCGAGACGCGCGAACACGCCGGCGAGCGCCACCCCCTCGACCTGCCGTGCGCGGCGCGACGCGAGAAGGGCGTTGATGTGGCGGCGCACGCCGCCGAATGGCTGGCGGAGCCGCGCCCCCTCGCGCTCCAGCGCCGCGCGATGGTCGGCGGGAAGTTGCCCGAGGAGCCAACGGTAGAAGGCGTCGCGATACTCGGCGATCCGCGGCAGCAGTTCCGCCAGCGGCAACCCTGCGTAACGGGCCCCGGGACCGTGGCCGGACAGCCCGGCCGCCATGAGGATCACGCCGGCGAGCACCCCCGCCGCCTCGACGTCCAACTGTGCGCGGGAGCGGTCGCTCCCCGCCGCGGCGTCGGACCAGGTGCGGATGCCGTCGAGCGTCGCCTGCTGGACGACCATCCGCCGGTACCGGCCGGTCTCGTCGATCCGCGCCGGATCCCACAGACCGAACAGATAGTTGGGGCGGCTCGCGGCGGGATGGAGAAAGTCGAAGGCGCGGGGATCGAACGCCAGCTCCTCGAGTTGCGCCGGATCGAAGTCGGCTTGGGCGAGCAGATCGGCGGGCGCCGCCTCGAGAATGGCCATCGCCCCGCCGACGAGCTGGCGATAGCGCCCCCACGCGACTCCCGCGCCCGCCAGCAGCACCGGGATCGGGCGGACCCGTTCGTGCCGATAGGGCTCGGAGAGGCGGCCGTTCTCGAGCACCGCCACGGGGCGCCAGCCCACGTAATCGTTGAGGGAGTCGATCGCCGCCGCCACCGCCGCCGACCACTCGGCGGTCTCGGGCGCGGGCCACGGTCCGCCGGAGCGAAGCAGCGCCTGCACCGCCGCCATGACGAAGTAGGGGCGTTCGACCGCGCCTGCCGGTTGGTGTTCGAGGAGGTCGGAATGGAACCGCCGATACCCCGGCACGACCCCGTCGCACACCAGCCGCAGCACGCCCCGCGCCTGACCGGCGTCGCGAAATGCCGGCGCATCCCGCTCCAATCCCTCCAACCGTTGCCACAGGCCCTGCGCGACGCGATCCCAGGCGTCGGCCGCTTCGGCGACCCCGCCAACCGGCTCATCCCGTTCGACCGCGGCGAACAGGTCGTTCATGCCGCGCCACGCGGCGGGGTCGAACGCGCCGGAACTGAAATTGAGGTACCCCAGCACCCTGGCGGCGACGTCGGTGGTCGACAGCGTGGTCTCCTGCCGCGGCATCTCCGCGGCACCTGGGGAGCGGTCCCGCCGATTCGTCGGGTCGGACCCGTTCGATCGGTCAGCCGGGCGATTCTACCGGTCGGCCCCGACGGCGCAGCCGGGCCGCTCCAGGGGAGCCGCGGGCCGGCGCCGAAAAGCGTGGGCTATCCTTGCACGGTGGTCCATGGCCCGTCGATCCGGGGAATTGCCCGTCATGACCCGCACACGCATCCGGTCGCTTCGCTCGCTCGCAGACTCCACGTTCCGCTCGCGATCCGGCGACGCGCGGTGGGCGGCCCCCCTGTCCGCCGCCCTGTGCGGCGCCGCGGCCTCCCTGGCCGGGACCGTCGGCGCGGCGATGGCGGTCGCCGTGATGGCCGGCGGCGTGGCCGCGACACCCTGTCTGGCCGGATGTCTCGCCGGCACCCTCGCCGACGAGTTGACGGCCGATCGACTCGGACTGGAACGCGACTGGATCGTCCAGGTGCCCTTCGACTCGGCCGGGCATTCGGTGTCGCGCGTGACCCTCACCGACGACTTGGTGATCGTCCAGACCGGGGACGGCGGCGTGCATGCCATCGCGGCGAACGACGGTGGCGACGGGAACCCCTGTCGCGGGGCGCTCCTCTGGTCGCACCCCATCGACACGGCGGGGCAGCCGGTGCCGCCGGTGGGGATCGGCCGCGATCTGGTGGTCGCCTCAGGGGGTCGCCACGTATACGGTTTGGAACGGTCGAGCGGGCGGGTGCGTTGGCAGCACGGCCTCAAGGGCTCTCCGATCGGGGCTGCGGTGGCGGTCGGCGACTGGGTCTACCAACCACAGGGTGCGACGACCATCCTCCGCCTGCCGGCGAATCCCCGCGGCCAGTCCCCCTCGTACGCCACGGCCGCGGCGGCCGACCGTGCCGCCGCCAAGGCCGCCGCGGCGACCGCGGCGTCGGGCGGCAGGGGCGCGGGCACGTCGGCCAAGAAACGCCTGAAGGAAACCCGCGGCAAGGACGACGGCACGTCGGCCGAAGCGCTGGCGCCGCTCACGATCAAGGCGGGCGGCACCCTCGAACTCGATCCCCTCGTCTTCGGCGACGGACTGATGTGGATCACCCGTGAGGGCCTGCTGGTCGCCCTCGAGGAGGACCCCGCCGGCTGGCAGCGCAACGAGTTCTCGCTCAACAGCGCCCCGGCCGGTCCGGCGGCGATCCGCGGCGCTGCGGTGTTCGTCACCACCGCCGCGGGCGATTTGGCGCGCATCGATTCGCTCGCCCAGGGTGGAGGCGGACTGCGGCTCGCCTGGCACGTCCGGCTCGATCACCGGCCCGATGACGGCCCCTTTCTCGCCGATGGACTGGTCATCGTGTCGCTCGGCGAGGCCGGAATGCGCGCGTACTCCGTGGAGACCGGCGAACTGGCGTGGGAAACCTGCCTGCCGGGGACGATCGTCGCGGTCTGCGCGGGTCGTATCTGGTATTTCGACAAGGCCCAACGGCTGGCGAGCCTCGACGCCGCCACCGGTGCGCCGCACGCGCCGACGTGTCTGGGCGGATTCACCGTCGCCGTCCAGAGCCGGATCGCCGACCGCCTGATCCTCGCGAGCCCCGACGGCGCGATCGTGTCGCTGTCGCCGCGCGGTTCGGCGGCCGCCCGCCGCGACGCGGCGGCGCGGCACGCGCTGCCGCCCCCGGCCGAACCGGCGCCCGCCCCGGCGACCGATCCGTCACCGTTCGACACGCCGCCGGAGGCCGAGCCGGCCGACGAGGCGATGGAGGAAGGCAACGACGCGCCCGCGGCGACGGAAGAGCAAGACCCGTTCGCGGCGCCCGGCGACGCCTGATCGGCGGGACGGCCCCGCCGCCTGCCGCTCACGACCGCGACATGCCGCTGGCGGGCACGCGGCGCCGCGGATCCTGCCGCCAGGCTTCGGCGAGCAACGTGTAGAGGGTGCGGTCGAAGCGCCACAGGCGGTGCGGGTCCTGGAAGAAGCACTCGGTGGCGACGGCGAGGAACTCCGCCGGGCTGGTGTCGGCGTATTCGTCGAACGGCACGCTGCGGCCTTCGTCGAGCACCTCGCGGAAGTGGTCCTGGCACGCGTCGATCGCCCCCGCCCACTCCGCCGACACCCCGGGGGGCAGGCCATCCACCTCGCCATCGGCCGCGTCGAGAAGATGCACCGTCTCGTGGATCACGACCGATCGGGCCCCGTCGCGGAGTCGCCCGCCGGTGCGGGCCCGCGGCCACGAGAGGACCATGCTCCCCTCCGTCGAAACCTCCCCCTCGAGCGCCTCGTGCCACTCGATGTCGACGCCGCCGCCCAGCGCCGCACGGCGCGGCGCTCGGAAATCGCCCGGGTAGACGAGGATCGATCGCAGCCGATCGAACCACTCGATGGGGAGGCCGAGCGCCACCAGCGCCATCTGCGCCGCGACGACGACCCGGATCTCGTCGTCGATCACCAGCCCGCCGCACCCCTCGAAGCGCTTCTCGGCGAGCAGCACCGCGACCGCGCCGCGCAGATGCCTGCCTTCGTCGGCGTCGAGCCAGGCAGCGTGACGGAAGCCCTGGGAGAGCATCGCCTCCCGGGCGGGCGGCCACGGGGCGGCGGCGAGCGCCCGTCGTCTTCGGCGTCGCAGCCACGAAAACAGCATCGGGTCACCCGCCGGCGGTGATGGTCACCCTGCACGAACCGGAGACCTGTCGCCCGACGGGAGGCGTCGCACCGACCGGGCACGTCGGGCAGCGTCGTCAGCGACGGCGACCGGCTCGCGCTCCGCTCACGGGCGCACGTCGGACGGCGGCTGGAGTTGGAACCCGTAGCGGTTGAGGTCGAGCGCGAGGAAGATGCACCCGACGGCGATGGCGATGAACGAGAGCACGAGCATCGCCGTGTAGACGTTCACCGGCGGGCGGGTGGTCGGATCGGCGGCCATGCGGATCTCCTCGCGGGTGTGCTCGGGCCGTCAGGCCTTGAGCCGCGTGGCGACGCGGTCGCCGCGCTGGATCGGTCCGCGGACGAATTGGGGGACGACGACCGCCACCGAACGATCGGGCTGCACGCTGACGACGCGGACGCGGCCGAGATATTTGTCGTTGCGGTACACCTCGAGTTCGTGGCCCGCCTGCAGGCCGTCGTCACCGCCGAGCGACAGTTCGATGGAGTCGTCGACCACGGCGGTCACGACGCCGTCGATCGCGGGGACGCTGTCGCGCGGCAGGCTGTCGACGGACAGTCCGTTTTGGCGGAGCAGGACCCGCGCGTTGGCCACCTGCTTCTCGAGCTGGCTTTTCCGCTCGTTGGCGATCGCCAGGAACGACTCCTTCTCGTGCAGTTCGGCCGCGAGCTTCGCCGCCCGATCCACGTGCTCGTCGACCGTCCCCTGCATGCCGCGGATCTCCGACCGCAGATCCGCCACCACCTTGGTGGCCGTCTCCAACTCCAGACGCGTCTTCACCAGCTCCGCCTGCGCTTTCTCGCGCTCCAGTTCGCGGGTCTCCTTCTCCTTCCGCAGCGATTCGAGATCCTTGTTCTTCTCCTCGAGCGCGGTTTGGATCTTCGCCACCACCTGGTCGCGGGCGGCCTCCGAGGCGGCCACGTCGCTCGCCAGCCGGGAAATCTCCGCGGTCAGCGCCTCGCGCTCCTTGCGGGCCTCGGTCAACTGGGCCTTGTAGCCGAGGGGCTTGCCGGCCTGGACCTGTTCGGCGGTCCGCATGATCTCGTCGCGCCAGTTGGTGTGCGTCGAGTACAGGGCGACGGCGAACGCCATGAACAAGAGGCTCATGACGAACACCGCGAACACGAAAATCTTGCCGATGATGTTCATGGAGTCCCCGGCTGGTCATGGTCGGCCGCCGTCCGCGATCCGCGGCCGCAGAACCGTGGTCGGATCGCGGTTGAGTCCGCCTCTGACGGTGAGAATAGTTGTGCATCGGCCGGGGGGTCAACGCGTCTGGAGCGGCCCAACCCCCGCCGTTTCAGCCCCCCGCGCCGCCGTCCGCCGGCACCGCAACCATTCTCCCGACACCCGGGCCAGCGCCAGCGCTACGATCGCCACGCACACCCCCGTCGGCAGACTCCCCCAGGTCAGCCACGGGCTCCAGCGGCCGTCCGCCGCGATCGTCACGGCCAGCGTCGCGGTGGCCCGCCGCGGCCCCTGGGCGCGGATCCGTCCGCTGCCGTCGATCGATGCCGAGAATCCGGTGTTGGCCGCGACCGCCACCGGGGTGCGCACCTCGACGGCGCGGAACACGGCGCTGCGCAGGTGCATGTCGAGTTCACTGGATCCCCAGAACCAGCCGTCGTTGGTGAGATTGACGATCACGTCGGGCCGGCGGCCGGCGGCGGCGAGCGTGCGGACCAACGAGCGCATCGCCTCCGGGAGGGTGGTTTCGTAGCAGATCGTGGGCGCGATCGCCGCGCCGGCGACGTCGATCGCGACAGGATCACGGCCGGCGGTGAGCCCGACGGGCAGTGGTGTGAGCCGCTGCAGCCCGGGAAACCGGTCGGCCAACGGCACATACTCGCCGAACATCACCGGATACATCTTGTCGTAGCGGCCGATCACGGCGCCGCCGGCGTCGAGACACAGCGCCGTGTTGTAGTGGCGGGCACCGCCGACCGCGGCCGGGGTCACCTCCTGACGGTCGATCCCCACCAGCCACGCGGTGCCGTAGCGGCGGGCGTAGGCGGCGAGCGCCGCGAGCCGCTCCGCCTCGAGTGTCTCCCGGCATTCGCGCTGGCGCCTGGCGGCCGTCGCCGCGGCATCGCCACCGGTCGGGGCGGGACCGAGCATCCGCTCCACCAACGGCTCCGGCAGTCGCTCCGCGGGGTCGATCTCGAGGAGTCCATAGCGCCACATCGTCTCCGGCCACACGACGAGGTCGGGGGGCTTCGCCGCGCCGTCCAGACCCTGGCGCGTGAGCGTGTCGTAGTGGTCGAGCACGTCGCCCGCCGCGTCGGGATCGTGCTTCAGTTCCGTGTCGATCGAACCCTGCACCAACAGCACCTCGAGGAGCGCCGGGCGGTCGGACGGCGCGGTCGCGAGGCGCCAGGATCCGTAACCCCACGCCGTGGCGACGACCACCGCGGCGACCGCGGCGGCGCGCGACCGGCGGTCGGCCACCGGCCGCACGGCGGTCGTACCCTCGCGCCCGTCGAGCACGGTCGCGAGGGCCGCCGCGGCGGTCATCACCACGCCGCTCACGCCGCAGGCGCCGAACAGGTCGGCCACCTGCACTAACGGCAGCACCGACCACTGCGTGTGGCTCAGGCCGCCGAGCGTGAATCCGCCCAGGAACCAGCCCCGCGCCTGTTCGATCCCGACCCAGGCGATCGGTGCCGCGGCGATCAGCGGCCAGCGCCAGTGGGTCGTCATCCAACGCGTCGCGGCGACGAACAGCACCGGCTGACAGCCGAGATACGCGGCCAACGCCACCCAGCCGATCGCGGTGGCGGGGTGCGGGAGGCGCAGCCAGTGCAGCGTGAGCAACCAGTGGAGCACGCCGGCGGCATACAGCGTGCCGGCGGGCATCGCGCCGGTGGCGCGGACGAGCCGCAGCCAGGGCCAGGGCGCCACCCATGCCGCCCACCACCAATCGACCGGGGGTTGGACGAGGAACATCGCCAGCGCCCCGGCGAACGCCCACGCAAAGCCTGCGGTGGTGGCCGGGGGCGCGGCATGCCCGGAGGACGGCGCGACGGGAACGGGGACGTGCGTCATGCCGGAGGTCACTCGTCGGCGTGAAACGTGGCCAGCAGGTCCCCGGTCGAGACGATACCGTCCTCGTCGATCCACTGCCGCACCAGCCGCCCCGAAACGGGTGCTTCGATGTCGACCGTCGCCCCTCCCGCCACCAACTCGACGACGCGATCGCCCTCGATCACCGCGGCTCCCTCCGCCACCAGCCACAGCGACACGGCGGCGGTGGTGCCGAGATCGGGCGCCACGAGGAGGTGATCGCGCGGGTCGCCCCCGCCGGATGACACGTCGATCGGCGCCATCGGTCAGCCGCTCCGCGCGTCCTGCTCGCGCAGCCACTCGAGCACGACCCGGCCCACCGCCTCGAGCGACTCGGCCGAACACTTCGCCGCGTCGTCCCCGGTGGTGTGCCAGTGCGGATAGTCGAAATCGATGACGTCGCAGGTGGGAATGCGGGCGATGTTGCGCAGGGCGAGATGGTCATCCTCGACCCGATACCCCGGACGGGGCACGAACTGCCGGACCCCGAGCCGCGCCGCGGTCCCCCACAGCGACTCGACCACCGGTCGCGTGTCCTCCCACTCGACGCTGTACTGCTCCTGCAGGATCGTCAGATCGGCATCTCCCACCATGTCGAGCAGGACCCCGCACCGGTAGACGCGGCGCTCGGGGCCGAACGGCCGGCCGGCGACGTATTCGCGCGCGAAGAACCGCGAGCCGAGAAAGTACGGATCGCGCGGGGCGACGACGTATTCCTCCGCATCGAAGAGCACGAAATCGACACCGATCGCCCCGTCGAGCGACGCCATCGACCGGGCCAATTCCATCAGCACCGCCACACCGCTGGCGCCGTCATTGGCCCCCACGAACCGGCCGCGCGGATCGACCGGATCGCGGTCGGGATAGGGGCGGGTGTCGTAGTGCGCCGCGAGCAGGATCCGTTCCTTGCGCTGCGGGTGCCACTCGACGATCAGGTTCTCCATCTCCACCATGTGGCCGCCCCGCGGATCGCGCGTGCGGAACGGCTGCGCGGTGACGACCGCTCCCGCGGCGCGGAAGTGCTCGACGAGCATCGCGCGTTGCCGGACCATGCCGGCGGAACCGCTCGGGCGCGGACCGATCGCCACCAGACGCTCGAGATGCTCGAGCGCACGCGTGCCGGAGAACGCTCCGCCGTCGGCGGCCTCGAGCGGAACCGTGACGGTCGGCAGCAGCGCCAGGGCCGCCATTGCGGCCCATCGCGCTCGGTCGGGAAGGATCATTTCCGGAGTCTACCCCGGCTCGATCGCCGGGCGACAGGCCGCTCCGCGCATCGCTCGGGCCCGCCGCGCACGTCGCGGCTGTGGAGCGGCAGGACCGACGGCGGTACATTCGGCGGCGGATGTGACGCTCGCCGCGGGGCGGGCCGAGGCCGCCACGATCGGACAAGGCGCACCGGAGGCGTCATGACGCGCACGACCTTTCGCAGATGCGTGGCTGGTTGGATGGTCGCGCTGCCGTTGATCCTCGGCGGGGCGCGGGCCGGCGCCGGCGGCGGACCGGAAAACGTCTTTCTGGTGGTCAATCCCGCCAGCGCGAGCAGCCTCGCCGTGGCCAATGCCTACGTCGCACTGCGTCGCATCGCTCCGATCAACGTCTTCATGCTGCCGTGGGAGGGAAGCACGGAGGCGGTGTCGATCGATGCGTTCCGCCAGCAGATCCTCGCCCCGATCCTCCAAGCGATCGATGCCCGGCGCCTCTCGACGCAGATCGATCAGATCGTCTACTCCACCGATTTCCCGTGGCGCGTCGATTTCGCCGCCGAGTTGCCCGCCCAGTTGGCGGACAAGGAGCAGTTCGCCTATCCGTCCGGATCACTCACCGGCATGACGACGCTCTACAACCACGTGCTCGCCGGCACGCCGGGCTACCTCGACCCGGTCGCCAATCTCTACTACCGGCCCGTCGACGGGGAAGGCGTCCCGGTCACCACCGTCGGCTTCCGGGCGTGGTACGGCTGGGGCAAGCTCGGCGAATTGTACGAGGCGGGCGGCTCCCGGTACCTGCTGTCGTCGATGCTCGGCGTGTCGATGGGCCGCGGCAACAGCGTCGTGGAGATCGTCTCCTCCCTCGACCGGGCCGCGAAAGCCGATGGCACCCGGCCCAAGGGCACCGTCTACCTCGTGCAGAACAAGGACGTGCGCAGCACCACCCGCAGCGGCGCCTTCCCCGGCGTGGCACGCGAGTTGGTGAAACTCGGCGTCGCCTGCGACATCGTCAACGGCACCCTCCCGGTGGGCAAACGCGACGTCGCCGGCCTGACGACCGGCGCCGCCGATTTCGATTGGGAGGCCAGCGGCAGTCGGATCGTGCCGGGGGCGATCTGCGAGAACCTCACCAGCTACGGCGCGATCTTCACGAAGTCGGCCGGGCAGGCGCCGCTGTCGGTGTTCATCCGCGCCGGGGCGGCCGGTTCGAGCGGCACGGTGACGGAGCCCTACGCGCTGCAGGCGAAGTTCCCCCACCCCGCCATCCACGTCCATTACGCGCGGGGCGCCTCGCTCGTCGAGGCGTTCTATCAGTCGGTGCATTCGCCGTATCAGTTGCTCGTCGTCGGCGATCCGCTCTGCCAGCCCTGGGCGACGATCCCGGAGGTGGAGGTGGCCGCGAAGCCGGACGGCGGAGTGATGCGGGCGGGGCAGACGCTCACCGGACGGGTGATCCTCGAGCCTCGGGCGGTGGCGGCGGGGACCGGCCGCGTCGACCGCTTCGAATTGTTCGTCGACGGCGTGAGGCTCGGCCAGTACGGCCCCGACGAGCCGGTCCCTCTCGATACCGCGATGCTGGCCGACGGGCACCACGATCTCCGGGTCGTGGCCATCGACGGCTCGCCGGTCGAGACGCAGGGCCGGGCGGTCCTCCCGGTGATCACCGCCAATCACGGTCGGGATCTGATCCTCGAGGTCGAGCCCCGCGATGTCGGCGGCGGCGGCGCGATCGCCATCAGCGCCGTCGGCAAGGGAGTGGAGGGTGTCACGGTCTTCGCGGGGGGCCGCGTGCTCGGCCGGATCGACGGACCGGTCGGCAAGATCGAGGTCCCGGCGGCCCGCCTCGGCACCGGGACGGTGACGATCATGGCGACCGGGCGGGCGGGGAGCGGCCCGACGCAGGCGGTCAACGCCATTCCCGTCACCGTCACCGTCCGCCCCGGCACCTGAGCCGGCGCCGTGGCACCCGCGCCCGGCCGCCGGTCAGCGGCGCGGCACGCCCGCGTCGGGCCGCGGCATGGCGGTCGGTGGGACGGCCGCGGCGCGGAGACGTGCCAGCCCGTCGATGAACGCGCGGCTCGCCGACTGGAGGACGAACACCTCTCCGTCGCCGTCGGCCGGTGCCGCGCCGTGCCGCGCGGGACGCACGATGCAGATCACTTCGGCGTCGCCGTGGCCACGCACGTGATCGAGGAGCGTTTGTTCGGCGCTGGTGATGCCGGTGGCCGACGGCGGCGCGATCGGCGCCCCCCCACCGGCGTCCGGCTGGCCCGATGACGCGGTCGGCAGGGCGCCGGAACGGTCGCGACGGTCGAAGGCGACCGCCGGCATCTCCGTGGGCAGTGCCGGCACGGCGGTGGCCGCCGCTTCGGCGACTGCCTGGCTCGGGTAGGCGGCGCGGTACACGAACGCCAGCCCGGCCTCGTCGAGTTGCTCGTGGATCGCCGGGAGGGCGGCGAACAATCCCTGGTCGTCGGTGGGATCGGCCGCGTTGCAGACGCCGATCAGCGTGCCGTCGAGCGCGAACAACCCGCCACCGCTGCGCCCCTGCACCGGCTGGCCCGCGACGAGGAGGTTGGCGGGGCCGAGATACTTGTCGACCGCGGTCACGCGGCTGTACCGCGGGGTCGCATCGCGCCCGCCGTCGCACCCGACGGCGACGACGGGCATGCCAGCGCTCGACGTCCGCTCCGGACCGCCGACGCGCACCGGGTCGATCGGGACGTCGGTGAAGATGCTCACGAGGGCGACGTCACGTTCGAGGTCGTACGCGATCACCTGGCCGGCGAGTCCGCGTTGGCCGCGGGGACCGAACAGGTCGATCTCGATCCGGCCGCGCCCCTGCGACTCGCGGAACACGTGGCCACAGGTGAGGATCAGGGCCTCCCCTTGCCGGCAATCGATCACGGTGCCGGTGGCCCATGACACGCCGGTCGGTTCTTCGACGCGCAGCCGCGCGGTGGCGGCGAGGAGTCGCTGTTCGAGCGCGGCGCGATCGGCCGGCGGAACCATCGCCTCCACCGGTGCGTGCAGCACGGCCTGCGCGACGGGGGGCGCTGCAGCGGTGGCGGCCGAACCGGCGACCGGCAGCACCCGCGCCGGGGGTGCCGTCGGTCGTGGTGGACGCACCTCCGTCGCCAGGGGTTGGCTCGGCGTCTGGGTGGGCACCGGGATGCCGCGTGGAGCGGCACGTGGCGACGGTGTCGCGATCGCGGCGGCGGGCGGGCGATCGCTCCGGCTGCGGGCCAGGAGCGCCTCCAATTCACCGCGCGTGGTGGCGCCGTTGATGCGACCGATTTCCTCCCCCCGCACCAGCAGCACGTAGCACGGCACCCCCGTGATGCCGAAGCGGCGGACCAGATCACCTTCGCGATCGACGTCGACGTGCCGCACCGCCCAGCCGGCGGCGGCGATCTCCTGCACCAGGGGGGCCATCGCCCGACAGGGTCCACACCAGGAGGCGACGAAGTCGAGCAGGACGACGTCGCCGGCGGCCGGCGTCTCGGCGCCGGCGGTGCCCACCAGGGCCAGCGCGACCAGACCGGCGAGCAGCGGCGTGCCCCGCCGGCGGGCGGGACCCGAGGGGCCGCGAGGGAACGGCGTCATCCGAAGCTCCGGGAGCGGTTCGTGGTGGCGCGGGGGGCGGACGATCCGCGGGTCCCTCGGCGTCGCGGCGGCGGGGGGGTCGCGAGCGGGCGGATAGTGCCGCTGGCACCCTCGGCGAACAAGACCACTTTCGCTCCGTCGGCACCTCCCCGACCCGCCGTCTCGTGCATCCAGCGCCATTTCCCGCGCCGCGCGTGCCCCCCTACAATCCGCGTTCCTCTCACCCCCCGATGCGCGCATGGCCGCCCCGCAACCTCGTCGGATCCTCGTCACCGCGGCCCTGCCCTACGCCAACGGTCACATCCACCTCGGCCACCTGGTGGAGTACATCCAGACCGACATCTTCGTCCGCTTCCAGAAACTCCGCGGGCACGAGTGCATCTACCTTTGCGCCGACGACACCCACGGCACGGCGATCATGATTCGCGCCCGGACGGAAGGACGCGACGAGCGGGCGGTGATCGCCGCGATGCGCGAGGACCACCTCGCCGATTTCACCCGCTTCGGCATTGCCTTCGACCACTACGGCAGCACCGACAGCGACGCCAATCGCCGCCTCTGCGCGGAGATCTGGCGGAGCCTGCGCGACAAGGGGCTCGTCGTCGGCAGGCACGTCGAGCAGTTGTTCGATCCGAAGGCGGGGGTGTTTCTCGCGGATCGTTTCGTGCGCGGCTCCTGCCCGCGGTGTCGGGCGCCCGACCAGTATGGAGACGCCTGCGAGAAATGCGGCGCGACCTACTCACCGGCCGATCTCGTCGATCCGGTGAGCACGCTCTCCGGAGCGGTGCCGGAGACCCGTTCCGCCGAGCATCTGTTCGTACGGCTGGAACCGCTGCAGGCGTTCCTGCGTGATTGGACGCGGTCGTCGGGGGCGCTCTCGCCCCAGGTCGCCAATTACCTCGCCGGTCACTTTCTCGGCGAACCGCTCCGCGACTGGGACGTGTCGCGGCCCGCCCCGTACTTCGGTTTCGAGATACCCGACGCACCCGGTCACTATTGGTACGTCTGGTTCGACGCGCCGATCGGCTATCTCGCCGCCACCGAGGAGTGGGCGTCCGGACGCGGCGAGTCGTGGCGCGACTGGTGGCGCCGCGATGGTAACCGGCCGGTCGAGGTACACCACTTCATCGGCAAGGACATCACCTACTTCCACACGCTCTTCTGGCCGGCGATGCTCGAGGCGGCCGGTCTCACGCTGCCGACGAAGGTGCGGATCCACGGGTTCCTCACCGTCAACGGCGAAAAGATGTCGAAAGCTCGTGGCACCTTCGTCCTCGCGCGGAGCTACCTCGATCATCTCGACCCGGCGGCACTGCGCTACTACTACGCTTCCAAGCTCTCCGGTGGCATCGACGACATCGATCTGGCGATCGACGACTTCGCCGCCAAGGTGAACGCCGATCTCGTCGGCAAGGTGGTGAACCTCGCCAGCCGTACGGCACGATGGCTGGTCGACACCGGGTTGTCCGACCGCTATCCCGACGACGGCGGCTTGTTCGCCCGCGCCGCCGCCGACGGCGCGGCGATCGCGGCCGCCTACGAGGAATGCGATTTCGCCCGCGCGATGCGCCTGGTCATGGCGGCCGCCGACCGGGCCAACGCCTACGTCGACGCCGAGCAGCCGTGGAAGCTGGCCAAGGGTGGACCCGCGGCGGCCGCGCGGCTCCGCGACGTCGCCAGCGTGGCGCTCAACCTGTTCCGTCAGATCGCCGTCTACCTCGGCCCGGTGCTACCGACCCTCGCCGCCGATACCGGCGCGCTGGTGGGCGGACCGATCCTTTCCTGGGACGAGGCAACGCGGCCGTTGGTCGCCCTGCCGGTCGCGCCGTTCCAGCCGCTCGCCACACGGATCGAGCCGACGGCGCTGGCGGCGTTGCTGTCCGCTTCCCGACCGTCCGACCCTCCGCACGCCGGCCCGGCATCGCCCACGGCCACGCCATCCCCTGGAGCCCCCCCGGTGACGACCGACCCCTCCGCCCCCCTTGCCGCCGAGCCGCTCGCCCCCCAATGCACGATCGACGACTTCGCCAAGGTCGATCTCCGCGTCGCCCGGATCCTCGCCGCCGACGAAGTGCCGGAATCGCGAAAACTGCTGCGTCTCACCGTCAGCCTCGGCGGGGACGAACGGCGGACGGTATTCGCCGGCATCAAGGGGTTCCACGAGCCGGCCGCCCTCGTGGGGCGCCTCGTGGTGGTGGTGGCGAATCTCGCCCCCCGGCAGATGAAGTTCGGGACCAGCGAGGGGATGGTGGTCGCCGCCAGCGGGACGGGAGCGGAGGGTGTCTACCTCATCTCCCCCGACGAAGGCGCCCTGCCCGGCATGCGCCTCCACTGACGCATCTCCGCGACGCATCGCAGGGCGCACGGCGGGCACCGGCGGTCGATCGCGGTGGCGGCCGGATGTCCGGGCCCGGCCGAACCGTATAGTGGCTCGTGGTCGCCTCCGGCGATCACCCGCCTCCGGGAGACCGACCATGCCCCAACGCACGATCTTGTTCGCGACTGATTTTTCCACCGCCAGCGACGCGGCGCTCCACCACGCCGAGGCTCTCGCCCGTCAGGCCCGGGCGCGGCTGCTCGTCGTCCACGTCGAGGAACCACCGCTGGCCTACGGCGGCGGCGAACTGTATTACGGCATCCCGGAACCCGACTCGTCGCGGATCCGCACGATGCTCGAGGCGGTGAAGCCCGCCTCCGACGTGCCCTTCGTGCACCGTATGGGGCTCGGCGATCCCGCCAACGAGATCGTCCGTATCGCCGCCGACGAGGGGGCGGAGCTGATCGTGATCGGCACCCATGGCCGCACCGGCATGCTGCGGTTCCTGATGGGCAGTGTCGCCGAGGCGGTGGTCCGGCGGGCGAGCTGTCCGGTGATGGTCTACCGTGCTCCGGCCGCCCATGCCGCTCCGGCCACCACGCATGCCTGAATCGCCCCCCGCAGACGATCGGGCGGCGGCGGCCTTCACCCGCGCCGTGCTCCGGCACCGGGCCGACGTGCGCGGCCGGCTGCGCGCGGTGTTCGACCAGCGCGGCTTCGTCGAGGTCGACACTCCGGTCCTGTCCGCGGAAGTGGTGCCGGAGGCCCACATCGACCCGATCGTCGTCCACGTCGACGGTCCGGCGAACGCCGAGTCGTATCTGCAGACCAGTCCCGAGGCGTTGATGAAACGCCTGCTGGCGGCGGGGGCCGGACCGATCTACCAATTCGCCCGCTCGTTCCGGGCAGGGGAACGGGGCGACCACCACGACGTCGAGTTCGTCCTCCTCGAGTGGTACGCCCCGGGCTCCGCACTCGACGACTCGGCGCACCTCGTCGACGCGCTGTGCGCCGCGGTCCTCGGCACCGCCGGCGTCGATCGGATCGGCTGTGCCGACGCATTCCGCCGCCATGCGGCGATCGATCCCTTCGAGGCCTCCGCCGCCGACTGGGCGGCGGCGGCGGAGCGTTCGGGCGTGGTCGCTCCCCACGGCCACGCTCCCGCGCCCGCCGAGTGGTTCGACCTGTTCCTGTCGGAGATCGTCGGCCCCCGCCTCGGGCACGATCGGCCGACGGTACTCGAAGGCTGGCCGGTCGAGCAGGCCGCCTTCGCCCGCATCGATCCGACCGACCCGCGGCGGGCGCTGCGGTTCGAGGTGTTCGTCCGCGGCGTGGAATTGGCCAACGGGTGGGAGGAAGATCCACGCCGCGACGAATTGGAACGACGCATCGCCGCGGCCAACCGGATCCGCGCGGCGGCGGGCCGCCGTCCGCTTCCCCTCCCGGCACGGCTCCTGGCGGCCCACGGCCCGGCGATGCCCCACGGGGTGGGCGCGGCGCTGGGATTCGATCGGCTGGCGATGCTCGCCGCCGGTGCGTCGAGTATCGACGCGGTGCGCTGCTTCTCGTCGCGCGACGCCTGATCGACGGCCGGATCAGGGAGCCGGCGACGAGCTGGATCGCACGTCGGGCAGACGGATCACGTGCCACGTGTCGAACGTGCGCCCCTGGCGGACGACGGGATGGGGTTGCACGAGCATCTTGATGGCGTAGGTACCGCCGCCGTCGCACGGCGTCATCGTCACCGAGGTGATCCACAGCGTCGGATCCTCGGGAACGGTACCCTCGGTGGTGGCGGTGACCGCGGCACCGCCACCGCAGCGGCGGATCGCGAGCACCGTCGGATGCCGGTCGAGTAACTGCTCGGCCGTCTCCTCCGAGCTGCCCGTGACCGCCAGGCCACGATCGATCGCCGCGGGACCGATCATCTTCGCGGCGTCGGAGATGTTGCCACCCTGGACGGTGGTCACCCAGTGCTTCGCGGTGGCCACCGCCCGCTGCCGCGCGATCGCGCGCTGCACGGTGTAGCCCGCCACCGCCTGGGCGCCGAAGCCGGCGGCGAGAAACAAACCCACCAGCGCCGCCCACCCGCCCGCACGCGGTGCTCCCTCGCGGCGCACGTCGGCCAAGCCGGCGACCGCCAGCACGATCCCGATCAGGGGAAGGACCCAGAAGATCGGTCCGAACAGCGCCAGCGCCGACACCACACCGGCGACCGCTCCGGCGACCGCCAGCCAACTCACCGGACGATACTCTTCGGCGTCACTGCTCACGGCGTCACTCCCGGTTGACCCGCAGCCCCTCGACCCGCTCGAGAGCGGCGCGGCGGTCGGCGTATCCGAGGATGAAGCGGGCATCCTTGTCGAACACCCGCGCCTCGTCGGCACCGGGGTGGCCGAACGGTCCCTTCCAGGTGGAGTGCCTCGCCCAGGCGAGCCATTTCCGGTCGGGTGCCAGTCCGAAGAACATCGTCGCCTCGGGGGTCGGCTGCACGAGGTTGCGGGGCACGGCCGCCGTGTGGAGCGAGGCCGCCGTGAAGCAGACCATCAGCCACCCGGCGAGCATGCCGACGATCGCGCCGCCCACGAGTTCTACCTGTTTGACGAACTTCACCTTCGTTCGCGACATCCGATCGGTCACCTCGCGCATCACCAGCAGGATGAGGGCGAACAAGCCCCACCAGCAGAGGAAGTCGATCAGGTAGGTGAAACTCGGCAGATACCCGTCGACGAGGTTGGCGACCGTCGGATACCAGGCGGTCGCGGCGGTGGTCGCGGCCAACAGGTTGAGGAACATCACCAACCCGCTCCACAGCCCCTCGCGGAAGAGCACGAGCGTGACCGCCAGGAAGACGATCACCAGCAGGATGTTCACGATCATGGGGCACCCCGGGGCATCACGGGTGGGGGACGGCCGGCGCGGTCGCCGGCGGTTGGGTCTGAGTCGGTGACGGGTTGGCGACTGACGTGATCGGCGGGGACGGTGACGGGCGACCGGCCACGCGGGCGGCACGGCCGACCGCGACGACCATGTCAGGTCTTCGCGGCGAACACGCGCTGAATCTCCTCGAGACCGGTGACGTTCTCCAACACGAGCCGCAAGCCCTCGTCGCGCATCGGCCGCAGACCGTCCTTCGCGGCCGCCTGCCGGAGGACCGCCACGTCGGCCTTCTTGGCGATCGCCTGACGCAAGGTCGCGCCGCTGGCGAGTTCGAAGATCGCCGTCCGACCGAAATACGCGCTCCCGGCACAGAGACGGCAGCCGTGCTCGCTCGGCTTCTGCAGGAACGGCTGCTCCTCCACCGTTTTCTTCAGTTTCGCGAGCAGCTCGGGAGGGGGGACGAACTGCTCGCGGCATTTGGGGCAGAGTTTCCGCACCAGGCGCTGCGAGAGCGAGCCGAGCAGGGTCCGCGCCAGCAGATCCTGCGGCACGCCCACCTGCAGCAGCCGGCCGATCGCGTCGACGGCGTCGTTGGCACGCATGCTGATGATCACCATCTGGCTGTCGTCGGCCAGCTCGAGCAGCTTGACGGCGAGGTCCTTGTCGGCGAGGTCGCGGGTGACGATCCCGCGCGGGTATTCGCGCATCGCCTGCTCCAACACCCCCAGCGGCGTCGTGCCGGAGCGGGCGTCGTAGCGCACCGGCTTGACGTTCTGGATCTCGCGGGTCGGCGCGGCGCCGTCCTCGATCGAGATGAAGTCGCGGAGCAGACGGTCGCAGGAGGTGACGACGACGTCGAAGGTGGTCGACAGACCGTTGCCACGCGG
>JBJSXB010000302.1:0-14428 GCA_046086245.1 Planctomycetaceae bacterium | reverse complement strand
GCGGCCGACTTCGGCGGCTTCTGCTGGCCCGCCTTCACCGAGTCGAGGAGCGTCTTGAGGTCGGTCAGCCCGTCGTTGGCCTTCGGGCCGGAGGTGCTCACGTCCTTGGTCTTGGTACCGCCACAGCCGCCCGCGAGGGCGGCCGCCAGCACGCATGCAGCCAGGAACGCCCGGGAGACGCCGCCGCCGTGGGAAGGATTCATCGCGACTCCCGATTGCTGGGTGGTGCAGGAAAGCGTCACCGCCGCCGGGGTTACCGTCCCCCGGCGGCGGCATCGATGGCGAAAGACCGATCGCGTGGTCGCCGCCATCACCCGACGGTGAACAGGGTCACTCGACCGAGACGTTCTCGGCTCCCTGCCGGCTGCCCGTCGCCTGCCAGGCGGTGAAGTCGATGTCGTCGGAGATGAAGCGCGTCGATCCGTCGGCGAATCCGATCGTCGCACCGCCCGGGTGGTAGCTCGAGGCCGCGATGTGGGCGACGGTGAATGACGTGGTGCCGCAGTTGTAGTTTTGCTGCGCCAGGTTGGTGGTCTTCCGGTTCCAGTTCGGCGGCAGCGTCGTGCTGAAGGAGAACGTGTAGGGAAGATCGCGGTAGTACTGGTGTCCCGTGTAGCGGATCCAGCTCGACGTCGTCGTGTTGCCGTTGGGCAGGCACTGGGGCACCGTCCGCCCGTCGATCGACTGCGCGGCGGTGAAAGCGGTCGTCGAATTGAACGCCGTGGTGTTGTCGTACTGATTGGTGTCGTTCCACGTCTTCGTGCCGCGGATCACCTCGCCGAACATCGCCGTCTTCGACAACCCGTCGGGGACCGAGGAGACGCGGTAGCCCTTGAGCATCGTTCCCGCCGCGGGCCCCGCCGCCGAGGTCGCCGACGCGGCGGCACCGGGAAATCCCATCGCGAAGATGCCGTCGAGGGGCGTGCCCCCGCGCTGATTCGCTCCGCCCGTGCAGGCCATGAGGTTGTTGCGACCGGCACCGAAGTAGTTGTTGGGCGACTGATCGGACGGGCACAGGTACGACGACACGTCCTGAAGCCGCGCGGCGGCGTTGGCACCGGTCTTCGCCGGGATGCCCGGGGCGATCGGGGCATCGCTGTTGACGTTGTAGTTGAGGTCGAACAGTTGGTACCGGTTCGCTTCCTCCAGGTACTGGAGGATGAGCACCAGCGGATTGGCGCCGCTTGAATAGGTGGTCGGTACGCCGGCGGCACTGTTGAGCACCTTCGAGTGACGGTTCGGCGGCAGCGTCTTGTTGGCACTCTCGTAATTGAGCGCCGCCAGGCAGGTCTGCCGCATGTTGTTGGCGCAACTCGACCGCCGGGCGGCTTCACGGGCCGCCTGCACCGCCGGGAGCAGCAGCCCCACCAGCGTGCCGATGATCGCGATCACGACGAGCAACTCCACCAGCGTGAAACCGTGGCGGCGCGACGTCGACTTCGACAGGAAACTCACCGGGGGATTCATCGGAATGCCTCCATGGGCGGAACGAACGTGATGAAAAAACGGAAGGGCGCGGGGCGACGCGACGATGCCGGTCAGGATCCCGCACTCCCTCGCCGTGGACCAGCCCGGCATGTCACCGGCACCGGGCCCACGCGAGGGGGGCGAGAACGGAGGATGATCGAATGCCCGAAAAAAAGTGCGTTCACCGCCGAACCATGACATGAAGGTACTGCTCCCCCGGGAAAACCGCAAACCGGCAGCCGGACCCCAGAACCCCCTCACACAAGGGGTCCTCACGGTCGGGATCGCCGTGCCGGTGGCGACTGCCGATCGCGGGTGGCAGCCCTCCGGGAACGCCCCTTCGGCACCGGTGGGGGATGTCCGGCTGGCGGTAGGCTGACGCCATGATCGACGGTGCTGCCGGCTATCTCGTCAGTCTTCTGGCCCTGGCGGGATTGTTTCCCGCGCTCGAGACGCGCTGGCCCCGTCCGTTCGCGTTGGTGCCGCCGATCGTCTGGTCCTACCTCGCGACCACGGCGCTGGCGCTGGCGGGGCTGTGGGCCCGGAGCGACGCGGTGATCGGGGTGGATCGCGAGATCGGCACCCATCTCATGCCCGCCCTCGTTTTCCTCCTTTTGACCGGATGCGATCTGCGCGCGATCCTCCGCCTCGGGCCGCACGGCCTAGCCTCCTTCGCGTGTGCCGCGGCAAGCGTGCTCGGCGGACTCGTGGTTGCCTGGTTGGTCTGGCACCGGTGGCTGCCGGCGAACGCCTGGCAGGCGCTGGGGTGTCTGGGCGGAAGCTGGGTCGGGGGCACCGCGAATCTCGTCGCCACCGGCGAGGGCATCGCCGCCGCCCCGGCGATGGTCGCGGCGGCGTTGCTCGTCGATACCGTCTGCTACGCCTGCTGGGTGACGCTCCTGTTCGCCACCGTGCCCTTCGCGGACCGCTTCGATGCCTGGACGCGGGCCCGTCACCGTGACACCGACATGGTCCAGGCGCCCGATGCGACACCGCCCGCCAGCCCCGGCCACGTCCTGGTGTGGCTGGCCGGTGCCCTCGCCGTGGCCGTCTGCGCACGCGCGATCGCCGGCCGTTTGCCGACCGACGGTCCGCTGACCCCTCCCACCTGGACCCTGCTGGTGGCCTCACTGGCCGGACTGGTGGTCGCCGTCACGCCACTGGCGCGGGTCCCCGGCGCGCGGGGAGTCGGGGCGGCGCTGCTGTCGATCGCGGTGGTGACCCTCGCCTCGAAGGGGGACGTCGACGGGCTGCGCGCCGCGGTCTGGTTGGTGGCCGCCGGCTTCACGGCGCTGGCGGTGCACGCGCTGGCGATGGTGGCGGCGGCGCGCGTGTTCGGATTCGATCTCGGACTGTGCGGCGTGGCATCGTTGGCGAGCGTCGGCGGCATCGCATCGGCTCCCCTGCTCGCCGCCGCTCACCGCCCGTCGCTGGTGCCGGTGGCGGTGCTCCTCGCCCTGCTGGGGTATCTTCTGGGCACGTGGGCCGGCATCGGTCTGGCGTCGTTCCTCTCCCTGCTCGCCGGAAGGGTCGCATGAGCCGCGCCACGCACACGGGCCGACCCGCGCCTCTGGCCACGGTCGCGGCGTGGATCGTGGCCACGGCCGCCGCGCTCCCCGGCCGGGCGGACGATCCCGCCGCAATCCCCTGGTCGCCGGTCGCTCCGCAGCGACTCACCGCCGAGTATTGGATCGCCCGTGCGCCGGGGTGCGAGCGCGTGCTGCTCGATGCGGAGGCGGTCGCCGCGCAGAACGCCCGCGTGGTGGCGGCGGGCCCGGGCCTGCATGACCTCGCCCGGCTTCCCCGCACGCTTCCGGCCGCCACCGTGGCGGCATGGGTGGAGGCGCTGGCCGCCGGCACGTCGGCACGGCCGGTGGTTCCCGACGGCGCGGCTTCGGTCCCGGAACCGCGCGCCTGGCTGGCGCTCGACAGGCTGCCCGCGGAGGTGACGCCGCGCTTCGCGCTGTGCGTCCGCCGCACCGACCTCCGCAGCTATCCCACCGACCTCCCCGGGCGCACGAAGCCGACCGACACCGACATCGATCGGTACCAGGAATCGGCCCTGTTCCCGGGCACGCCGGTCGCCGTGGTGCACACCTCCGGCGACGGTCGCTGGGCGTTCGTCATCGCGCCGCACTACGCCGCCTGGGCGGCGATCGACGCGATCGCGGAAGGCGACCGCGACACCGTCCTCGGGTTCGCCGCCGCGGCGACACGCGTCGTCACCGGGGCGACGGTCCGCACCGTGGCCACGGCGATCGCGCCCGACCTCTCCGAGCTTTCTCTCGACATGGGTGTCGCGCTGCCCGAGGTGGTCGACTGGCCGTTCGCGGAGCCGGTCAACGGCCAGGGAACGCTCGGCGCCCTGGTGGTCCGTTTCCCCACGCGCGCCGCCGACGGCCGCCTTGCGATCCGTCCGGCACTCCTGTCACGGTCGGCCGACACCCATCACGGGCCGCTGGCCGCCAGCCGTGCGAACCTGATCCGCCAGGCGTTCAAGTTCCTCGGCGAGCGCTACTGCTGGGGACATCGCGGGGGAGGGCGCGATTGCAGCGGGTTCGTCGGCGAGTGCTACCGGAGCCTCGGGCTGATCCTCCCCCGCAACAGCAAGGATCAGGCCGTGTGCAACGCCTCGTTCCAACGCACGGCGCTTTCCGCCGGCAGCGACCGTGCCGCGCGGATGGCGGCCCTGGCGACGCTCGAACCGGGTGATCTCGTCCACGTGCCCGGCCACGTGATGATGGCGATCGGCGCCGACGAGCGCGGCCCCTGGATCATCCACGATTCGCATGCCGCGACCGTGCGCGGCCCGGATGGCCGGCCGATGCGGATCCCGACCAACTCCGTGGTGGTGTGCCCGCTCGAACCGCTGCTGCGCGACGACGGCACGAGTCTCGTCGACGCGATCATCGCGCTGCAGCGCTATCTGCCGCCCGCGACGGCATCGGCCGTGGCACCGGACACGCCGGCTTCCGGCCGCTGACCGGAGGCCACCGAGCCGACGGGACCTGGTCGACGGGCCCTGCCATGACGGCCGCGGTTTCAGGGCCGTCCGTCCGTGGGGAGCGACCAGCCGTAGCCGAACAGGTTGCGCGTGTCGACGTAGCGGGCGTCGGTCGACGTCGCTCCGAGCACGACGACGACCAGCGGGCGACCGTCGCGCTCGCCCCATGCGGCCAGGCAGCAGCCGGCGGCCGCGGTCGTCCCCGTCTTCACCCCCGAATACCCGGCGATCGGCAACAGCCGATTGGTGTTCCTCCACACGACCCGCCGCTCGTAGCCATCCACCGAGGTGATCGTGGCCCCGCGTTGCCGTGTCGCCACGATCGCGCGAAACGTCGGGTCGGCCATCGCCGTCCGTACCAGCGCGGCGACTTCCGCGGCGGTGGTCTCGTGACCCGCATCGGTCTTGCCATGGGGGTTGCGGTAGCGGGTCCGGGTGAGGCCGAGTTCGTCGGCCACGGCGTTCATCCGCGCGACGAAGCGGACGAGCGGGTCGTCCGCACCGTCCGTCTCGGCCGCGCCCGCGGGCGGAGCGAGCCGGGCCCCGACATGTTCGCCGAGCGCGACCGAGGCATCGTTGCCGGAGGGCAGCATCAGGCCATAGAGCATCTCGCGCACGGGGAGCCGGTCGCCGGGACGGAGCGACGCCGACGAACCGGTCTCCTTGCCGGCCCGGGTGGAGACGGTGATCGTCTCGTCGAGCAGCGCCGGTTGACGGGCCGCCTCGCGCAGCACCACCAAGGCGGTCATCACCTTGGTGATGCTCGCCGGCGGCCGCGGGGCATCGGCGTCTCGTCCCGCCAACCGCCGACCGGTGCCGCCATCGACGATCACCCAATTCGGCGCCGTGGTCTGCGGGGGCGATCCCGCGGCGTCGGGGTCGGCGATCGGCAGGCGCTCCCCGTTGACGACGTCCGGGTCGGCAACCGGCGGATCGGCGGTGAGCAGCGGGCCAAGCGCCCGCCAGGTCGCCTCGTCGACGGATCCCGTCTCGGCGAGCCCCGCGATCCGCTGGAAGGCGCGCACACCGGCGGCCGTCGCCGGCCCGAAGTCGCCGTCGACGCCGAGCCGGGCGTCGGGCGGCAGGCGGGCGTTGAGCGAGCGCTGCAATTCCTCGACGAGCACGCCGCTGGCCCCGGCGGCGAGGATCTGCGGCGTCGGCGGCCGGTCGTCGGCGGCCTGGGCGGTGAAATAGGTGGCGATCTCGCGCCCGCAGGCGGCGATCAGGTCTTCCGCGGCCCCACCGTCGATGCGCCGGTCGGCGTTGTCGGTGGTGAGCAGGCAGTAGGCCACCGGACCGCCGGGGCCGACGAGGATGCCCGCATCGGTGCGCGACCCGGACACACCGCCCGTCTTGTGCGCACAGCGCCAGCCCGACGGCAACTCGCGCGGCACCATGCGGCTGTCGTCGCAGGCGTACAGGTGGCGGATGATCGCCGCTCCACTGCCGGCGGGAATCACACCCCGCGCCTCCAACTCGCCGCGCTGCAGCATCGCCAGCAGTCGCACGAATTGCGACGCCGTTCCGCTGCCGAGGCCGAAGCGCCGGCTCCGCTCGGGATCGAGCGACGTGTCGCGGCGGTAGACGAGCGAGTGGAGTCGGATCTCGTCGAGACCGAGATCCGCCATCAGTGCGGTCGTCGCCCCGCGGCCGATCCGCTCGACGACCAGGTTGGTGGCGGTGTTGTCGCTGGCGGCGATCATCATCCGGACCCAGTCGATCAGCGGCAGGGTGGCGCCGTCGGAGAGCAGGTCCACCACCCGCGATCCGGGCACCCGATCGTCGGCAGTGAGGGTCACACCGGCCGCGAGATCGACGCCGTCGTGCCGCGCGGCGCGGTAGGCAGCGATCATCACCGGCAGCTTGACGAGACTTGCCGTCGGCATCGGCTCGTCGGCACGCAGGCGGTAGCTCTCGCCCGTCTCGAGGTGCTCCACCGCCACCGCCACCCGGCCTTCGTGCGCGGTGATCAGCGGCAGCAACGCATCCTCGAGCGAGTCGGCCGACGTCCGGGCCGCCGCAGGCGCCGGCACCTGGCCACCGGCGGGGGCCGTGGCCAACGCGGCGACGGCGCCGAGGCAGCCCGTCGCCCACCATCGTCGTCGCCCGACCGGTCGCATCGTTCCTCCTCTCACGCCGCGCGGCTGGCCGTGTCGAGGGGACCGCCGTGCAACGCCACCCCGGTGCCGGGGGAGTCGGCGAACACCGCCCGCCCCCGATCGACGCGCACGCCGGTGGCGATGTCCGCCGCCAACAGTGCCGCCCCATCCATGTCGACATGATCGAGCAGCGGGAGCAACTGCGCCAGCGCCGAGATGCCGACCGTCGACTCGGTCATGCATCCGACCATCACCGCCAGCCCCAGGTCGCGTGCCGCCGCGATCATCCGCCGCGCCGGCGCCAGCCCGCCGCACTTGACGAGCTTGATGTTGATGCCGTGAAAGAGCCCCGCGCAGGCCGCCACGTCCGCCTCGGCGGCGCAACTCTCGTCGGCGAACACCGGCAGCGCCGAGCGGCGCTTCACCTCCGCCATCGCCGGATCGCCCGGGGGCAGAGGCTGTTCGATGAACTCGACGCCCAGTTCCGCCAGAGGGCCCGAGAAGGCGATCGCCTGATCGGCCGTCCAACCGCAATTGGCATCGACCCGGAACGGGCGGTCGGTATGACGCCGCAGTTCGCGGACGATCGCCAGGTCGTCGGCCGTGCCGAGCTTGATCTTGAAGATCGGCCAGTCGGCCGCCGCGGCGAGCTTGTCGCGCATTACGGCGATCGTGTCGATGCCGATCGTGAAGTTGGACAGCGGTCCGCGCGATCGGTCGAGCCCCCACCACGCCGCCAGCCCGCGCCCCGCCCGCCGCGCGGCGAGATCATGGAGCGCCATGTCGATGGCGCAGCGTGCGAACGGCTCGTTAGCGAGCACCGCGTCGAGCCGCGCGAGCGTCTCCTCGAGCCGCGCCGTCGTGCCCCCGGCGAGCAACCCGCGGACGCGCTCGGCCGCGGCCGCCATCCGCGGAATCGTCTGCCCGTAGAACGGATTCGTCGTCGCCTCGCCATAGCCGTGAAGACCGTCCTCGGTGAGTTGGACGATGAATGTGTCCTGCACCGCGACGCTGCCCCGCGCGATCGTGAACACGTGGCGGAGCGGCAGTTGGAAGGTGGCATGGGCGAGGCCGATGCCCGTCGACGGCGTCATCGGCGCTCCTCCCCGTCCGGGGCGATCCGCCGCCGCTCGTGGAGGCGGCGCACGGCGGCGACGAGATCGTCGCACCCGTCGCGCACCGGATCGGCGACGGGCAAACCCGTCTCCTCGGACATCCGCCGGCGTTCGGCGGCGGCGCGCGCGTCGTCGAGCGTACGGGTGTTGAGGGCGACGCCGATCACCTTGCCCCCACCGGAAAACTCCGCCATCCGCTCGTAGGCCTCCCTCACCCGTTCGATCGACGGCAGCGGTTCGTGGGGCAGGCCGCCGTGGTGCAGCCTTCCCGGTTCGTGGACGAGGATCATGCCATGGGGCATGCAACCATGCAGCAGCCCGAGCGACACGGCGGAGTAGCGGGGGTGGGTGATCGTCGCCTGCCCTTCGACGACGAGCACCTCGTGATGCTGGTTGGCGAGCACGAGTTTTTCCACCGCGCCGTTGACGAAATCGGAGATCACACGGTCGATCGGGCAACCGTCCCCCTCGACCATGATCCCGGTCTGACCGGTGGCGACGAACTTGGCATCGATCCCTCCGCGCTGCAGCGCCCGCGTCAGCTCGACCGCCGCCACCATCTTGCCGATCGAACAGTCGGTGCCGATGGTGAGGATCCGGGTGCACTCGGCGCGGATCCCCAGACGGCTGGCGACGTCGCGCTCGTCGTTGCGGCGCACGTCGATGATCCGGGCGCCGTGCCGGAGGGCGGCCGCCGCCAGTTCCGGGTCGTCGCCGAGGAAATCGTGGAGCCCCGAGACGATCGTCATGCCGCGCGACAGCGCCTCGAGGAGCAGCGGACGCCACGCCGCCGGCACCCGCCCGCCCGGGGGCGCGATGCCGATCACCAGGTGATCGGCGGTCGGCGCCTGCTCCAGCCGCGCGATCACCGGGATCGCCCCGCCGACTCCGAGCACGTCGGCGGCGGTGCTGCCGGCCGCCGTGCCGTCGAGAATCGCCACCACCTCGCCGGGGCAATACCGGAGCAGGCAACTGGCGGTCTTCGCCGTCACCGGGTCGCAGTGCCCTTCGGTGAGCAGCACCATCCGCCTCGCGGGGCGCCGCGAAGACGCAGCATCGGGCATGACACCCTCCGTGGACGGCCGTTCGGCGCGCGGCTCCGGGAGCGAGTATCGCCCGGGGACCGGGGGCGTCAACCGGGCGGGGTGACGGTACCATCAGAGGATCCCCCGCCCGGGCGTCCGCCGGGGCAACCGAGGAGTGCCGATGCCGCCGTCCTGCCACCGGTGCCGCGCCGTGCGTTGCCGGTGGATCGGGCTGCTGGCGGCGGCACTGACCGGAGTCGTCGCCGCGGCCGACCCGCCGCTCGACGCCACCGTGCGGCAGGTGGTCGTCGTCATGACCCCTTCGTGGAACGCGACCGACGGCCGGCTGGCCTGGTTCGAGCGCGACCGGACGACGCCGTGGCGACGGGTGGCGGAGCCCGTCGACGTGACCGTCGGGCGCGCCGGCTGCGCGTGGGGACTGGGCCTCCACCCCACCGGCCTGCCCGGTCCCGCGAAGCGCGAGGGGGATCTGCGCTCCCCCGCCGGCGTGTTCGCGATCGGCACCGCGTTCGGCGCCGCGGCGCGGCTCGACACCGGCCTGCCCTACCGGCCGCTCGACGGCGACGATTGGTGCATCGACGTGCCGGAATCCCCCCTCTACAACCGCACCGTCAGCAGCCGTGACGTCGGCGTTGCCGCCGTCGTCGGCAGCACCGAGCGGATGCGGCGCGACCTGCCCCCCACGTCCGACGGCCAGTACGCGATCGGCTTCATCATCGGGCACAACCCGCGCGGCCTCGCGGGCATGGGCAGTTGCGTCTTCGCCCATCTGCACGCCGCGCCGGGGGTGCCGACGTCGGCCTGCACGGGCTTCGCCGAAACCGATCTCCGCCGCCTGCTGGCTTGGCTGCGCGGCGACGCCCGGCCGGCGTTCGTCCTCCTGCCCGCGCCCGAAGCCGGGCGGCTCCGTGAATGGGGCTTGCCCGACGTGAGCGCCGTCGTCGGGGGCGGAACGCGATGAAGGGCGCGGCGCTGGTTTTTCTCGGTCTGCTCGTCGGCGGTGCCGGCGGCGCGGCGCTCGCTGCCGCCGACCCCGCGGTCACCGCGGCGGTGCTGGGGGTGGTTCGGCCGATCGGCCGGCTGTGGCTGGCAGGGCTGCAGATGACGGTGCTGCCGTTGTTGGCGGCGATGCTCGTCGTCGGGGTGAGCGAAGCGAGTGCGACCGCCGGCGGAAGGATCGCGCGGCGGGCGCTGGTCTGGATGGTGTCGCTGGCCCTGCTCGGCGGCGCCGTGGGCGCCGTGATGGCGCCGGCACTGCTGGCCACCCGCACGCCCGACCCGCGCCTGGTCGCCGCACTGCGCGCCGAGGCGCTCCCCGCCCCCGTCGGCGGCCCGGCCTTCGACGGGATCGCCTCGTGGGTACCCCCCAACCTGTTCGCCGCGCTCGCCTCCGGCACCGTCGTCCCGGTGGTCGTGTTCACGCTCTGTTTCGCCGCCGCGCTGACACGGCTTCCGGAGGAGCGCCGGGCGCCGATCCTGGCCCTCGCACGGGGAATCGCCGAGGCGATGCTGGTGATCGTGCGCTGGCTGTTGCGACTCGCGCCGGCCGGGGTCGCGGCGTTGATCGTGCCCGTGTGCGTCGAGGCGGGTGGCGCGGCATTGAACGCGCTGGCGGTCTATCTGCTGGTGTTGCTGGCGGTCTACGCGACGATCGCGCTGGTGGTGTACGCCGTCGGCGGCGCCGGCGACCGCCGCCGGGGTCGGTCGATCGGACGATTCGCGGCGGCGGTCCTCCCCGCCCAGGCGGTCGCGGCCGGCACGCAGAGTTCGCTGGCGACGCTGCCGGCGATGGTCGATTGCGCCACCACACGCCTCGGCTGCCCGGCCTCGGTCACCGGCTTGGTGCTACCACTGGCGGTGTCGTTGTTCCGGATCACGAGCCCGGCACAGTATCTGACGATGGCGGCGTTCATCGCCTGGGCCGACGGCACCACGCTCCCCCCGTCGGCGTTGCTGATGGCGGTGCTGCTCGCGGTGGTCATCAGCCTCGGTGCCGTCGGCTTGCCGGGCCAGGCGAGCCTGATGAGCACGTCGCTGCCCCTCGTGCAGTCGCTGGGACTGCCGCTGGAGCCGCTCGGCTTGCTGCTGGCGGTCGATTTCGTCCCCGACGTCGCCGCCACCGCCGTGAACGTCACCGCCGATCTGGCGGTGACGGCCCGCGTGGCGGCCGCCGAGCGGGACGATCACGCCGTGACGGACCCGGCGGGACCGTCGGGATAGAGCAACCAGCGACGCCGTTCGTCGCGCCACGACTCCTCGTCGGCCGTCGCGAGGGCGTCGAGGTCGGCGCCCGTCGCGCCCGCGTCGTCGACCCAGTGACGCAGCCGCGGCCCTCCGCAGATCACGTCGATCGCGCGCCGTTCGTACTCGTACTCGTAGGCGAAGTCGCGCCACAGCGGCTCGTCGGGGCGGAGCCCGCGGAACGCCTTGAGGGCGGCGGCGACCAGACGCCACGGGCGGAAGCGGAGCGGATCGTACGCGTCGTCGTCGACGTGGATCTGCACCCCGCCGCACGACCGGCCGACATGCTTGTGGAACGTCGGCTCGAACCAGCAGGGTCGGAGGCGGCATCCCGCCAGCCATCGCGGCTCGATCGTCGCCATCGCGGCCAACCACTCCGCACCGTCGATGCCCGGGAATCCGAACGACTCCAGGGGCCGCGTCGTGCCCCGGCCCTCCGACAGCCACGTCCCCTCGAGCAGCACCGTGCCCGGGTAGCAGCGCGGCATCCACGGCGTCGCCGCATTGGGGCTGGGGTTGACCCAGGCGCGGCGCCCCAGCGGCCAGCCGTAGCCCGGGGGCTCGTCGGGGCACCATCCGGACAGCGGCACCACCGTGCAGGCGACGTCGAGGCGCAGCCGGTCGACGAACCACCGCGCCGCTTCGCCGAGCGTGAGCACGTGCCGCATCGGCAGTGGTCCCGCCCCCACGAAGCTCTCCTCGCCAGCCTCGAGGCGCAGCCCCTCGATCGCGCGGCCCGCCGGATTGGGGCGGTCGAGGATCCAGACCTCGTTGCCCCCCCGCGCGGCTTCCTCGAGGACGTAGCGCAGCGTCGTCAGGAAGGTGTACACACGACACCCGACGTCCTGCAGGTCGATCACGATCACGTCGCATCCGGCGAGCATCTCCGGCGAAGGTCGGCGCACCCGTCCGTACAGGCTGTGCACCGGGATGCCCAGGCGCGCGTCGCGGGCGTCGGCGGTTTCGCGCATGTTGTCCTGCTGCTCGCCGCGCAGGCCATGCTGCGGACCGAACGCCGCCACCACGTCGACGCCGGCGGCCACGAGCACGTCGAGCGTGTGCCGGCCGTCGGCGGCGACGCTCGCCGGATGGGCGACGACCGCCACCCGGCGGCCGGCGAGGTGCCGGAGGTCGTCCCCGCGGAGCCGGTCGATCCCACATTCCATCGGCATCACTCCGCCTCCGGCCGGGCGTTCAGCGTCGTCCGGCCGCACGCCGCGCCGCGATCCGCGTCGCGGCGATCGCGGCGTCGGCGACGACCACCACCCGCGCCGGCGGACACGGGCCCCGGCGCACCCGGTCCTCCACGGCGGCGGCGACCGACGTCGCGTGGACGAGCAATCCACCACCGAGGTGCACATCCCAAGGGTCGGCGGGCCGCGGCCGGCGGCGTGCGAGCGCCGTGACCAGCGCGGCGAGGTGGCCCGCGGCCGCGTCCACGATGGAGCGTGCGACCGCGTCGCCGGCGATCGCCGCCGCCTCCACCTCCTCCGCGAGCCGCGCGAATTCGGCGCGGCTCGACTCCGGCCGCTGCACGAGCGTCACCAAGTCCTGCGGACGACGGACACCGTAGCGTTCCAACAACCGCGGGGTGAGCGCGGTCTCGGCACCGCGGCCGTCGGCTGCCGCCGCCACCGCCGCCAAGGCGCTGCCGGCGATCCACGCGCCGCTCCCCTCGTCGCCCATCACGGCGCCCCAACCGCCGGCACGCTCGAGGCCGCCGTCAACGCGGCGCATCACGGCGATCGACCCCGTGCCGGCGACCAAGGCGACCGTCGCCCCCGCGACGCCGTCGCCGAGCACGAGTTCCGCATCGGTCGTGACGATCACCTCGTCGGCCACGTCGGCGAGCGCCGCGCCCATCGCCGACGCGTCCGTCTCGCGTCCCGCCCCCGCGAGGCCGAGGCACGCCACCGCCACCCGTCGCGGCTCCACGGCCGCCGCGGTGAAGGCCTCGGCCAGCGCCGCACGGATCGCCGCCGCGGCGGCGGGCACGCCGACGGCGCGCGGATTGGCCGCCCCGGCGCAGCCACGGCCGCACGGCACCGGTTCACCCTCCGCCCGGCGGGCGATCACCGCACGGCACCCGCTGCCCCCGCCATCGACCCCGATCACGAGATCGGTGGCGACGGGCGGCGGCGGCACGCCCTCCTCGAGGGCGCCGCGCAGCTGCCCCGCGGCGGCCGCGAGGAGGCGTCGCGCGTCGGCGCCGCTCACGCCACGCCGGGCGGCGACGATCGCGGTCTTCAACTCGCCGTCGTGTCGGGCGAGCAACTCCGCCGCGGACGGCTCGTCGAGCCCGGTGAGCCGCGCGGCGATCCTCTGGCTGCGGTCGAGAAGCTTCGAGTTGGTCGCCCGCAGATCCACCATCAGGTTGCCATACGTCTTGCCGAGGCGGATCATCGCGCCGGTCGACAGCATGTTGAGGACCAGCTTCGTGGCGGTGCCCGCCTTGAGCCGCGTCGAACCGGCGATCACCTCCGGGCCCACCAGCGGCACGATCGCCAGGTCGGCGGCGGCTGCCACCGCCGACGCGGGGCTGCACGCCACGGCGATCGTGAACGCCCCCGCCTGCCGTGCCCGATCGAGGCCGCCGAGCACGTAGGGGGTGCGGCCGCTCGTCGCGATCCCGACCACCACGTCGGCGGCCGCGATCCCGATCCGCTCGAGGTCGGCGACGCCGAGTTCGGGACGGTCCTCCGCCCCCTCGATGGCGCGCGTGAGCGCGTCGGGGCCGCCGGCGATCAGCCCCACCACGAGTCCCGGCGGGGTGCTGAATGTCGGCGGGCACTCGCTCGCGTCGAGTACGCCGAGCCGACCCGACGTGCCCGCCCCCATGTAGACGAGTCGGCCACCGGCCCGCAGGCGGTCGGCGATCACCTCGATCGCCCGTGCGATCGCCTCCGACTCGGCCGCCACGGCGCCGGGCACGGCCGCATCCTCGCCGACCATCACCCGCACGATGCCGCGCGCGTCGAGGGAATCGATCGCGGCGGACGCGGGATTGTTCGCCTCGGTCGTGGGCGCTGGCATGAGCCACACTATACTCCTCGACGACCCGCCCCGGGGGTCGCCTCCCGCGGCGGTCCGCCCGCCGCCCCGCACCGCGCCACGGTGGATGCTCCGATGAACGCGGTGCTCGGTCCGGTGGACGTCGCGGTGCTCGTCCTCTTTCTCGCGTCGGCCGTGGGGATCGGGGTGGTCGCCGGCGGCCGCACGCGGTCGCTCGATGCCTACCTGCTCGGCGACCGTGATCTGCCCTGGTGGGTGATCCTCGGCTCGATCGTCGCCACCGAAACGAGCGCCGCGACCGTCCTCAGTGTGCCCGGCGAGAGTTTCGGCGATGCCGGGATGCGCTTCCTGCAACTGCCGCTGGGCTACATGCTCGGCCGCCTGGCGATCGTCCGGTTCCTGTTGCCGCTGTACTTCCGCGGCGATCTCAACACCGCCCACGAG
>JBJSXB010000301.1:0-8597 GCA_046086245.1 Planctomycetaceae bacterium | reverse complement strand
GAGCAGGCGGCGGCGGAAGAGGACGATCCCACGTTGAAGTGGGTGTTTCTCGAGGAGTCGATCCGGTTGGGGGCCGCCAGCGGCGATCCAACGCGGATCGAATCGGCCGTCGCCCTGGCGGCCGAGCATTTTCGCTTCGACGCGATCGGTGTCGAACTGGAGGCGCTCGGCGACATTCCGCTACGCGTGCTGCGTCCCGACCGGGCTGCCGAGGTCGCCAAGTCAGCGGAGAGGCTGGCCACGTCGCTGGCTGCCGATGAACGGCCGCGCGAACGGGTGATCGCCCTGGGGCTCGCGGCCGACGCCTGGAAACTCGCCGGTAATTCGCGGCGGGCCGCCGCGGCCAAAGCCGCGGCCCGGGGCTACGCCGGGCCGCCCTGAAGCGCCGCGCTGCATCGCCCACCGGTCGTCTGAGCGCAGCGCATCTCGACGCCGGGCACCTCTCGGCAGCGTCGATCGCTGAGCGCCCCGTCAATCGAATGGACGGCGGGGCGGAAGGCGCCCATCGCCCGCCGCTGGCGGCGGGGACGACGATGGACGTGCGTTTCCTTCGGTGTCGTCCATCTGCTGACGCTCCCGCCACGGTCGCTCGTTCTCGTAGCTGGCCAACTCCGCACGGAGTTGCTGCCGGACCTCCTCCGCGTCGTCTTCCATGTCGACCGCCTGGCGGCTGTAGCGGCGGGCGGTGTCGAAGTCACCCGCCTCGGCGTAGGCGGCGGCGAGCGTGGAGACGATATGGGCCTTCTTCCATGCACTCCGTTCGCATGCCTTGGTGGCGATCTCGATCGCCCGTTTCCCGTCGCGGATCCGATCGTCGGGCGAGGTGGCGAGCAACCAGGCCAGGTTGTTGAGCACCGAGTCGTCCTCGGGTTCGAGTTCGACGGCGCGTTCGAGATCGACGCGCGCGGCGGCGTGGTCACCGATCGCCAAGGCCGCGTCACCTCGGCCACGGCGGGCGAGGAACGAGGCTTCGTCGAGCTCGAGAGCCCGGTCGAACCGCTGGATCGCGGCCCGCGGTTGCTTGGCTGCGAGATAGAGCATGCCGAGCTGCGCTGCGAGCATGGCGTTGTCGGGATTGAGCCGCGCGAGACGCCGAAAATCGTCGATCGCCGCCGGATAGTCGTTGCGTTCGGCCGCCATCAACCCGCGCATCTCGAGGGCCGCCGGCTCGTCCGGTCGGTCGGACAGCACCCGCTCCACGTCGGCGAGCGCCCTGCGCTCGTCTCCCATCTGTTGACGGATCCTCGCGCGGAGCAAACGCGGCTCCGGGTTGTCGGGCTCGAGGGCGACGGCCGTGTCGAGATCGGTGACGGCCGATTGGCGGTCGCCACCGAGGGCACGTGTGCGGGCGCGTTGCAGCAGGGCTCCGAGGCTCTCCGGGTCGAGCTCCAGCGCGCGATCGAAAGATTGCCGGGCGTCGTCGAGGCGATCGTCCATCAACGCGGCGGTCCCGAGGGCCTCGTGCAGCGACGCGTCGGCCGGATCCGCGACGATCGCCGCCTCGAGGTCGGCGCGGCACTTCGCGAAATCGCCCGCCAACAGGTGGAAAAGCCCGCGCGTGCGGCGCACATCCTTGTCACCAGGCGCCAGTTCGACGGCGCGATCGTAGTCGGCGAGTCGCTCTTCCGGTGTGTCTTCGGCGAGGTTGCCTCGCATGAGGTGGGCGCGGGCGGCGAGCAGCTTGTCGTCGGCGGCAAAATCGATGGCACGGGTCGCGGCCGCGATGGCGCGATCGCGGTCACCGCGCGGAAGGCCCTCGAGGCGGGCGATCGCCAGATGGGCCGCCGCGAGATCGGGTTTGCGATCGATCGCCTCGTTGAGATCCCGTAACGCGAACGAGCGCATCTGCGGCCATTGAGGATCGGGTGCCCGCCCTCCGAAGATCGCCTCGACCACCATCTCCGCCCGATCCACGAGCGTACCGGTGAGGAGATCCTCGGCGAAGACGCGCGCGTCGTCGCCGAGCCCCTTCCGGAGGGCGGCCCGGCACAGGTCGAGCACCTCGGCGTAATCGTCGAGGCGACGGATCGACAGCTTTTTCTCGACCGCCGCGTCGAGGTCGGCCTGCCCCTCCTCGCCGACGACGGTGCCTGCCGCCGGTTCGTCCGCCGCGTGTGCGCCGACGGCCATCGGGGCGACGCCTACGACCGCCGCCGCGAGCACCCACCCGATCCTCCTGCCGCGCAACCGCCGTCGTGCCGTCAGCATCTGCTGCCTCCCTTGCATCCTGCGGACCCTGTGGACCCGGTCCCAGTATGGTGCCGCGCCGTCGACCCTGCCATCGTGGTCGCGGTGAGCGGCCGGGGAGTCACAACGGGGCGGGAAGATCGCGGCGGGCGAAGATCACGCCGCCGGCGACGTATGCGGCCAGCCCGATCCCGAGGAGGGCCGCGTCGTAACCGGCCACCAGGGCCCAACCGCTGCCGTCGGCACCGACGAGCCGCTGCGGTTCGTAGGCGTTGAAGACCGACAGCCATCCCACCCAACCCAGCGAGGAGACGAACCGACCGACCAACTTCGCAAGCAGCGACGTCACGTAAAAGCCGCACAGGATCCCGATCGTGCGGGAGCGGTAACTCTCGGCGGCCGACACTAAGGTCGCCAGTCCGGAGATGCAGACCATCAGGCCGAAGACGTTGAGCACCGGCGGAATGAATCGCGACGGCTCGACCTCCCCGGCCCAGGGCCCCAAGGCCACCGCGGACCATATCGACGCCAGCAGCACGGCGCACAACAGCGCCGCCGCCGCTACCGTGGCCGTCGCCTGGGTCACGAAGAAGGCGCTACGGCCCAAGGGCTGCGCGAGCACCATCTCCAGCGTGCCCCGTTCGAGTTGCCCCGCCACCGCGTCGCTCCCGCGCGTGATGGCGAACACCGTCGCCGCGAGCACCACGACCGGATCGACGAACGCCAGGGCGACGCGCCCGGCCGGCGTGGCGACCTCCGCGAAGGGCACGCCGGAGAGTTTCTGCCAATCCTTGGGGATGAACGACAGCAATCCCTGGAACGCGCTCAGTTGGATCTGCGATGACAACCAGATGAACAGCCAGGGGAAGATGGTCCAGAGAACGACGAGTGCCAGGAACAGGACGCGCTGGTCCCCCCACGTCTTGTGCCAGATGGCACGATTCCACCAAGCCGACGGCCGGGGATCCGGCCCCTCCGAGGCGGTCATGGTGCGTGCTCCGGTCGCGGCACTGCGGCATGATCGAGGGCCGCCGATGGTCGATGGAAGGTGTCGTAGACGGCATCGAGACCGACCGGTTCGATCCGCATTTCGGCCACCGCCAGCGTCGCCAGCCATCCCAACAGCGGCGGCAGGTCGGCGACGTCGTCGAGAATCAACGCCCCATCGGGCCCGTGCCGCGGCGTGACGCCCATGGGAAACTTCGCGTCGGCGAGCGTCTGCCGCAGTCGTACCGTGATGCGGTGGCGGCGGCGCAGTTGATCGACCGCCACTTCGTGCACCAGCCTGCCGGACCGCACGATGCCGACGCGGTCGCAGGTCGCCTCGACCTCCGAGAGGACGTGCGACGAGAACATCACCGTCCGTCCCTCGGCCCGGCACTCGCGGACGAGATTCAGCACTTCCGCGCGGGCGCTCGGATCGAGGTTGGCGGTAGGTTCGTCGAGGATCATCAGGCGCGCGTCGGTGGCGAAGACCGCCGTGAGGGCGAGTTTTTGTCGCATGCCGGTACTCATCCGGGCGACCTGGCGGCCGCAATCGAGATCGAGGCGGCGGGCGATGGCCGCGGATCGGCCCCGGTCGCAACCGGGGCGGAGTCGCGAAAAGAAGTCGAGCACCTGATGGCCGTCCATGCGCCGGAACAAGCGGGCTTCACCCGGCAGGTAGGCGGTCGCGGCGCGAACCCGGATCGAGTCGCGGACGCAGTCGTGGCCGGCCACGGTCGCGCTGCCCGCCGACGGGGCGATGAATCCCAGGAGCAGGCGCACCAGCGTCGTCTTGCCCGCGCCGTTGGGGCCGAGGAGACCGAAGGTCTCTCCCGGGGCGATCGCCAGCGTGATCGAATCGAGCGCGGTGAACGGCCCGTAGCGCTTCGTGAGGCGATCGGTCGAGACGAGCATGAGGGTCGCCAGGCGGGAGCGAAAACGGGCGGTGCCGAAGTCAGGCGTACTGTCGCCACAGATAATAGCCCGCCAGCGCGAACCCGATGATCGCCACCACCCGCCGCACGACCGCCGGCCGCATGCGTCGCGCGAGCAGCGCCCCGGCGAGGCCTCCCCCGACCGCGCCGCAGGCCATCACGATCGCGTGGGGCCACGAGACCCCCCACGCAGCGCCGTCGTTCGGCCGGAGCGGGATCCCGGCGATCGACACGATGGCAAACACCGCCGCCGCGGTGCCGTTGATCGCCGTGGTGAGGAGATTCTTCGCGGCGTTGGCGCGGTGGATGTCGGTGACGCCGCTGCTGCCCAGCAGGGCGAGGACGAGAATCCCGATACCCGCGCCGAAATACCCGCCGTAGAGCGCGACGAGGAACTGGCCGCAGCCCGCGATGACTGGCGCCATTCCGCCGTGTCGCGAGCGGAACGGTCGCGATACGATCCACGGCTGCACGGCGAACAACACCGCCGCCGTGAGAATCAGCCAGGGTACGACCGCGTCGAACCAGCCTGTCGGTGAGGCCAGCACCAGCGCCGCGCCGCTGGCCGCGCCGACGATGCTCGGCACGAACGATCCAGCCGTCCACTGCCGATCGGCATCCCGCGTGTGCCGCAGCGCCCAGGCGGCGGCGACCGCCCCGGGCCAGAGGCCGACGGTACTCGTGGCGTTGGCGGATACGAGTCGCGCCGCGTCGGCAGGCAAGGCGGCCGCGATCACCGGGAAGGCGATGATCGTGCCTCCCCCCGCGATCGCGTTCACCGCCCCGGCGGCGAAACTCGCCGCCGCCAAACCTCCCCAGACGGCGGCGTCGCCTCCGGCGAGGGCCGCGAGTGGTTCGGCGACGGTCATCGGGGCCCCCGTGGTTTGGAGGCCGACCCCGGCTCGATCACCATGTAACCGGCCCAGAAGAGCGGGTGCCGGGCATCGACGAGGCGGCTATCGGGATCGGGGCGGATGCGCGGTTCGGCGGCGAGATCGGGCGCTTCGGCACCGACGATCTCCACGGCGCGGCGCCAACTCGCCGCGCCCGGCGGGGAAAGCTCCGCGGCGTCCTCGCGGTCGGATTCGTCCAGGCCGATGAGGAACTCGCCGATCAGATCGACCGAGGCCCTGCCCGCCATTCTCCACCGGCTGACCAGCGCCCTCTCGGCGCCGGCGGCGAGCAACGTCATCGCGATCTCGAACAGTTCTTCGCCACCGCGGCCGGCGGCGGTGGCCTCCACCATCGGCGTCTGGACGTCCGGCAGGATGACGCAGCGCGGACGTTTGGCGGGAGCACCGAGCCAATCGGCGAAGGTCACGCCGGCCGGCGACCGATCGGCCCCACGATCGACGCCCGCGACCAGCAGCGGCCGCGGACCGATCGGGGCGTCGAGCGGCATTTCATCGAGGACCAGGAGATTCTCGCAGAGCGAAGCGGCCAGTCCGAGCGCCCTGGCGGGCGTGCGGGAGGGCAGCGGCAAGACCCGATCGATCCGCTCGGACAGGTGGTCGACGACCCAATCGCTCTCTCCGATTCTCGCCCCCCTCGTCCGCCGCCCGGCATGGATGCCCAGCGCACCGGCGGCCCGCGGCGCGGCGGTGCGAAGGCACACCAGTCCACGCGTCGGACTGATGCGGGTTCGACAGATCTCGCCGAGAGGGCGCCGCGCGTCGTCGTCCGCACCTGAACCGACCGGGAGCAGGTCGAACGGCAGATACCACAGCGGGCCGTCGGGGACGATGACGAGGTCGTCGATGCCGGCGCCCAACGCGACCCGTGAGGGTTCGAACAGCAGCCGTTCGAGGGTCGCGACGGAGTCGCGCCACCGGCCTGCCGAAAGGTTGTCGCTCGTCACCGGTACGGTGCCCTCGAAGAGACCGATCTCGCGGAACAAAGTCGCCAATTCGCGATACACCGCCGCTGGCTGGGGCACCTGCCAGAGCGCGACCCGGTCGCGCGACTCGAGTGCGCCGTACAGGCCGGTCGCGGTCCAGTGGAACGACAGCACCATCTCGCGGGGCCGAAGCCGCGCGCGGACATCGGCACCGGCGGCCGGCGGGAAGTCGATGACCGTGGGATCACGGCCCGCGGCGATCACATCCACGAATCCGCGGCGCCTCGCGGTGGCATCGAGAAACGCCTGCCAGTCCGCGGCCGCTCCGGGCAGCGACGGCACGGCGTCGGTGTCCGCGGCGTCACCTCCGCGTTCGAGGATGGCGGTGGAAAGGCCGGTGCGGATCCGCTGGGTGTCGGCGAGGAGCCGCGACAGATCGGGAGAGCGAGCCAGCAGGGCCGCGCGACGGGTGGCGGCCGGGGCGTCGAGTGCCGCCGGGTCGGCGTCGAGGATCCGTTCGATCGCCATCCGTCGCCCGCCGAAGGGCTGCCGGACCAACCAACGGGCCCGCGTGGCGGCGTCGCTGGCCGCCAAAAAGGCTTCGCTTCCCCGCCGCGCCGCGGCGACCAACCAAGCGTCGAAGGCCTCCTGCCGTGGCGTCGAGATCACCGTCAGACTGGCCAACGGATCGAGCCCGAACTCGCGCGGCGCGGGATCGGCCAGGAGTCGCGAGAACAGCGCGTCGGCCTGCCGGTCCGACATCCCGGCCGCACCCGCCATCGAGCGTTCCACGGCGAGACCGAGTTGATGGAGCCGCGGCGAACGAGGCCGGGCGATGGCCAGCGCCCGGTCGAACTCCGCGGTTCCCGCCGCGTTGTCACCGGCGGCGAACGCGGCCAGGGCGTTCGCGTAAGCCGCCTGGGCGGCGATGCCCCCGCGCCCTTGGTTCACCTGGAGGATCCGCGGATCGATCGCCTTCAATCGCGCCACCGCCCCCGGCGCGTCACCGGTGATCGCCAGCGCCTCCGCCTCGAGTGCCAGCAGGTTCGCACGGAGGGCGGGCAACTCGCCCCTGGCCCACTCGCAGGCGGCGCCGATCGCCGCCGGCACCCCGCCGTCGCCGCCTGCCATGCGCGATGCGAACGCGAGTCGCAGAGCTTCTTCCACGGCGCGTGCATCGCGGGCTTCGGCGGCGGCGGCGGCGGCGTCCTCGAACAATGTCGCGGCGGCATCGGCGTTGCCGGACTCGAGGGCGATGCGGCCGAGCACGATCAGCGCCCAGCCGGTGAGGCCGTGATCGAGTCCGTCCGCCAGTGACATGCCGCGCTCGAGCAGAGGCACCGCCTGCTGCGATTTGCCCTGTGCGAAGTACGCCGTGCCGAGAAGGACGTCGATCCAGGCCTGTGAAAAGTGGTTGGGCGGCGCCGGCCGCCGTTGCAGCACGCGTGCGATCTCCTGCAGCGCCGTGCCATCGCGCGCCAGTTCGCCGAGCAGTTCGCTTCTCCGGTAGAGCGCGATCTCGATGGCGCGCACGATCTCCTCGGGACGCACGGTGGAGGAGAAGGCCGCCGACAACACGCCCCCCTTCTGCAGCACCTCCTGCGGATCGCTGCCGGCGTGCTGGATCAGGGCCGTCGGAGGGATGGCTGCCTGACGCGTGGCCCGGCGACCGCGGTACCACGTCGCCACCTTGGGGCGCACGGCGGCCTGGAGCGGCGTCGACGGAAAACGCACCGCCAGCAACCAGTCGCCGTGTTGAGCTGCCAGCAGCAGCGCCTCTTCGTACGCGGCGACCGCCTCGCGGATGCGCCCGGTCTCGTATTCGCACTCGCCGATGACCGCCGCCATCGCCACCGAGTCGAGCCAGCGTCGGCTCCCGACACGGATGCCACTGCGGTATTCAGCCGTGGATATCTCCAAGGCCCGGGCCGTCTCCCCCGCGGCGAGCGCCGTGAGGGCGGCGTCGTATCCGGGCGTCGGCACCGTCTGCATGCCCCGCGGCGAACCCGTGCCGGGGGGCAACACGGGCTGCTGGGCCCCCGCCGACTGCCAGGCGGACGGAACGAGCGCGGCCGCCACCACGATGAGGTCGATCCAGCGGCCGGCTCGCCGTGTCTCGCGGAGGGGTGCCATCTCGTTAGTTGTAACGCGTCGGGTCCGGCGACTGCGGCGCTTGCCTACGGGTGGTGAACAGTTGGCCGGGCCGTCGGCGACGGGATGGCGTGCGTCCGGTCATCCGGCGGTTCTCGGGCGGGCCGTTTCAAAGCGGGCAATCTGGCCGGGCTGCGTCGGCGCCACCGGCCGGTCTTTGGAATGGAATCGAGGGCTGGTGACGATCGTCCAAAGTTTGACGGTCGTAGCGGCCGATGGATGAGGCACGTCGTTCCGTCGCTCGCCCGCCGGGAATCCGATCCATGCACGCCATCGACCACGCCAGGAAAGCCGTCACCCCAAGGTCCCGGGTCGCCGGCATGCTCGGTTGCCTCGCGGTGGGATCGGTGCTGCTGACCGGATGCCAAGTGGACATCGGCGGCCAGACGCTGCCAAGCGCGTACTACCTCCAGGACGACATCCAGTACTTCCCGGCCGGCCCCGAGTTCAAACTCTCGCGGGAGGCGGCCGCGTTGAAGGCGGCTTCCCCGCCGGCCGAATGC
>JBJSXB010000300.1:0-21817 GCA_046086245.1 Planctomycetaceae bacterium | reverse complement strand
GCGAACCCGCCCCCGCGCGGGCCGACGAGATCTTCGCGACCTTCATCGTCGGGCACTTTCCGGCGAACACGGGGCTGATCGGGCTGTTGTTGGCGGCGATCCTCGCCGCGGCGATGTCGACGATCGCCAGTTCGCTCAACGCCTCGGCATCGTCGATGATCCACGACGTCTGGTTGCCGCTGCGGGCCGCGTCCGGCCGCGACGATCCGCTGCCCGCCGACGCGGCCCTCGCCTTGACCCGCTGGCTGACGGTGGGCTTCGGCGTGGTGCAGATCGCCGTCGGCATCGGCGCCGCCGCGGTGGACGCGACCGTGGTCAGCCGGGCGTTGACGATCGCCGGCTACTCCGCCGGCTTGTTGCTGGGCGTGTTCGTCCTCGGGGTGACGACCACGCGTGTCGGGCAGTTGGCCGCGCTGGCGGGGGCCGCCTGTGGATTGGCGGCGCTGCTCGCCGTGCAATTCATCCTGCCCGGTCACGGCATCAAGATCGCCTGGCCGTGGTACGCCTCGATCGGCGCCGGCGTGACGGTGGTGGCGGGCGCGGTGGCGGCGACGCTGTTTCCTCGGAGGATGCCGGTATGAAGGGTCGAATGGACGCGGTGCGATCGTTGGTCGTCGGCTGGGTGGTGCTCGCGGGGCTCGCGGCCGCGCAGGACATCGCGGTGGTCGACCCGGTGACGATCGGCCTCTCGGCCGACGTGCTCGGACGCATCGAGCCCCTCGTCACGGCCGAGATCGCCGCCGGCCGTCTGCCCGGGTGCGTCGTCTGCATCGGCAGGCGCGGCGCCATCGGCTGGCTCGCGGCGATCGGCGATCGCCAGGTGACGCCCGCCGTCGAGCCGATGACCGTCGATACGATCTTCGATCTCGCCTCGCTCACCAAGCCGGTCGCGACGGCAACCGCCGTGATGCAGTTGGTCGAGGATGGCAAGCTGCGGCTCTCCGACACGGTGGCGAGCCACTTTCCCGCCTTCGCCGCCAAGGGCAAGGACAAGATCACCGTCCGCGATCTGCTCGTGCATGCGAGCGGACTGATCGCCGACAACCCGCTGGCCGACTATCTCGATGGGCCGACGAAGGCGATCGAGCGGATCATGGAACTCGAACCGCTCGCCCCGCCCGGCGAGCGCTTCATCTACTCCGACGTCAATTTCATCGTCCTCGGCGAGTTGGTGGCGAAGCTGTCGGGCCGGTCGCTCGCCGACCACGTGCGGGAGCGGATCTGCGCGCCTGCCGGCATGGTCGATACGGGCTTCCTGCCGGCCGCCGACCGTCGTCCCCGGATCGCACCCACCGAGCCACGCGACGGCGTGCCGCTGCGCGGCGAGGTCCACGATCCCCGGGCGTGGAAACTGGGAGGGATCGCCGGCCACGCTGGATTGTTCGGCACCGCCACCGACTTGGAACGGTACGTGTCGGCGTTGTTCGCGGCCGGCCCCGATCCCGCCGCGCCGATCCTCTCGTCGCGCGCCGTCGCCGAAATGACGCGGAGTTGGCGGGTTCCGGGTGGCGGCCTCCGCGGCCTCGGCTGGGACAAGCGCAGCGGGTTCTCCTCCAATCGCAGCGATCTCTACACCGAAGCGGCCTTCGGCCACGGCGGCTTCACCGGCACGAGCCTGTGGATCGACCCGCGCCTCGACCTGTTCGTGATCTTCCTCTCCAGCCGCCTCCACCCCGATGGCGACGGCCTCGTCAACCCGCTCGCGGCGCGGATCGGATCGGTGGCGGTGGCGGCGATCGAAGCGCCGTCGCCGACGCGCGAACCGACCTCCCGGGCGCTGGCCGGCATCGACGTCCTGGAGCGCGACGGCTTTCGGCAGCTCGCGGGCCGGCGCGTCGGCCTGATCACCAACCACACCGGCCGCACGCGCGACGGGCGCGGCACCCCCGCGGTGCTCCATGCGGCACCCGGCATGCAGCTGGTGGCGTTGTTCAGCCCCGAGCACGGTTTCGCCGGGGCGCTCGACCAATCCGACGTACCCGACGCGAAGGATCCGGCTTCCGGCCTGCCGGTGCGCAGCCTGTACGGCAAGACACGGCGGCCCACTCCCGAGATGCTCGCCGATCTCGACACCCTCGTCTACGACATCCAGGACATCGGCTGTCGCTTCTACACCTACGTCTCCACGATGGGCGAGGCGATGAAGGCAGCGGCGGCGGCGGGCAAACGGTTCGTGGTGCTCGACCGTCCCAATCCGATCAACGGGGTCGACGTGGCGGGCCCGATGCTCGACCCGGGCAGCGAGTCGTTCGTCGGATGGCACCCCTTGCCGCTGCGCCACGGGATGACGGTCGGCGAGTTGGCGCGGCTGTTCAACGACGAGTTGAAACTCGGCCTCGACCTCGTCGTGGTGCCCTGCGAGGGATGGCGCCGTGGCGATGCCTGGGAGGCCACGGGCCTCGAGTGGGTCAACCCGTCGCCGAACATGCGCAGCCTCACCGAAGCGTTTCTCTATCCTGGCATCGGCCTCCTCGAGACCACCAACGTCTCGGTGGGGCGCGGCACCGACACCCCGTTCGAGGTGATCGGCGCGCCGTGGATCGACGGGCCGGCATTGGCGGCGGCGCTCGCCGGCCGCCGTATCCCCGGGGTGGCGTTCGTGCCGATCGCGTTCACGCCCGACGCGAGCACGTTCAAGGGGGAACGCTGTGGCGGCATCAACGTCGTGATCACCGATCGCGCGGCGTTCGAACCTGTGCGGGTCGGACTGGAGATCGCCGCGGCGCTGCGGCGCCTGCACGCCGACGCCTGGAAGGTGGACGGCTATGCCCGCCTCCTCGGCAACAAGGAGGTGCTCGAGGCGGTCCGGGAGGGGGGCGATCCACAGGCGGCGGTCGATCGCGCCGCCGCCGGGGTGCGGGCGTTCGTGACGCGGCGCACGCCGCACCTCCTCTACGACTGATGCACGGGAGTCCGACGCCGTGACCGCCGTGAACCGGTCGATGGGGCTGTGGTGCGTCGCCCTGCTGTCGGCGTCGATCGGCACCGCGGTCCCGCGCGCCGCCGAGCTCGTCCCGCTCGGCTACGACGAACCCGGCCTCGTGGTCGACCTCGGCGTCGGCTTGTGGGCCTGGCCGGTGCCCGCCGATGCCGACGGGGACGGCGACATCGACCTGCTCGTCTCCTGCCCCGACAAGCCGTCCAACGGCGTGTGGTCGTTCGAGCATCCGGGTGGCGACGATCCATTTCCCGTCTTCCGCGCCGGACGGCGGCTCAGCGGCACCGTGCACTACGTGATGCCGAGCGACGTCGGCGGGGCGGTGCGGGTTCTCGCGCCCGGCGTGGAGTTCAGCGACTTTTTCCGCCGCGGCACCACCGAACGCAGACCCCTGCCGGTGGCCGCCGACTGGTACAAGCCCCGCTACGGCCAGACGAAGGGGCCGAAGGTACGACACAACCAGTGGCGGCTGGTCGACTACGACGGCGACGGACGCACCGACCTGGTGGTCGGCATCGAGGACTGGAGCGATTACGGCTGGGACGACGCCTACGACGCCGCCGGCACCTGGACGGCGGGCCCCCTCCATGGGTTCGTGTTCGTGCTTGCCGGAAGGGACGACGGTTCGTTCGGCCCACCGCGCCAACTCGAGGCGGGAGGCAGGGCACTGGACGTCTTCGGCTGCCCGTCGCCGAACTTCGCCGACTTCGACGGTGATGGCGACCTCGATCTCGTCTGTGGATCGTTCCTCGACGGCTGCACCTACTTCGCCAACCGCGGCACACGCGCCGATCCCGTGTACGGCGCCGGCGTCCCGCTGCCGGGTGAGGACGGATCGCCGTGGCGGATGGAATTGCAGATGATCGTGCCGGTGGCGTGCGACTGGGACCGGGACGGCGATCCCGATCTCGTCGTCGGCAGCGAGGACGGCCGGGTGGCGGTCGCCCTCCATACCGGTGTCACCGATCCCGCCGGCACGCCGCGATTCGCGGCACCGCGGTTTCTCCGCCAACAGGCCGATCGGCTCAAGTGCGGCGCGCTGGCGACACCGGTGGGAGTGGACTGGGACGGCGACGGCGACGACGACATCCTCTCCGGGAACACCGCCGGTTTCATCGAATGGTTCGAGAACCGCTCCGGTCCGGGGGTGCCGCTGCCACGTTGGGCGCCGCCGCGGCGTCTCGAGGCGGGAGGAGAAACCTTCCGGCTCATGGCCGGTCCCGCCGGCAGCATCCAGGGCCCGGCGGAGGCGAAATGGGGCTACACGACCTTCAGCGTGGCCGATTGGGACGGCGACGGATTGCCCGACGTGGTCTTCAACGGCATCCTCGGCGACGTCGGCTGGCTGCGGAACGTCGGCACGCGCACCGCCCCCCGGCTCGCGGCGGCCGCACCGATCGAAGTCGCCTGGATCGGGCCCCAACCACGCTTGGCGTGGGGCTGGCGGACGCCCCAGGGTGACGGCCTGCTCACCCAGTGGCGCACCACCCCGGTGGTCCACGACGTCACCGCCGATGGGCTCCCCGATCTGGTGATGCTCGATCACGAGGGCTACCTCGCCCTGTTCGAGCGGGCCGTGCGCGATGGGCGCCGGATCGTGCTTCCGCCGCGGCGCGCGTTTTTCGACGAGCAGGGGGCGGCGCTACGGCTCAATCCCGGTCGTGCCGGCAAGAGCGGACGCCGCAAGCTGTGCATCACCGACTGGGACGGCGACGGGCGGTTCGATCTGCTCGTCAATTCAAGGAACGCCAATTGGCTTCGGCAGGTCGCCTCCGACCCGGCCGGCTGGCGTTTCCGCGACGAGGGCCCCCTCGATCCGACGAGCATCGAGGGACACGACGTCAGCCCGACGACGGTCGATTTCGACGGCGACGGCATCCGCGATTTCCTCGGTGGTGCCGAGGACGGGCGGCTCTACCATCTCGTCAATCCGCGGACACCTGCGGCACGAGCGACGCGGTGATCGTGCCGGCCCGAGTGCCATCCGCGTTGATCGCCAGCGGTTCGATCAACCGCACTCCCGGCACCGGCGGTCGGCCCCGCGTGATGCGCGGGGGCCGACCAGCCGAGAGCCAGCCGACGTCCGTCACGCGTGAAGCGCGCCGGCGTCCGCCGTCCGACTCGCCGTCGCAGGCCGCTGGGACGGCCCCGGCCATACGCCGTAGCCGACGATCATGCCGGCCACCAGCAGCAACGCCGACGCGGCCCTGGGAGCCTTGCGTCGCCACCGCATGAGCGCGACACCGGCGAGGCCGAGCCCGGCCATCGCGTAGGTCGAAGGCTCCGGCACCACCGCCAGCGTGCCGGCCGACTGCGAGAACTCGAAATACAGACCGGGCTGTCCGGAAAACTCCGTGGACGTCCAGAGACTCCCGTTACGAGTCCACGTCAGGCCCGCATACTGCCCCGCGCCATTGATCGACGTGATCGAGGCGAGGTTCCCCGTCGCCGTCCCGGCACCGAATTGGAAAAGCGAGTAGGTCGCGTCGAAGATCGGATACTGCGTGGTGCCGAGCCCCGCCAAGTCGAGTTGCAGGGTGCCGCCGTACGCCAGCGCACCGACGTTCGTGCCGGTGATCGTGATCGTGTCGGATGCGGGTTTCTGCCCCACGCCCATCGTCACGATGGACGAGCCCGACAGCGCCAGCGAATCGACAGACATCGTGATGAACGAGGTGCTCGACGTGCCACCGGGCATGAGCCGGCCGCCCGTCATCGTCACGGCGGCGAAATCGGTCGGGCCGAGCACCTGCACCGTGCCGGTCGACGTCACGTTGAGCGGCCCGGCGTAGGTCGTCACACCGGTGCCCGTGATGAGCGTGCCGGCGCTGACGGCCGTCGCTCCCGTCATCGTCGGCGAACGGAGGATGCTCAGTTGGCCCCCCCCGGTCTTGGCGATGCCGCCAGATCCCGTGAGGATCGTGTTGAGCACGATCGGAGCCCCGGTGACCGAGACGGTGGTCGCCGTCGGTCCCGCCGTGTTCAACGACGTGACGGTGAACGTCTGCGTGTTCGTGGACGAATTGGCCAGCGTGCCCGACACACCGAGCGACGTGCCGCTGATGGTATAGGCACCGGCGCCCACGGCCGATCCGCCGGCGGGAAGGAACTGGATCGAGCGATAGGTGACGGTGGGTGCGGCAACGTCGTTGGTCGAACTCAGCCTATTGGCGAGATTGAAGAACAGGTCGTGCCCATCGCGATTGGGAAAGGGAGGGAAAAACGACGTCGGGCCCCAGTTCGAACCCTCGCTCCAATTCCCCGTCGCTCCACCACCCGTCCAGGTGAATTCCGTGGCGTGGCTCGGCACCACGGTCGCCGCACAGGCCATCGCCAACACGACGCCCATCCACCGGCCGAAGGGCAGCACGGCGCGACCGCGACGACGAACCACCCGCGCCCCGACCGTCGGCATGCTGGCCGCCGGCCCGCCAGCGGGAGACATCGCCGGAACCGAACCGCCAAATCCCTTGGAAAGAACGCACCGTCCTTGTGCACGCGCCACGAGAGAATCCTTTACGTGAGAGATGGGAGTGTTTCGGAACCGGTGTGAGGACTCCCGTCAGTCACGGGGCACACGGCGTCGCTCGCAGGTCGCTCGACAGGCCCATCGACCTGCCCGCCCAACCCGAGTCAACGACGAGTGCCAGCCCGATTGCCGGAAGACCGCACACCGACCCACGGCCACCGCGGGGGTCGCCATGGACCAACCAAAAGCCCCTTCGGAACCGCTCCGCGGTTCCCTGCCACTCCCATCCAGAAGCAAGGCGCGTGCCAATACCCGCCCAGTCTGGGGGGGTGGTCGTGTTCCCGCCTGAATACGCGATTTACTCGGCGGTTTTTCCGTTGGCGGCTTGCGCCCTCCCGGATCGAATCGCCGCGAGGGGGGCGCCTTTCGGCCCGCCGCTGGTGCGATCCGCTCCAGCGGTCACGGGCGCCCGTGGGGCGAATCAACCCAGAGGCGCCAGGTTGCCGAAGCAGCCCCGGCGCGCACGGGAGAGAGGTGTCGCCGGCTGCGGTGGGCCGGTCACTCGATCACGAGCAGCGATCGGGTGAACCCGTCGTCCCCGCGTCCGTTCGGGTCGAGGATCCACTTCCGACCGTCGATCACGAACTGGTAGAGATGCCGCCCCTTCGCGAGCGGCACACGGATCGTCCACACCCCCTCGGCGTCGGGGCCGGTCAGCGCGCACGCCTCACTCGTCACGACGCCGTCGGCGTTGTTGGCCCAGCCATTGAAATCGCCGGCGAGATGGACCGTCGTCGCCTCGGGGGCGTGGAGCCGGAAGGTGACCACGCCGTCCGCCACCCGGGGCCGCAACGCGTCGTTCTTCATGCGCCCGAGCACCACACGACCGTCCTTGGTGAGGCGGAACACGGCGTTGCCATCCCCGTCGCGGCACTCCACGTTCGACGGCGCGAACCAGCCCTCGGGATCGCCATCGGCACAGTACTTGAAACGCTGATGACCGGGCTGGAGCTTCACGATCTTGCTCCAGATGCCCTGCCCGTCCGGTCCATCCATCGCGAAGGCGGCGTCGGTGATCAGGCCGGCCTGATTGCGGGCCCAGTCGTTGAAGTCGCCGGCGACGTAGACCACCTTCGCACCCGGCGCCTTGCAGCGGAACAGCACGCCTCCCTCGACCACGGTCGGCTGGAGTTCGGCGGGTTGCTCGGAAAAACCCTGCGCGATCGCGACGCACGACGCACCCAGAAGAATCGCGATCGACGCGGCGCGTGTCACCATGACGGAGACCTCCGGTTTCACAGGCCGTTCCACGGCCCGGCGGGCGATGGTCGCGGCATCGGCGACCCCGACCGGGACGCCCTGGCACCATGGTAGCCGCTCGCCGTCTTCGCCTTCACCTGGCGATCCCGCCGTGCCGCACGCTTCGGGCGCGGGCCGGGCCGTCGTGCCGCCCGTCCCTCCCCCGGGCCCCTCGTTGCCTGGCTCACGCGCGCGACGCGTGCCGCCCGATCCCGGCGAGCATCCTGCGGAAGACGAGCTCGTGCAGCGGCCAGATCGCGTACCAGTAGGCGAGCCCGCCGAGACCGCGCGGGTCGAAGACCGCCGTCTGATGAATCGTCACCGCGCCGTCGCGCGGCACCACCTCGAACTCGAGCCAGCCGCGTCCCGGCAACTTCATCTCGGCGGCGAGCCGCAGACGCCGCGGTGGCTCGCAGGCCTCGACACGCCAGCAGTCGAGCGTATCTCCGACGCGGAGCGTGTCCGGATCGCGCCGGCCGCGCGCCATGCCCGGCCCCCCCACCATGCGGTCGAGCCAGCCGCGGACCTGCCACAACCAGTCGTGCGCGTACCAGCCGTGCGTCCCGCCGATGCGCTCGATCGACGCGAAGGCGACGGCGGGCGACACCGGCACCGACAAGTGGCGGTGATCGACCAACCGCGTGCCCTCCGGCACACCGCCGTAGCGGCGCGGAAGATCCTCGGCATCGGCGAGGTCGGCCCAGCGCGTCTTGGTGAACGAGCCATCCTCATGCTCGCCGGCCTCGCGCACCGCGGCGGCGAGCGAGCGCGGGCGGATCGCGAACGCGTCGAGCGCCGCGGTGTCGTTGACGACGGTCGGGTTCTTGAGGCCGTCGATCAGTTTGCGCCCCACCTTCGAGTAGCGCGGCGTCACCAGTTTGAGCCACAGGCTCGAGAGGCGGGGCGTGAGCACCGGCACCGGAATCATCAACCGGCGCAGGCCGCGGTTCCGGGCATACTCGCGCATGATGTCGCCGTAGGAGACGCGGTCGGGGCCGCCGATCTCGAAGATCCGCGGCGGCGCGGGGGGCAGTGCGATGGCCTCGGCGAGATAGGCGACCACGTCGGCGATGGCGATCGGCTGCGTCGGCGTGGCGAGCCAGGCCGGGCAGATCATCACCGGCAGACGCTCGACGAGCGTGCGCACCAGGTCGAACGAGAAGCTGCCCGCCCCGACGATGATCGACGCCCGGAACTCAACCACGTCCAGACCGCTTCCCCGCAGGATCGCCCCCACCTCGTGCCGGCTGCGGAGGTGGGCCGAGAGCCGGTCGTCGTCGGCCCCCAGCCCTCCCAAGTAGATGATCCGGCGCACGCCGGCCTCACGGGCCGCGGCGGCGAATCGCTCGGCGGCGAGCCGATCGGCACGCTCGAAATCCACACCGCTCTCCATCGAATGGACGAGCCAGTAGGCGACATCGACACCGGCACAGGCCGCCGCCAGGTCGGCCGCGGACGAGGCGTCGCCGGCCATGACCTCGGTGCCGGAGCCGACACGGCCGGTGAGTTTCCCCGGTCGCCGTGCCAGGGCGCGGACCCGATAGCCGCGCCGCTCCAGTTCGGGCAGCAGCACGCCACCGACGTAGCCGGTGGCCCCGGTGAGCAGGACGTGTTCGCGCATCGGCACGCTCCCCCGAGGCCGTCCCGTGATCGCCGCCGACAAGACGCCGAGCCGGGTGGGGCGAGACGCGGCGCGAACGATTGCCCCGTGTCGCGACCGGAAGTGTTCCAGATCCGCCGGGCACGACGCAAGCCCATGCGGCCATGGGTCGACACCCGGTGACGGTTCGTCGCACGACCCCGGACATCGCGCCGTGTGTCACCGCGCCCTTCGACCGTCGTTTCCACCGTGTCCACGACGCGGACACCACCGGGCGGCTGCGGCACCTCCGTTCGCCGCCGGTGGGGTCGGCGGATAGGATCGGGTCCGGTCCGCCGCGACGACCGTGCGGCATGCACGCATCCCCGAGGAGCGAGCCGATGCAGCGCGTGTTCTGTGCGCCCCTGCGGTACGTGCAGGGGGAGGGCGCGACCGGACGACTGGCTGTCGAGATGGGCGTGCTCGGCCTCGGCGGGCCGGTGCTCGTGGTCGGCGGCCGGTCTGCCGTGGCGGAACTCGCTCCCACGTGGGCGGCGACCATGTCCGCGGCCGGCTGGCACCATCGGGTGCGCGTCTTCGGGGGGGAGTGCACCGCGGCCGAGATCGACGCCGTCGTCGAGGAGGCCCGGAGCCTCGACGCCCGCGCGCTCGTCGGCGCGGGCGGCGGCAAGTGCCTCGACGCCGCCCGGGCGGCCGCCGCCGCCGTCGGTCTGCCGTTCGTCTCCTGCCCCACCGTGGCGTCCACCGACGCCCCCACCAGCGCGCTGAGCGTCGTCTACAGCGCCGCGGGCGTGGCCGAATCCTACCGGATCCACGGTCGCAACCCCGATCTGGTGCTCGTGGATAGCGGCGTCATCGTCCGGGCGCCGCCCCGCTATCTCGCAGCCGGGATGGGTGACGCGCTGTCGACGTGGTACGAGGCGCGGTCCGCCGCCGCGGCGAACCGGCCCAACATGCGCGGTGGCGCGGCGACGCAGGGGGCGCTGGCGCTCGCCCGGGCCTGTCGCGACACGGTGCTCGCCGACGGGGAGGCGGCCCTCGCGGCCGCGCGTGACCGGCAGGTGACACCGGCGGTGGAGCGAATCATCGAGGCCAACACGCTGCTCTCCGGGCTGGGTTTCGAGAGCGCCGGCCTCGCCGCCGCCCACGCGGTCCACAACGGCCTCACCGTGCTGCCGGGCACCCATGCCGCGCTCCACGGCGAGAAAGTGGCATTCGGCACGCTCGTGCAGTTGGTGCTCGACGGGACGCCGGCGGAGGAGTTCGCGACGGTCGTGCGGTTTTGCCACGCGGTCGGCCTGCCGGTCATGCTCGCCCAACTCGGCCTGGCCGCCGCCACCGACGACGACATCGACGCCATCGCGCGCCGGGCGACGCAGCCCGGGGAGACGATCCACAACCTGCCGCGACCGGTCGCTGCGAAAGACGTCGCCGCCGCCATCCGCGCGGCCGATGGCCAGGCCGCTGCGATCGTCGGCCTTGGGTGAGGCGGCGGGCCCTCGGGCCGGATGTTCGACGACCACCGTGGAGAACCTCCGCCGATGCGTGACGCCCGCGACGATTGGCGGCGATTCGACGCCGCGAGCATTCCCAGCAAGGCGGCCACGCCCCACCTCGACGCCTTCCTCACGAGGCTGCGCGAGACCGCCCCCGACGCGCCGCCACCGACGCTGCTCGACGTGGGATGTGGCACCGGCGGGCTCGACAGGCGGCTGTATGACCGGGGTTTCGCGGTCCTCGGCGTCGACATCAGCCCGGCCGCCATCCGCACCGCGCGGCGACTGATCGGCCCCGCCGACGCACCGGGATCCTCGCTGCGTTTCGCGGAGGCCGATTTCGCCGGGGACGAATGCCCGCCGCTCGAAGGCGGGCCGTTCGACGTCGTCGTCTGCCAACTCGTGATCTCGATCATCGGCGACCCCCGCCAGCGGCGCAATCTGTTGCGGCACGTGCACCACCACCTCCGGCCGGGCGGCTGGCTCTACCTGTCGGCGTCGGGCGTCTCGGATGCGATCAATCCCGGGTATGCCCGGCTCTATGCCGAAGACGCGCCCCTCACCGGCGAGCGGCACAGCTATCTCTCGCGGGACGAGCGCGGCCAAGTGCTCTACACGACGCATCACTTCACGGAGGACGAGCTCACGAGCCTGCTCGAGGATGCCGGGTTCGGTGCCATCAGCGTGGTCAGCGAACGCGAGGCGAGCAGCCGGCGCCCGCACGAAGCGGCCTATTTCCTCTACGCCACCGCCCGTGCGGCTGCCGCACGGGCATGACCGGCGCATCGGGAGGGCGGCCCGCCTCCGCGTGATCCGCGACGCATGCCGTTGGACACAGCGTGCGCCCCGACAGCTCTGGGGCGTCCGCGCACGGGCCCGCGCGCACACCGACCGCGTTCACCGCACCCGGATGAGATCGGACGACGCGCCGCTCACGCGTGCCGTTTGCGGCGGCGGCTTCGGCGCCACATCTGCCAGCCACCGAGCGCGGCGCCGGTGAGGGCCATGGCGTAGGTCGATGGTTCGGGCACGGCATAGAGATCGATCTGGGCGATCGCCAGGCCGCGTAGACCGGTCGCGCTCGGCGGGATGTCCCAGGTGACGTTGAGTTTCTGGAGCGCCATGTTCGCCCCGGCGAGGGCTGCGAAATCGAAGTCGTAGATCTGCATGGTGGGCGTACTGCCCGGGAGCGTCTGACTCAACGTGAACGTGCCGGTGCTCGTGACGGCCCTGATCGAGAGGAGGCCGGATTCCGCAGCCGAAGGCTGTCGATTGCGTGCGGTCAGCGTCACTTTGGAAAGCAGTGTTTGCGAAGGGGTGAAGTCGTAGAGAAGGCCAGAGAAGGTCGGGCTTTCGAGATTGTCGGTGATCAGCCGCGCTTCCCCTGCGACGGTGTTGATGCTGACGCCGCCGGAGAAGCCCACGACGCTCCTTGCCACCGCGGAACCGAAGACGCCGTCCGGGGTGGTCGCATTGGTGAAGGAATCGAGCAGCCTCGTTTGAGCGCTCGCGCGAGGGGCAGCGATGAAGCCCGATAGGAGCACGAGCTCGAAGGCGAGCGCCGCGCCGGCACGCCGGTGGCCGCCGGTTGCCCGCACAGTCAGCACGGCAGCGCGGCGGGCCGCGCACGTCGTGTGCGTGCACGCCTCGCGCCCGACGCCCCCGCGAAGCGTGTCGGAAGGCATTCCGGGTGGATACATGGGCGAACTCCGTGGAGAGAGGAGCGCACGCACCCACCCGCACGAAGAGCACCAATCAAGGAGGGCAATCCAGAACAGGGGCCGGGAACCCAGCGAAGCCCCGGGAACCCAGCACCGGGCATCGCATTCAAGCACCACCGTCAAGCACGCGGAGCCGATTGCTCCACGCACGACAGTCAGATCGGATTGCCGTTAGCGACTGTGTGGCAGCGCGACGGAGGGTGCTTGCGTGAGCGGATCCGATGGCGGTGGATACGACCTCAAACGTTGTAGCAAGGAGGGTCGAGCACCGTCAACACGATGCCGGGAACGGCACCGAACACGAGTCGCCGCCCCCCTCCGGCGCACGGTGCGGGGTCTTGCTCCGCGGTTCGCGCGGCACCGAGGGAGCCGCGACGGCCCGCACGCCATCACCCGCAGGCCGGATCGCCCGCGCGGCGGAAACGGCGGAGTGACGCCGAAAAGCCTGACGACCAGTCCGACGACGACGTGCTGACTTTCCCCGCCTGGCCTTTTTCGTTTCATCGGGCGGCCAAAGCATGCCGACGGGGTGCTGACGACGATCCAGGCCAATGCCTCGATGCGATCGATCGTCCACAAGGACTCCGGGAAGGGCTGGAAGGATTACGCGAAGAAACTCGCGAAGAAGAAGAAGAAGAAGGCGCTCGAGGATCCGACCGACGACGAGCTGCGGCAATTCGATCGCCGTCGGCCTGGAAAAACGTCTCGAACGACGACTGGGAGAATCCCCACGACCCGGATGCGAAGATCACGCGGATGCAAAACGGGACGACGCGGATGGCCTCCAAGGTCACGCTCGCCGCCGACCTCGGCATGCGGGCCTCCATCCCGAAGCGGGCTTCGCAGAAGCAGCAAGGGTGGCCATCACAAGCGTCGTGAAGCCGAGAGCGATCGCGTCGGGCCGACACCTCCGAATCCGTCAGCCCGATCGCAAGCGCAGCATCGAAGTCGCGCGGCATGCATCACGGAATCATTCATGGCTCGGGCCTTCCTTCGGCTCAAACCACGCGTAGATCGCCGGCAGCACCAGCAATGTCAGAATCGTGCAGGTGATGAGGCCGCCGATCACGACCGTGGCCAGTGGTCGCTGGACCTCCGCACCCGCGCTCCCGGACACAGCCATGGGAACGAAGCCCAGCGCTCCGCACGTGGCTGTCATGAGCACGGGCCGAAGGCGGTCGAGCGCACCCTCCGTGACGGCCGACTTCTGATTCCTCCCCGAATGGCGCAGGTGGCGAACGTGCTCGATAAGTACGACGCCGTTCATCACCGCGATACCGAAGAGGGCGATGAAGCCCACGCCCGCCGAGATCGAGAACGGCATTCCGCGGAGCCACAGGGCGAAAATGCCGCCCGTGGCGGCGATGGGCACGTTGAGGTAGATGAGCATCGTCAGGCTCACCGAGCTGAACGTCACGTAGAGTAACGAGAAGATCAGGAACAGCGCGACAGGAACGGCGATCATCAGCCGCCGGCTGGCACGCTGGAGGTTCTCAAACTGCCCTCCCCAGGCCAGCGAATAGCCGGGAGGCAGCTTGACCTGCTCCGCCACGGTCTTCTGGGCATCCCCGACGAATCCGGCCAGGTCACGGCCCCGCACATTGCACTGGATCAGCAGACGGCGGCGGATCGCATGGCGACTGATCTCGCTGGGCCCATCTTCGATCACGATCTCAGCGAGCTGTGAGATCGGGATCTGACGGCCGCGCGGGTCGTCGATTTTGAGCTGCCGGAGCCGCTCGACGTCCTCCCGCCAGGTGGGCTCGACCCGCACCTGCATCGGAAACCGCCGCTGCCCTTCGAACACCTCACCGACGACCCGGCCGCCGATCACGCTCACCGCATCGAGGATGGCTTTTGCATTGATGCCGTATCGTGCGATCGCATCGCGGCGGACGATGACGCGCACGTAGGGCAGGCCTGCAATCTGCTGGGCCTGGACATCGGCCGCGCCAGGCACCTTGTTGAGTGCCCGCGCAATCTTGTCGCCCTCGGCCTTGAGCATGGTGAGATCATCGCCGTACAGGCTTAGGCCCACGTCGGACCGAACACCGGCCACGAGCTCCTGCACACGGAGTTCGATCGGCTGGGTGAACCCGTAGGAGTTGCTCGGCACCTCCGTCTCGAGGGCTGCCTGCATCTCCTCCACGAGCTTCGCCTTGTCGTACGGCTCCACGGCGCCATGGTCTCCCGCCCCATGGGCGGTTTTCAGCCGCACGAGGATGTCGGTCTGGTGCACGCCCATCGGATCGTTCGCGATCTCGGGCCTACCCGTCTTCGACACGACGCTCTCGACCTGCGGGAATTTCAAGAGTGTCCGCTCCATGGCCTTGGTCATCTCGAGCGACGTCTCGAGCGACACGCTCGGTAGTCGTACCGCCTGGATGGCGATGTCGCCCTCGTCGAGCTTGGGTACGAACTCCAGTCCGAATCCCGATGCCACGAAGACGCTGGCGGCGAAGACCACCACCGCCGCCGAGATCATCAGCACTGGGTGGCCCATCGCGTAGCGAAGCAGTGGCTCGTAGGCGGCCTTCAGGCCGCGGACAAGGAACGTGTCGGTAGCGCTGACGCGGCGGGCAAGAAACAGTGACGCCATGACGGGCATGACCGTGACGGAGAGGACCAGGGCGGCGGTCAGGGCCGACATGAACGTAAAGGCCATCGGCTTGAACATCTTGCCCTCGACCCCTTCCAGGCTCAGGATCGGAATGAAGACGATGATCACGATCAGGCCAGCGAACAGAATCGGCGTGCCGACCTCCTTTGACGACTGCTCGAACACTTTCTTCGGCACGGCACCCTTGCCGTGTTGGCGCTGCCACGCGCTGGCAGCACGGACAGCGTTTTCGATCATCACCACGGCGCCGTCCACGATCACGCCGAAGTCCACCGCGCCGAGGCTCATGAGGTTCGCCGAGACGCCCGCCACCTTCATGGCGATCAGGGCGCTCATGGCCGAAAGGGGAATCGCGGCGGCGACGATCAGGCCAGCTCGCACGTCGCCGAGGAGCAGGAACAGCATGATGATCACGAGGACGACGCCGACGCCGATGTTCTCGGCGATGGTGTGAATCGTCTTCATGACCAGCTCGGTGCGGTCGTAGAAGGTGTCGATAAAGACGCCGTCGGGCAGCGTGGCGTTGATCTTTTCGATCTTTGCCTTCACATCAGCGACAACCTGCCGTGAGTTGCCTCCCATGAGCATCATGACCATGCCCGTGACCGCCTCGCGGTCGCCATCCCGCGTCACTGCGCCCTGTCGAAGCATCGGGGCGAATCGCACCTCACCGATGTCGGCCACCCGGACTGGCGTGCCGTCGCTGCGGCTGTCGAGGACGATGGTGCGGACGTCGTCGAGCGTCGCGACCAGCCCCTCGCCCCGGATGAGCCGCTGTTCGGCCCCGTGCATGATGGAGCCACCGCCAGCGTTGCCGTTGTTCTCCTCGAGCGCTGCGAACAACCGACTCAGGGAAATGTCGTAGTTCAGCAGCTTGTCGGGGTCGATCTGGATTTCGTAGGTCTTCAGCTCGCCACCGAAGGTGTTGACCTCGATGACGCCGGGCACGCTACGCAGTTGGAACGCGATCTGCCAGTCGAGGATCGTCCGCAAGTCCATGAGGCTGAAGTCGTGGCCCGGCTTGGCGCGGACCTCGAACTGGTAGATCTCGCTCATGCCCGTGGCGATCGGGCCCATCTGCGGGTCGCCCATGCCGGGGGGGATGTTTTCGCGGGCTTGCTGGAGTCGCTCGTTGATCAGGTTGCGGGCCCAGTAGACGTCGGTGCCCTCCTCGAAGGCGACCGTCACAGCCGAAAGTCCGAACCGGCTGATCGACCGGATCTCGGAAACACGGGGCAGGCCGCTCATCGCGTTCTCGACGGGGAACGTGATGAATTGCTCGACCTCCACCGGGCCGAGGGCCGGAGACGTCGTCAGCACCTGCACCTGCACGTTGGTGAGATCAGGCACCGCGTCCAATGGCAGGCTCGAGACGGCGACGAAGCCGACACCCATCAGCACGATGGCCAACAGGATCACGACAAACCGGTTGCCGAGTGACCACTCGATGATGCTCGATACCATGTCGCTCGTTCCGTTCGTGGTTGGGTGCCATGCGTGCGGCGGGGCCGCGGTCACTCCGCGAGGAGTTCCGCGAGCATTCGCGACTTGATGGCAAACCCACCGTTGACGACGACTTCATCACCCACCGCGACGCCTTCGAGGATCTCGACGACCTTGGTGTCGCGCCGGCCGAGCGTCACGTTCCGGCGCTCGAACGAATCGTCGCCCATATGAACAAACACGAAGGACTTGCCCTCATGTTCCTGAATCGCGGTGAGCGGTACCTGGAGGACGCTTGCCTGGGCCATCGCCGGCAGTTCCACGGTCACGAACATGCCCGGCTTGAGCACGCGCTCGCCGTTGTCGGCCACAGCCCGGAGCGAGATCGTTCGGGTCTCACTGTCCATGAGGTCCCCCGTGTAGAAGACCCGGGCTTCGAACACCCGGTCGGGCCAGGCTTCGCTGCGAAACTGCACGGTTTGATCCTGGACGCGCTCCAGAAGCCTGAGATGCTCCTCGTAGACATCGGCGGCGAGCCACACGGTCGACATGTCGGCCACGCCCAGAATCTGGTTCGTGGGGCCGACATGCTCGAGCAAGGCCACGTCTTTTGATATGACCGTGCCATCAAACGGCGCCTGAATGGGGCAGTGCGCTAACGCCTCTCCCTGCTTCGGATCGATCGTCGCGATTGCTGGTTCGTCGAAGCCGAGGATCTTGAGCGCGGTTTCGTCCACCGCCACCCGAGTCTGCAGTTCTTGTACCGTCTGCGCCGACATGACCGCCGCCTGCTTGGCGTCCTGCTCGATTTGCTCGAGCAGGGACTGCAGGGTCGCCCGGGCCGTTGTCCACGTTGCCTCAGCCTCGAAAATTTGCCTGGCCGCGACGATGCCCTGGTCCTGCAGCGGCGTCAGACGATCCAGATTCCTCCGGCTGGTGGCGTGCTCGATGTAGGCCGTCATGAGCTTGTCGCGGTACTCGCCGAGTGGGCGATTCCTCAATTCCGTCTCGATCTCCTCGACGGGAGCATTGGCACGCAAGAGCTCGATCATCGTCTGGGTGTTTGCCGCGACGGACTGTGTCCACGCATCTTTCCGCTGCGAGAAACTCAACTGCATCCGGTCCTGAGCGAGTTGCAGCATGGCTTCCCCGACTTCGCGGCTCTGGATAACCGCCATCTGCTGCCCCTTTTTCACCGAATGGCCGAGGCCGACGTTGACCTCATCGACGCGCCCCTCAACGAGCGGGAAGATGTGGGCGACGCGATCTTCATTGAGCATGATCTTTCCGGTCAGGATGGTGACCTGCTCCAAGGCGGCGACCGCAGCCGGCTGAAGCTCGACGGCGGCCGCCTTCCACGATGCCCGCGGGAAGGCGATCGTCGTCGTGGCAGGCAGTGGCTCCCCTGTGACATCGGGCCGTGGCGAGGTACCCGCGTGCTCGACCGTCGCACCCGCGCGTGCATCCTCCTTGGGACGACCAAGGACCCAATACGCGCCAGCCGCGATGGCCACGAGGCCAGCCAGCGTCAACAGGATCAAACGACGTCGAGCGGCACTGAGGGACGACGCGACACTCATGTTCAACTCCACGCGTGGCAATCGACCGATGACCGGAAGGAGAAGCGTCATGCGACGCTCTGCGCGGCAACGCCCGAGGAACGGGCTCGAGAACGCGGCAGCAGGCCGCTAGCAGCGCAACATGCCAAGTCGGACTGGCAGCGGCATGTCGGCAGCAAAACCCGTGTAAAAGCCACCAGCTCGCCCGAAGGCATCGCGTCCACGATCGGGCGATGAGCCGCGAGCCCCTAACGATGCGTCATGCCAGGCGTGAAAGGGCGTTTGGTCCTGCAGTCGGGTGAATGCATTCCACGAGCAGAGCCCGCTTACCATCAACACCAGCCGGCAAGTCGACTTCGGAGCGGCGGGCGCGTCATCGCCAGACTCAAGCGGAGAGAAGTGGAGATGCCATCCGAAGAAGACTGGCGATAACGGATCGACTTCCGGATGGTGGGTGCGCAAGTGTTCCGTCAGCCATGCGGCACTCTCCGCAGTGGCCGTCGCCAAAGTGCCGTGGCGGTGCCAACACGGCAGCGGTGCTTGCCATGCTGCGATGACAAGCAGGCAGCGCACGACTCGCGACCATCGACTGCAAGGAACTCGTTGCACGCTACCGCATCCGTCGTGGCGTGTCGTGGATCGACGGTCCAGCTCCGTTTGTGAGGCTATTTCCGAATCACACGCGTTGTCAAGTTTGATGACAGGAGAATCTGACGCACCATCTGCCGGCCCGGCGCCGACACGCTGGCACTGCGCGTGACGCGTCGATCGTGATGGCAAGGGCACCCGCACCCGACAGGGCGACCGCCGACGTCCAGTCGCCAGAGCGACTCGCGTCGGATCGACGATGCTCTGGCGACCGCTCTGGCGGCCACGCAGCCGCCGGCCGTCGCCGACTCGCCGTGAACATAGGTCTCGCCTGGTCCGCCTGGCAGAGCCATCGCCCCGCCAGGAGCCGACGATGAACCACACGGCGCAGCGGCTCCCCATGCCGCCCATCGAACTTCGTGCCCTGGTGGGGCCGCTTCGGCTACGACTCAGCGACCGCACAGGGCTGGTCTATCGGAAGACCAACCCCTCACTTGAAAGCTGGTGCCATTCATGGGGGCAGATCACGAGCGCTCATAGCAGAGCCCGCGCCCACCTGAAGAACACGAGAGGCAACAAGACCGCGACCGACACCGACACCACCAAGGCACGCTCTTGGGAGGCTCCGAGGCCCATTACCAAACGCATACAGCAAGATCGTCGCGATAGCCGTCACGCCGTAGTTGATGTAGATGGACCCGAGATAGAAGCCGGGCTCGCGCTTGGAGGAATACCCGCAGCGACCGCACTCAGGTGCCATCGCGAACAATCCGCGAAAGAGTGGGCCGATACCACACGCCGGACATCGCAACCGGACTACCCGCGCGATCGTCTTAAACCATGAATGCGGCTGCCTCGCGGACGGAGGTCGGTGGAGGGAGAGGGCGGAGGGCGATGGGGGCCCCGGGTGAATTGACGCTCACTTCCGTGGCTTCTTCTTCGTCGGCGGCGGAGAAGGCGGCCGCCGCTTGGGTCGCGGCTCCGGGTCGAACCGGTGCTTTTCTTCCGGCTCCTCGTCGTTCTCGATGGGGCCGCGACCGACGTCCTCTACCAGTTCCAGGTGCTCGATCTCGAACCATTCCTTGAATCGCTTGAGGCTCCGGTCGCGAGGCCAGCAATCTTCGTCCGTGAACCATGCTTCAAGTTCCCGGCAGAAGATCTCCTCGCAGACCTTCCTGAGGACCTCCTGCGCGTCCGCGGGGTCTTCGTAGTCGGGCACGAGGTAGAGCGTGGGCACCATCTGATCGGCGGTCACTTCGGAGACATCCCCGTCGTCAACCGCGCGCACCCAGTCCAGGAATGGCTTCTTCGGGCGAACGACCACGGCGCTACGATTGAGCATTTCTATCTCGGATGTGGTGGGAAGCGGGGCCCGACCAACGTCATCGGTCTGTCCGTCGTCACAACGGTGGTGCGCACCGGAACCGTCGGTAACTTCCGCTCCACGTTCTTCCGCAATCTTCGCATCGTCGCGGCTACGACGATCGTCACCGTCGATCAGGGGCGGCGACCACGCCTCCCCGTCGACAGCAGCGCCCGGATCGCAGATCGCCTCGCCTCCCTTTCCTCCACCTCACGCGTCGGGATCCTCGGTCGAAGCGACGGGAAGGCCAGTGCGGTCCGTGAAGGCCCGCGCCCAGGCGTCGAGTGTATCGCGCGCCGCCCACGGGCAGTGGAGGACGGCGATGCCGAAGGGGTGGAGCGGATCGTCGCGGAGTTCGACCCGGAGCGTCACGAAACCATCTCCCTTCGCCGGCAAGAACTTCTCGAACACCACTCGCTGGACGCGTTCGAGTGGGAGGATGCCGAGCGACCCATCCTTCGCGGCGACAAAAAGTGTGGCGCTGGCGGCATCGTGCCGGACCGAGTCGGCGGCGACGGGTTCGTCGGGGATCCGCGAGAATGCGCCGATGGTGTCGTGGACGGCGAGCCCATCCAAGGAAGCGACATCGACGGCGCGCGTGATTGCCGCGATCTCCGGGGCCGACGGCGCCGGGGCCCACCCAGGATGGATTTCGAGTAGGCAATGGCGGGCGTAGAAGGAGTCGGTCCGTGTGCCGGAACCGGTAGGCGCGTCGAAGCGGACGAGCGCGACGTGCATCGGACCTGTCCTCCACTCGAGCCTTCCGGCGTTCGGGGTGTCGGACGGTTTTCCCGGCCCCAGGTCGCTGGTGAGGATCTCCGCCAGTTCGTCGAAGGCTCGGCGGGCGCCGTCGTCGCGGCCATAGCAGAGCAGGAAACTCTCGACGCGAGCGACCGGGTCGGCGGCGGTCCGGGGCGTGAATGCCAGTTGGCCGCTTCCTGCCGAGAGTTCCGTGGGAAAAGGCAGGGCACAGACGTCACTGCCCCCACCGATGTCGGGCGTCGTTCCGATGAGCCTCGCGATCTCGGCAGCGGGGGATCGGAAGGGGATCCTCCATCGCTCCATCAGGACCTCCAAACGCGCTCGGTCGAGCCGTCCGTCATCCATCGAATCCTCCCCGGCAGCGAGTCCGGACGGCATCAGCGCGAGCACCACGCAGGCCGCGGCCAATGAGGCGACGAGCATCTGCCGTCGCACGTAAGGGCGAATTGGACGCACGTTGACCCAGTTGAGTACTTGCATGAGCGCATCGCGTTCCTTGCGATCCACCTCAAACGTTTTCCTGCGTTCAGCCATCGTCGAAGCCCTGCCTGGCCGCGAAAACGATTCAGCCAACCAGGGCCGGTGAGGGGCAGTCCCGGGTGGTCTCACTGATGCATCCCCCCCACCTCCCTGTAGGGATCCTATCGTTCGGCTCGGGTAGCTCCAGCCAACCTCCGCGTTTCCGCCGAGGCACCTCCGCATTCCTGCCACGGTTCATCAACATCCGTTCCGAACCGGTTCCATTTCTTCTTTTATTCCTTCCTGCAGGTGAGGCGAAATGCCCTCCCTTGAAGCGGCCCACTAGTTCCGGACTGCGGGGAGCGCAGGATAATGCCCCTCGGAGGACCGACAGATGGCCAGGAGAGATTTCCCGCGACGCACGCGGCCGAAGACGTACACCGACGACTTCAAGCTTGACGCCGTGCGACTCGTCGCAGACCAGAAGTACTCGATAGCAG
>JBJSXB010000299.1:0-14903 GCA_046086245.1 Planctomycetaceae bacterium | reverse complement strand
GTATCCTTTCCGGGCGATCGCCTCGACTGCCCCTGGAGACGCGTTTACCGTGGCGTTGGTGTGCGGATGGGGGGGGGGGCGCCCCCCCCTCGAGGCCGCCCGGCGGGCCGCGGCCGCCGGGGCGCTGGCGGCGACGCGCCCGGGTGCCCAACCGTCGCTGCCGACGCGCGGCGCGTGGGAAGCGTTCCTCGCCGCTGCCGGTCGGGTCACCGGCTTCCCGCCAGCGGACGGCCGATGATGCCCGCGTCGGTGGCATGGACCACGACGTACGTCGTGCGTCCGTCGGCGACGGATACCGGCAGCGACGCGCGTGCGGGACACGCCACGCCCGCGCCGTCGAGGGCGGCGAGGTCGAACCGATGCTCCCCGGCGGGCAGTTCGAGCCGCGCCACCTGGAGCGAGTCGGGCAACAGGCCCCAGCAGCGCGTGTCGGGCTTCTCCGCCGCCTGCCACGCCACGCCGGCGAGGTCGAGGACCACGCCCGGCAGCGTGCCATCGATCGCCAGCCCCTGCTTCACCCCGTAGACCACGCCGGTCTTGAGGGCGCGGCGGGCCACCGCCCGGCCGACGATCGTGGGCAGCATCGCCTCCTGCTGGGCCAGCGCCAGCCGCGACACGCTCGTCACCGTCTCCGTGCGCACCGGCTGCACCGCGGCCGTGGCGATCGATACGGCGGTCACCCGGCCCGGTGCCGCCACGATCCGCGGCACGCGCACCGGCGCGACCGTCGCCGGGAGCACGCCGGCCAAGGGCCCCGCCAGCAGCTCGCCGGCGATCGCCAGCGACACCGTCGACGGCGCCTCGACGACGTCCATCTTGAACGGGCCGTGCCCCACCAACGCGATCACCTGCACGACGCCGTGGCCACGGGCGGAATGGATGCCGCCCCGCGCCCGGGCGACCAACTCGCCCCCGGACGGGTAGGCGGGCTCCCAGGAGACGAGTTGGGCGTAGGCCCGGGCGGCGTCGTCATAGTCGCGATGGGTCGCCTCGCGCAGCGTGCCCCGCAGCCAGGCGCCGAACGCGACCGGTGGATAGGCAGCTTTCGGGTTGGTGCCATCGTCCCCGGCCGCGGCAAGCACGATCTCCCGCTGCCGCTCGGCGACCTGCAGCGAGTAGGCCTCGGCATCGTCGCCGTCGTCCATCAGATCGGCGACCGCCAACAGGGCGCGGACGAGGACCTTCTCGTGGTCTTCTCCGGCGTACGCCCGGGCGACGTCGTCGCTGGCGAGCATCGCCGCCGACTCGACCGCGTCGCCTGCCTCGACCCGGTCGAAGGTGTCGCGGACCTCGCGGAGCAGCCGCTCCGCTTCGGCGGGCCGACCGTCGGCGAGCGCCAGCGTCGCGCGGTCCAGCGCGATCACGGTCGCGTCCTCCGGATGCCGCCGGGCGTCCGCCACCAGCAGCCTGTCGGCCTCGGCGAGATCGCCGCGGTGGAACGCCGCCCGCACCGGCTCCAGCCGTGCCACGTGCGACACGCAGCCCGCCGCCGCCAGCACGGCGACCATGGCCAGGATGGCGAACCCCATCCTCATGCCACGCCTCCGCTCAGTTCCGCCAGGTGGGCAACGACGCCCGCCAGCGCGACAAACGGCTGTGGTGATAGCCCTTGGAGATCTCCGCCGACTGCTTGTCGTAGGTGCCGGTACGCACGTCGATCAACTCGAGCGTGAGAAGGTAGTCGCGCTGGTAGTCGCGATTCGACCGTGTCGTGCCGCTGGTGAGCCGCGCGTAAAGGAGGAAGTCGATCGGCTGCCCCTGGCTTTCCATCGTCTCGGCGAAGGCGCGCATCCGCTCCGGCACCAGCAACTCGTCGGGGCGGATGCGGCTGTCGCGCAGCCCCGCCTCGACGGCGCGGCGATTGATCGATTCGAACGACTGGCTGTCGAGGATCCGCCCGTCGATGATCTCGAACACCCGTTCCTTGAAGTCGCCGATGTCTTCGGCGCTGGCGTTCTCGACACCCACGAAACAGATCCGCCGCCGCGGCGCGGGCACCGTCTCGAGCCCCTCGTACGACACCTGGCGCACCGGATCCTCGCAGTGCCGCGCGAGGAGTTTGGCGACCGACTCGTTGACCAGCGGGCCGAACGTCTCTTGCCCCGCCTGGTGGCTTCCCATCAAGAGCCGCTCACCCGGCTGCACGATCCGCGCGAACTGCGTGCCGCGGCATCCGGCGAGCACGACGGCCACGGCCACGAACGGAAGCAGGGCAGGGGGGGTCCGCGGTGCTGGCATGACACGTCTCCCGGAGAGGCGGGGATCGTAGCGGGGCGCCCCGGTGGCCGTGAGGGCAGTTCCCGGCCGCATGACGCGGGATTTCCCGGTGTTTCCCCGACGTCGCCCGGCCCCTACCAGCGGTCCGGCGACAGAAACCCGATCGGGTGGTCGGTCGTGCCATCGAGGGCCAGATCGGCGAGCACGTCGCCGACCAACGGCGCGAACTTGAAACCGTGCCCGGAGAATCCGGCTGCGACCGCCACGCGCCGATGCCGCGGATGGAGACCGAGGATGAAATGGCCGTCGGGGGACATCGTGTAGAGGCAGACCGCCGACTTCGCCAGCGGCCCGCGCACCGCCGGCAGGTGCGCGCCGATCACACGCTCCACCCGCGCCCGTTCCGTGGCATCGACGCCACGGTCGACGGTGAGCGGATCGGTGACGACGGCACCGCCGCTGTGCTCCGCCACCTTGAGCGTGCGGCCGTCGAGCGACGGAAACCCGTAGAAGAATCCGTCGGGCGTGTCGAAGGCGAAACAGGGGAACGCCCCTACCGCGAGCGGCGCCCGCGCCGCGGCAGCGGCCTCGATCCAGAACAAGCCCTTGCGGAGGACGACGAACGACATCGCCGGAAGCCGGAGGAGATCCCCCGCCCACGGCCCGGCGGCGATCACCAGGCGGCCCGCCTGGTACGACCCGCGGTCGGTGTCGACCACGACGCCGTCGCCGACCTCACGCCACGCGAGGGCCGTCACTCCGCTGACGATCTCGGCGCCGTGCGCCACCGCCCGATCGAGCGCCGCCTGCACGCACGCCTCGACCCGCAGCCACCCGCCGACCCGCTCGTGGAGGAGGATCCAGTCGTCGGGAAGGCGAAGTGGCGGAAACCGCGCCATGCCGGTCGCGGCGTCGCAGCGGTCGACGTCGAGGCCGTGGACCGCCGCGGCGCGAAGCGTGCCCCGGATTGCCTCTCCGTCCGGTGGACCCGCGATCAGCAGTCCCGACTCGTCGAGCAAGGCCCTGCCGGTGGCGCTCTCGAGGTCCCGCCACCGTCGGTAGGCGGCCCGCAGCAGCGGCACGTAGTCGGGATGCTCAAAATAGGCGAGCCGGATGAGCCGCGACTCGCCGTGGGAACTGCCGCGGTCGTGCGGCGGGGGAAACCGGTCGAGCACCACGACCCGCGCGCCGCGCCGGGCGATCTCGGCCGCGGCGGCGCTGCCCATGGCACCGCCGCCGATCACGATCACGTCGCCCGCCGGTCCCGCGCGGCTCATCGACCACCCCGTCGGCCCATGGCGGTGCGACACGACGGCGGCGTCACGGGGCGGCCTCCGCGGCGCCCAGCACCACCACGCTGTCGGCCGGTCCGCCGAATTGCGCCGGCAGCGGCATGTCGCGGAGCCCCGGCCCCATCTCCCCGACCAACCGCACTTGCCACCGATCGAGCGGCACGCGCGGCACGGCGCCGGCCGGGCCGCACGCGACCGTTGCCGTATCGCGCCCGAAGGCGATCTGGGCATCGGCGCCGCTGATCGACAGCACCAGCACGCCGGGCCGTCGGGCGGCAAGGACCGTCGCCGGCACCCGTATCGTCGGCGGACCGTTGCCCGACGACGGTTCGATGGTCAGCGGCCGACCGTCGTACCAGGCTTCGAGCGCCGCGGCCGACGATGCGAACGGCGCCGCGCCGTCCCATCCGATGGTCAAGCCGCCGCGCACGGCGTCGTCGTCGGGAACGATCACGGTGCGCGCCCACAGCGTGCGACCGGCGGCGGGAAACCGCTCGAGCAGCCCGCCGATCGTCGGGAAGGCGGCCGCAGCGCGGCGGCAACTCACCCAGCGCAGGCCCGGGTCGTGCGGATCGCGGTCGTCGAGGTCGCGGGGCGGCTTCACGCCCGCCGCCAGATGGATCGCGTTGACGAGCATCCGCTCCACCTCCGGGCGAAGCAGGTCGTCGGGATGCCCGACGGAGGTGTAGACCGACAGCCCGCCATCGGGCCGACGAAACCGCGTCAGCACCGGCTGGTCGGCCTCCCCCGGAATCGCGCCGACGGCGAGGACGGCCGTGGCATCCGACAAGGGCGCGATCCGATACAGCGATCCGCTCTGGGGCACGACGGCGTCAGCCGGAATCCCGACGACCAGCGCGTCACCGGCGGCGCCGGGGGCGATGCGGAGTGCCGACGGGATCGCCTTGCCGAAATGCCCGGTGTAGGCGATTCCGAACACGTCGCGGTCGAACCCCGGCCACGTCTCCCGGTCCGCGACCGGCGGCCGCGGTTCGAAGGCATGGCTGGCGGTGCGGATCCCGACGACCGGTTTGCCGGCGGCGAGGAACCGCCGCAGGGCTGCCATCTCGCGGGGGTGCAGCCCGCGCCGGCGGGCGGAGAGCACGACCACATCGGCATCGTCGAGACGTTCGAGACCGGGAATCGAATGCGGATCCCCGTCGGCGACGTGGTGTTCGACCACCCGAAACGCGCCGCCGAGGCGCCGCCGCGCGAATGCGGGCAGGGTGCGATGGCTGCCGTATTCCTCCTCCGCGATCACCAGCGCGATGGTCGGCCGGGCGTCACGCGGCGAACGGAAGGGGCGGTCGGCGGCGAGGATCTGCTCGCTGCCGACCGTGGGGCAGACGTGCCGCTCGACGTGCTCGACCATCCGGTCCGTCCCGGTGAAATGGTTCACCCAGGGCCACTGCGCCGGATCGTACATCGTGTCGGTGAGATCGCGGACCAGGGCGACGTCGAAGCCGTCTTCCACGCAGCGCCGCAGGCCGAACGGGCGACCGAGCACGCACATGTTGAGATGCACGCCGACGAGCAACACATGCCGGACGCCTCGGGCGGCGAGGATCCGCGCGACCTCGACGCCGTCGTCGGTGACGAAGTCGTGGTCCGGATCGATCGGCACCAACGGCGACTGCGACTTCCACGGCATCCGTGGATCGCGCCCGAGCGCCGCCAGCCGTTCCGCCCAAGCGGCGTGCTCCGCCGGCTCGTCGTCCTCGCCACCGAGCGACTGATCGAGCGGGTATTCCGCCGCCCCCTCGCCGCCGAGCGTGGAGCACCAGGCCCCGCGCGTCGCCGGCGGGGCGAACCCGGCCGGTTCCCCGCGGGCCGCCAGCGCCGCGACGCGGAGGCGCGCCGGATGGGTGGCATAGGCGGCCATGCAGTCACTCGGCGCGTGGATCACCGTGCCACCGGACCCGCGGATCCGATCGCAGACCCGCGCGATCCGGGGCGCGAATTCCTCGAGCCGGTCGACGGCACGCCGGCAGTGGTGGCTATCCCAGACGTCGCAGACGATCACCGCCGTGGCCGCCGCCGGCCAGACGCGCGGCGTCTCGACCGCCCGCCACCAGGCGGCCGCCGCGTCGCCCGGCACCTGGCGGCGGGTCACCAGCCGCCACGGCGGGGCAGCGGCGTCGTCGCCGGGGTCGGCCGTCCCCGACGACGGTGCGCCGGCCACGGCGACCAGCGTCGCCAGGGTGCCCCACCAAGCGTCGCGGCGCGTCGCGACCGATCGGCGTCGTCCCTGCCGGAGTCCCATCGCCTGTGCGCTCCCTGGTGGGCGGCCGCGGTGGCCCGCGGTGCCACGGCAGAATACCGTACGATCGCTGCCCGTCGTGCCGCGGGTGCCGCGCGTGCGACTTGATCCCCACCGCCCCACCGGAAGGGCGCCGGCCCACCGATGCCACTGATCCACCTGCGCGGTGTGTCCATCGCCGTCGGCGGTCCGCCCCTGCTCGACGCGGTCGATGCGGTGATCGAACCGGGAGAGCGGATCGGTTTGCTCGGCCGCAACGGCGCCGGCAAGACGACCCTCCTGCGTCTGCTCGCCGGCCAGGCCGTGGCCGACGCCGGGGAGGTCGTCCGCGCGCCCGGTACGGCGGTCGCGCTGCTTCCCCAGGACGTCCCCGACGATCTGGCCGGCACGGTGGCCGCGGTGGTCGAAGGGGGCCTGCCCCCGGCGGCCGCCGACGAACCGGCGTGGTCCCGTGCCGGAGCGGTGGACCGGATCCTCGCGCGGATGGATCTCGACGGCGCTGCCGAGGTCGCCACGCTCTCGGCCGGGATGAAGCGACGCGTGCTCCTCGCGCGGAGCCTCGTCGGGCAACCCGATCTTTTGCTCCTCGACGAACCCACCAACCATCTCGACATCGACGCCATCGATTGGCTCGAGCGCTTCCTCGACCGGTGGGGCGGGACGCTGGTGTTCGTCACGCACGACCGCGCCTTCCTCCGCCGCCTCGCGACGCGGATCCTCGAGATCGACCGCGGGCGCTTGTTCGATTGGAGCTGCGACTACGCCACGTTCCTCGGCCGCCGGGAGGAGGCGCTGCGGGCCGAGGAGCGGCAGGCCGCCGCGTTCGACAAGCGTCTCGCCGAGGAGGAGGCCTGGATCCGCACCGGCATCAAGGCGCGACGGACGCGGAACGAGGGACGCGTGCGGGCGCTGGAGTCGATGCGGCGCGAGCACGCGGCCCGACGCAAGGCGGTGGGGACCGTCCGCCTGCGCATCCAGGAGGCGGAACGGAGCGGCGCCCTCGTCGCGGCGCTCGACGGGGTGGCGGCGGACCGGGGCGGCCGGCGGGTACTCGCCGGCGTCGACGTCACCGTGATGCGCGGCGACCGCATCGGCATCATCGGCCGCAACGGTGTCGGCAAGTCGACGCTGCTCGCCCTCCTCCTGGGGCAGCTCGCGCCGTCGGCGGGACGCGTCCGCCTGGGAACCAATCTGCGGATCGCCTGGTTCGACCAACTGCACGAGCAACTCGATCCCGACCGGTCGGTGGCCGACAACGTCGCCGACGGCTCCGAGACGGTGCGTGTCGACGGCCAGCCGCGGCACGTCGTCGGCTACCTGCGCGATTTTCTCTTCACGCCCGAGCGGGCCCGCGGCCTCGTCCGCTTCCTCTCGGGGGGCGAGCGCAACCGTGTCCTGCTCGCGCGGCTGTTCGCCAAGCCGGCCAACCTCATCGTGCTCGACGAGCCGACCAACGATCTCGACGAGGAGACGCTGGAACTGCTCGAGGAGCGGCTGGCCGACTTCGGCGGCACGGTCCTGGTCGTGAGCCACGATCGCGACTTTCTCGATCACGTCGTCACCAGCACGCTGGCGTTCGAGCCGCTGACCGGCACCGGCGGCGCCCCGGGCACCCACACCGTGAAGGAATACGCCGGAGGCTACTCCGACTGGCAGCGCCAGCGCCCCGCCGCCACCACGCCGGCGGCCGCCGTGAGGCCGGCCACCCCCCGCGATCCGGTGCCGAACCCCGCCGTGCCGGCCGCCGGACGGAAGCGGCGGCTCTCGTTCAAGGAACGCCAGGAGTTGGACGCGCTGCCGACGACGATCGAGACCCTCGAGGAGGAGTTGGCGGCCCTGCACGCCTCCCTCGCGTCACCGGACCATTACCGCCAGCCCCGCGAGACGATCGCCGCCGAACAGGCGCGGCTCCGCGATCTCGAAATACGGCTGCGCGCCGCCTACGAGCGCTGGTCGACCCTCGAAGGCGACGCCTGACGCGCCGCGGACGTCGCCCGCCGGCGTCACGCCTCGCGGTCGATGGCGGCCAGCGCGGCGGCCGCCGCCGCGATCGCCGGCACGTGTTCCGGCTCGACGTTCGTCAGCAACGGCAGGAGCGGCCCGGTGGCGGCGATCCCGGCACACGCCACCGCTTCGTGGAGGACACGGATCGGGTTGATCGCGTTGCGCAGATCCTCGAGCGGACGGAACCGTTCGCGGAGGCGCTCGGCCTCGTCGATGGCACCGCCACGGACCGCCGCCAGCAGCGCCTGCGAGAGTCGCGGAGCGACGCAGACGCACCCGCTGGTGAAGCCGCCGAGGCCGAAATCACGCAGGTGGACGATCGCCGGCTGCTCGCCGATCCCGCTGATGATCTTCCGCGGATCGACCACCGTCACCAACTCGCGCAGGTAGGGATCGTCGGCCGGGTCGGCACGCACCGTGGCGTACTTGATCGCCGAGACGATCCCCTCGCGGTCGAGGCGGACGACGTCGTCGGGCTCGATGAAGCCGTCGTGCTTGACGTAGAGCAGGGCCGGCATCCCGGCCGCATCGGCGAAACGCCGCACGCCGTCGGCCACGCCGCGGCTGGTGGTGATCCCCTGCTGGGGCAGCACCATCGCCGTGGGGAAGGAATACCGACGGAGGATCCGGGCGTGTTCCAAGAGCAGCCCGTAGGTCGGCCCCGCCGAGGGCACGACGAGCGTCCGCGGACCGGCGAGGCGCGTCAGCATCGCCAGCAGCGGCTCGTACTCCGGCAGCGGCAGGTGGTAGACGTTGGCGTTGCCGCCGTAGAGCACAAGCTCGACGCCCCCGTGCTCCAGATGCCGCACCAACCGGGCGTTCTCTTCCTCGGCGAGCGTTCCGTCGGCGGCCCGCGCCAACGGGGGCACGGCCATCACCGAACGGGCGAGATGGTCGGGGGTCAGCGGTGCGGTGATCATCGACGGCTCCTCGGGGGCGACCAGCGTAGCCGACGGCGACCGTCCTGCCAGCGACGCAGCGCCGGGCGTCGTCCGGCTTCGTCCACTCCGGCTCAGAAGATGTCGGGCTCCGGCGTCTCGGGCCCCGCCTCGAGGAACCGGAAGTCGCAGCCCTCCGGCGCCTGCGTCACCTCGTCGAGATAGAGCCGGCCGTAGCCGCGTTCGATGCGCCGCGGAGGGGGGCGCCACGCCGCGCGGCGCCGTGCCAGCTCGCCGTCGTCCACCCGCAGCTCGAGCGTGCGGGCCGGCACGTCGAGGGCGATCCGATCGCCGTCGCGCACCAGCGCCAGCGGCCCGCCGACCGCCGCTTCGGGAGCGACGTGGAGCACGCAAGTGCCGTAGCTCGTGCCCGACATCCGCGCGTCGGAGATCCGCACCATGTCGCGCACCCCGGCGGCGAGCAGTTTCTTCGGAATCGGGAGCATGCCCCACTCCGGCATCCCCGGTGCCCCCACCGGCCCCGCTCCCTGGAGCACGAGGACCGTGCCGCGATCGACCGGCAGGGATGGTTCGTCGATCCGCGCCTTGAGATCGGCGTAGTCGCGAAACACGAGGGCGGGACCGACGTGCACGAGGAGGTCGGGATCGGCGGCCGTCGGTTTGATCACGCACCCGTCGGGGGCGAGGTTGCCGCGCAGCACGCACGTGCCGCCGGCGCGATCGAGCGGCCGATCGAGCGGCCGGATCACGCGCTCGTCGAGCACCTCGGCGCCGGCGATGTTCTCCCCGAGCGTCCGGCCGGTGACCGTCAGGCAGTCACGATCGACGAGGTCGCCGAGTCGCTCGAGCAACGCCGGCACCCCCCCCGCCTCGTGGAAGTCCTCCATGAGGAACTCCCCGGCGGGCCGGAGATCGACGATCACCGGGACCCGGCGCGAGATCCGATCGAAGTCGTCGAGCGAGAGCGCCACGCCGGCGCGCCGCGCCAGGGCGATCAGATGGACGATGGCGTTGGTCGATCCACACAGCGCCATGTCGGCGACCACCGCGTTCTCGAAGGCCCGGCGGCCGAGGATCCGCGCCGGCGTGAGCCCCTCCCAAACCATCTCCACGATCCGCCGGCCGCAGCGGGCCGCGAGGCGCGCGTGGGCGGCGTGCACGGCGGGGATCGTCGCCGAGCCGGGCAAGGCCAGGCCCAGCGATTCGACCACGGCCGCCATCGTCGAGGCGGTGCCCATCGTCATGCAGGTGCCGGGCGAACGGGCGATGCCCTCCTCGATCTGCCGCCACGCGCAGTCGGAGAGGCAGCCGGCCTGCCGCTCGGCCCAGTAGCGCCACACGTCGGTGCCGCTCCCGAGCCGCTGGTCGCGGTAGCGCCCCGCGAGCATCGGCCCGGCCGGCAGGAACAGCGCCGGCAGCCCCGCGGAGATGGCGCCCAGCAGCAGGCCGGGCACGGTTTTGTCGCATCCTCCCATGAGCACGCAGCCGTCGATCGGCTGGCTGCGCAGCACCTCCTCGACCTCCATGGCGAGCAGATTGCGGTGGAACATCGCCGTCGGCTTGACGAACATCTCCGACAGCGACAGCACCGGGATCTCCACCGGAAACCCTCCCGCCTGCCAGACGCCGCGTTTGACGTCCAGCGCCCGGTCACGGAAGTGGCCGTGGCACTGCGCGAGATCGCTCCAGGTGTTGAGGATCGCGATCACGGGCCGCCCCTCGGCGGCGTCGGCGTCGTATCCCATCTGCCGCAGCCGGCTGCGATGGCCGAAGCTCCGCAGATCGTCGGGCCCGAACCAGCGCCACGAGCGCAGCCGACGTGGATCGCGCGGCGGAAGGTTGGCGGACATGCGGCGGACCCCGGGAAGGAACGGGACGGGCCCGCAGTGTACGCCGGCGGGGAACGGCGCCGTGACCGCGGCGCTCAGGCGAGGATCTCGGCGATCACGCGGCCGTGATCGATCTCCAGCCGTTTGCGCCCCGGGATCTCCAGACGCCGTCCGTCGAGCCCGAGAAGATGGAGGACGGTGGCGTGCAGGTCGGTGACGTAGTGACCGTCGCCGAGGGCGTTGTAGCCGAGTTCGTCGGTCGCCCCGTGGACGAACCCCTCTTTCACCCCGGCCCCCGCCAGCCAGATGGTGAACCCGTTGGGGTGATGGTCCCGGCCATCCACCCCGCCGGCGCGCTGCTCGAGCCCGGGCGTGCGGCCGAACTCCGTGCAAAACACGACGAGCGTCTCCGCGAGCAGGCCGCGGGCGGCGAGGTCGCGGATCAGCCCGGCGACGGGCAGATCGACCATCGCACACTGCGTGGCGTGGTGCTGCTTGAGCTTCTGATGGCTGTCCCACACGCCGTACGGGGAAGGGAACACCTGCACGAAACGGACGCCGCGTTCCACGAGCCGCCGCGCCGCCAGCAAGCGGCCGCCCGCGAGCTTGGTCGCGTCGGCATCGAGCCCGTAGAGCCGCCTCGTCGCCGCGGACTCGTCGGCGAAGTCGATCGCCTCCGGCACCGCGGCTTGCATCCGGAAGGCGAGCTCGTAGCCCCGGATGCGGGCGCGGAGATCGGGATCCGCCGGATACTCGACCGCCGCCAGACCGTGGAGGCGTTCGAGCAGGGCGAACTCCCGGACCTGCTCCGCGGCGGCGTGATCGGGCCGGCGTCGTGAGAAGGGGAGCGGATCGGCCGGATCGAGGCCGAGGGGCACGCCGGCATGCTGCGGACCGAGATACCCCGCGTCGATCGACTGGCGGGTGTCGGAGCGCGTGGGGCCGCCGAGCACGACGTAGCGCGGCAGGTCGTCGTTGAGGCTGCCGAGGCCGTACGACGCCCAACCGCCGATCGACGGCTGCGGCTCGTCGAGCCGGTGCCGCCCGGTATGGATCTGGTTCTCGGCGGCGTGATCGTTGTCGGTCGTCCACATGTTCCGCACGAAGCAGAGGCGATCGACGACGCCGGCGAGGTGCGGCCACCAGTCGGAGATCTCGATGCCGCTCCGACCACGCGGTGCGAAACCGACCTGGAGCGGATAGATGATCGGGTACACGTCGCGGACGTTGATCTCCTCCGCGGGCACCGAACGGAAGCGCCGGCGATGGGCAGGGGAGTTCACCGGATTGTCGAACGGGGTCTTGTCGTAGGTGAGGCCGGCATACCGGTCGAGCGCCGGCTTGGGGTCGAACGTCTCCAGGTGGCTGTAGCCGCCGGACAGGAAGATCCAGATCACGCTCCGGGCCCGCGGCGGCACGGTGGCGGCCGGCCCGGCGCGCACGATGCCGTCGTCGGCCAACAGCGAACCGAGCGACAGGCCGGCGCAGCCGAAGCCGACGTCGGCGAGCAGGGTGCGGCGGCGGAGCTGCGGCATCGGTTCTCCCTCAGCGGATGGCGACGAAGTCGTTGTGGTTGAACAGCACCCGCACCAACCCCGCGCGCGCCGCGGCGACATTCCCGCCGGGGCCCTGCAAAAACGCGGCGCAGGCCTCCAGCTCCTCGGCACGCGGCGGACGGGCCAGTACCCTCGTGAACGCCGCCGCGGCGAACGAGCGCGGATCATCGCGCACGCTCGCCGGCAGCGCGGCGTGGGTCGCCTCGGCCAGTGATCGCGCCATGGCATGCACCAACTCGCTGTTGGACAGCGCGAGCGCCTGCTGCGGCTGGATCGTCTTCGCGCGGCGGTAGCAATCCCCCGGATCGGGACCGTCGAACGGCGCGGAAAAGGCGCTGCGGCCGTCGCTCTCCGGTTGGCAGCTGTAGTACATGCTCCGCCGGAACGTCGTGAACACGTCGCTGTTCTCCAGCTCCTGTCCGCCGCGCGAGAGATCGAGCCGTCCGGCGAGATGGAGCAGCGCGTCGCGGACCACCTCCGCCTCCATCCGGCCGACGTTCATCCGCGAGAGCAAGCGATTGTCGGGGTCGCTCTCGGACCCCGAAGCGCCCCCACCCGAAGACCGTCGGTATGCCCGGCTGGTGACGATCAACCGGTGCAGCGGCTTGAGACGCCACCCGCCTTCGACGAACTCCACCGCCAGCCAATCGAGCAGGTCGGGATGCGACGGTGGGCTGCCGGCGCGGCCGAAGTCGGACACGCTCTCCACGAGCGGGGCGTGGAAATGCCGTAACCAGACGTGGTTCACCGCCACCCGGGCGGTGAGCGGATTCGCCGGCGCGGTGATCCACGCCGCCAGCGCGGCGCGCCTGCCGGTACTCGTCGCGGGGTAGACGGTGCCGAGGGGTGGGTAATCCTCCCCCGCGGGTGCCGCGGCCGCCGCGAGGGCCGCCGCGAGCCGGCCCCGCGCCGCCTCGTGCCGTTGTTCAGCCGCCGCGAGCTCGGCCGCACCGCCGCCGACCGCCGGCGTCGCGCCGGCGACATGCACGGCGAGCGCTTCGGTGGCCACCGCCAATCGCGCGGCCGCCACCTCGGCGGCGGCCGAGGACTCGACCGCCGCGCGGGCGGCCCGGGCGGCGACCTGCATGCTCGCGCCGCCGTAGCGGGCCACATCGGCCGCCTCGCGCGCACCGCAGAAGGCGAGCGCCGCGCGCGCGGCATCGACCGCGGCGGCGGCCTCCGCGCGGTGGACGAGCGTGTCGGCGCTCCCCTCGGCGTCGAGGATCCCGTGCAGCCGCTCCTCGGCTCGCCGCAGGGCGGCGACGGCGTCGTCGCGGGCGGTGGCCCGCAACGCCGGGTCGAGCCCCGGATAGAACGCGGTCGGCGGCAGCGCCACGGGGACGATCGGCGGCTGCCCGGCGGGCGCGAGGAAGGCCGGCACCCCGGGGGGGATCGGTCCCCGCGATGGATCGCGATTGCGCTCGTCGCCGGAGGAATAGAACCAGGTCGGCGCGTCGGCGGCCTTGTCGAACACCTGGACGCTGCCGAGGCGCTGCACTTTCCGCAGCGTGCTGTAGGCGTACTCCTGGAACGGCCCCGGATCGGCCTCGCCGGGCATGCGGTCCTGGCGGATACCGAGCGGCTCGAAGAACGCCCGGAGGCGGAAATAGTCCACCTGGGTGATCGGATCGTACTTGTGGTCGTGGCAGTGGGCGCAGTGGAACGTCAGGCCGAGGAACGCCTTGCCGACGTGCTCGACGTTGGCCCGCATCCAGTCGTTGGGATTGAGCGCGTACCAGTTGCGGACCAGGTAACCGGTGGCCACGGCCGCGGCGCGGTCCCCCGGTCGCACCTCGTCGGCCGCGAGCATCTCCCGCACCATCCGGTCGTAGCCCACATCCGCGTCGAGCGACGCCACGATCCAGTCGCGCCAGCGAAACACCTGCGGCGCGCTGTTCCAGACGTCGGGCACGTGGCGCCGACCGTGCCAGTCGGCGTAGCGCCAGACGTCCATCCAGTGCCGCGCCTGACGCTCCGCATGCTGCGGCGCCGCGAGGAGCCGGTCGACGACGCGCTCGTAGGCGTCGGGCTCGTCGTCGGCGAGAAACGCGTCGATCTCGGCGATCGTGGGGGGCAGGCCGACGAGATCGAGCGTCACGCGTCGCAGGAGGGTCGCGCGGTCGGCCTCCGGGCCCGGCGCGATGCCCGCGTCCGCGAGGCGACCCTCGATGAAGGCGTCGATCGGGTTGGCGGCGGGCGGCGCCACCTGCGGCCGCGGCGCGCGGCGCGGCGGCCGAAACGCCCAGTGGTCGCGGGGGTCGGGCTCCGGCACCTCGCCGTCGCTGGCCGGCGCGCCGGCGGCGATCCACCGTTCGATCGCGGCGACCTGCGCGGCCGAGAGGGGCGGGCCCTCCGGTGGCATGCGCAGCGTAGGATCGGCGGCAACGATCCGCCCGACGAGCCGGCTGGCCGCCGGATCGCCCGGCGCCACCACCGCGCCATCGTCGCCCCCGGCGAGAAGGGCGGCCGTGGTATCGACCCGCAGGCCGGCCTGCTGGGCCAACGCTCCGTGGCAGGCCACGCAGCGAACACGCAGCACCGCGCGCACCTCGTCCACCAAACCGGTCGCGGCGCCACCGCGCGCGGCGTCGGCCGCCCGCACCTCCCGCAACGCGCAGGGGATGCACCACGGCAGCATGACCGCGAGCAGGCGCGTCGCGGCGATCACGCGGCGAAGCATCGCATCCCCCCGTCGGCCGGACCGTTCACGCCGGGTCATCGAGCAGCCGGGGCACCACCCGGCCCGCCGCCAACTTCATCGGCCGCCCGATCGGCGTGGAACGCTCGCGCGTGCCATCCACCCCCACCGCCGCTAGCACGGTGGCGGCGAGGTCGGCGACGTCGAT
>JBJSXB010000298.1:0-13788 GCA_046086245.1 Planctomycetaceae bacterium | reverse complement strand
AGGGCCTGGACGGAGTCGGAACCGGGCTGGCGTCGGAGGTAGACGGCGCCGATCGGCTCGGCGGCAAACCCGGTCCAGGCGTCGGTCCGGTCGGCGACGACCGGAAACCGGCGCGGCAGGCCGTCGTCGGGCACCGCCTCGATCTCGGCGACCGGGTGGAACGCCGCCGCCGCTCCCTTGCGCCGCAGCGGGTCGAGGAACGTCCACGCCCCGGCGATCACCGGCGGGAGCGTGGCCAGGCCGCCGCAGACGATGGCCGCGAGCCGCGTGAACAGATCGCGCCTCGGCAGCGGGTCATGGCCGGTCGGGCGCGAAGGGACGGGGGGCGATCCCATGGCGGGTCTCCGACGGACCCGCGACCGCGAGGCCCGACGGTCGGCAAGTGTACCGTTGGCGAGGGGGTGCAGGATCCCGGGCCGTCAGCGGCCGGCGCGACTCCCCCCTGCGCCGCGCGGGCGCGCGGCCCCGGACCGACCGACCAGCGTTATCCGGAGGGGAACCCGGCGATCGACTGCGTCGCCCACAACCGCTGCCGGTTCGTGAGCCGCTCCGGTCAGCCGGTCGCGTTCGACGACGCCCTGTCGCTGGCGCGGCGCGTCAACGAGACCCACGAGGTGTGCCACGTCGGGCGACTGCTCTCGATCGACGGCAGCGACGGCTTCACGAAGGCCCAGGGGGAGGACTGAGCCCGTTCGGGGTGGTCAGTGGTCGTCGTCGACCTGCGCGGCCTGCCACAACTCGCGGAACGTGGCGGCGACATACGGGTTGAGCGCGTCGGCGTAGTCGAGCGGCAGGTGATTGACCCGGATCAGCGCGATCACGTCGGCGAGATCCTGCGGGCGGTGGGCTGCCGTCATGCCGCTGGCGAGTTTCAACTCCAGGAGCGTGTCGAGCGCCACGTACGGGATGCCGTCGGCACCGACCTCCGCCACGGTCTCGGGTGCCGGAAATGCCACCGGTTTGGGCCGTCCGTCGCCGGGATAGTCGCCGACGATCAGCGTGTCGATCTTCACGCCGTGGACAGTGTCGCGGAAATTCTTCGAGCCTTCGACGATGTCGAGCCAGCCGAGGCCGGCATGCCGCTCCTTGAACCGAGCGAGGTCCTCACGGCGGATGAGGATGTCGATGTCGGCCGTCGTCCGCCGGTGGCCATGGGCATTGGCGGCCATCGCCCCGGCGATCGCGAACGGGATCCCCATCTCGGCAAGCGCCTGCGTGAGGCGCCGCATCGCCTCGTGGATCGGGGATTGCGCCATGAAAAACCGATCGGCTGCGCGGGCGACGTCGAGGATCGGAACGGGCATGATGGCACGAATCCAGGATCCCCTGACCGTATCCCCGACGACGGGCGCCGGTCAATCGCCGGCGCCCCCGTGGCCTGGGCATACCGGCATCGGCCGAGGCTCCCCGCGCACGCCACGGCCCGGTGGCGGGCTGAAGCCGCACCACCGGGCCGCTTGGAAACCGTCAGAACGCAGGCCGTGCCTCAGCCGCGCCGGCGGCGGAGCCGGCGCTCGACCAAGCCAAGGGCGCCGGTGACCATTGCCAGCACGCCCGTCGCACTCGCCGGGTCGATCTCCGGCACCACGCTTGACACCAGGGCGATCTGGTTGCCGCCGAAGTAGTTGTAGTCGATCGAATAACCGCTCGGCAGACCGTTGACGGAGCCGAACGTGCCGGTGAGCGAGACGTACTTCGCGAAGATCAGGTTGGTGGTGATCGCCGCCAGCTCGTTGAACGTCACGCTCGAACCGCCGCCGAGCGTGAGACTGTCCGAGGGGCCATCGAGCATGTCGATCGTCGAACCGCTGATGTCGATCTTCAGGTCGCCGAGCAGCGAGAAGGGGCCGGTGAGCGACAGCGTGCCCACCGTGCCGTCGGTGCCGGGGATCACCGTGGACCCCACCGCCGCCGTGGCCGGGCCGATCACGCTGCCGTCGCCTTGGAGCTTCTGTCCGCCGGCCAATTGGTAGCCCCCCGTCACCGCCGACACGTCGTAGCCGGCGCCGCTGGCGACTTCGATCGTGCCGCTTGAGGCGATGTTCGCCGACCCAGACAGTGCGAGGGTGCCGCTGGAGATCGTCGTCTTGCCCGTGTAGGCGCTCGATCCCGTGAGCGTCGTCTTGCCACTCCCGGCGTGGGTGACGGAAAGCGGGCCGGTCATCCGGTTGGCGAACGTGAAGGAGGCGTCGTTGTGCTTGAACTCCACGATGCCGCCGCCGAACCCGCCTCCGCCGGCGTTGCCGGTGATCGTGGCGCTGTTCTTGAGGAAGCCGGCGGCACCGCTGTCGCCGATCTGCAGCGTGCCTCCCGGTCCGGTCTGGATCGAGTTGACGTTCGCCGACCCGCTGTTGGAAAGGACGAGCTTGTTGCCGGTGCCGTTGGTGGCACTGATCACCACCTCGCTACCGACACCCGTGACGTTGAGCACCGACCCCGCGCCGTCGACCGTGACGACGTTGTTGTCGCTCCCCGTCTCCTTGCCGATCCAGAGATTCTTGGACAGGCCGCTGACGGTCATCGCGCCACCGTTGAGAACCGCCAGGCTGTTGGTGTCGCCGAAGTTGCCGACGATCACCGTGCCATTCACCGTCCATTGCGAAACCGGCCCGCTGAGGGTGGCGGAGTTGCCGTCGGCACCGGCGTCGAGCCCGATCCGCACCTGACCGGTGGTGGCAGTGCTGCCGAGTTGGACGGTGAACGAGTTGGAGTCTCCCGCTCGGCCGACGATCAGCGTGTTGGTGGCACTGAAAGCGCCGGCACTGAGTGAGAGGGAGTTGCTGGTGGCCGTGACGGCGGTGCCGATATCGACGCCACCGGGACCGGTGACCGTGAGCGTGCCGGTGGATACGAGGCTGTTGAACGAGCCGGCGCTGCCGACCACGAGGCTGTTGGTGGCGGTGACCGTGCCGCCGGTGATGTTGAGATCGTTGCTCGTGCCGGTGGCAAGCGTGCCGACGAAGAGATTGCCCGCCCGGAACGTGCCGCTGACCTGGAGCACGTTGTCGCGGCTTTCGTAGCCGACGTTGAACGTGTCGGTGATCTCGACGACCGCCTGGCCGTTCACCGTCAGCGTGCTACCGACCGTGTTGGTGCCGGTGCCCATCGACCCGTTCGGACTGTTGACGCTGAGGCTCCCGCCGATCGTCAGCGACGACGTGCTGCTGCCGTCGGAAAACACGAACAACTGGTCGCTCAGGGCGAGAATGCTTCCGGCCGTCGACGAAAGCGTGTAGGTCGCACCGGCACCCACTTGCAGCTGATTCGCGCCGTGCAGTCCGGGGAGGTCGATCGTCGTGTTGCTCGCAGAGCTGAAAAGTTGTGCGTTATCACTCGATGTCGGCACCCCTGCCGACCAGTTGCCCGCGGTGGTCCATAGATCGCTCACGGCGCCCGTCCACTGCGTGTCGACCGCGACGGCGCGGGAAACGCCGCCGGCCACGATGGCCGTCACCAGGACAAAGCCGATCGGCCCGATCAGGGAAGCGAGGGAACGACGGACCAGCGATACGAAAAGCCCGGCACGCTGCCGGCGCACGGCGGTTCGTCGCGGCCCGACGTGGTGCGCGGCCATCGCCAGCGCGATCACCGCGCGAGATTGCTCGCCGTGGGGCAGAGGATCATGGGTCGGCATGCGGTGGCTCCTTCGCCACTGCCAGCACCCCCACGCGTGGACCACGCTCCCGCCGATACACCGCCAAGGCCTGCTCCAGAACCGCTTGACCGTTTTTCGTCGGGGTCATGCCGATCCCGGTGGTGTCACACCGAAATCCCGGCGATGAAGCACCGAAATCCTGACGGTGCCGCACCGACACATCGCGGTGCCGCACCGGGATCCCGACGATGACACCGGCCGGAAAACCACTCCCCACCACGCAGCGAAGATCGCCTGGAGAAAGCCTTCACCAGCGGCAAAGAGCCGAGGCAAACGCTTGTGCGGGTGCTTGCAGAAGCGGTTCCAAAAGAGAAAAAAGACCGTTGCACGGCGTGGACTGTCCGTGGCACTCGAAGGTTATATCGCTGTTCCCGAACCTTGCAACCCCCCGCCGGCCACCCTTTCCCCCCCGGCCGAATGAGGCTCGTGCCGGCCACCCGCACCGGGTCGCCGCGTCACCCGAGCGACGACCAAGATCCGGTGACGATCGCGTAGAAGCCGATCAGGGCATTGGTCGTGGCGTGGGCGACGATCGCATCGGTCAGGCGGCGGCGGTGGTACAGCGCCAGGGCGAACGCCATCCCCGCGAGCAGGCCCGGCAGCCAGGCCGCCCCGTGGAGGAATCCGAACGCCGCCGACGAGGCGACGAAAGACAGCCAGGTGAACGTGCCCACCGGCAGACTCTCGACGTTTTCCCCGATCAGGCGCCGGGCGAGGAACCCGCGAAAGGCGAGCTCCTCGGCGATTGGCACCGTGATCGTGTAGCCCACCAGCCGCATCAACAGCCAGGCCGAACCCCACAGCATCCCCAGCTGCGCCGGATCCTGACGGGCGGCGGCTTCGGGGTCGGGCATGACGATCGCCGGTGCGAGCAGCATCCACACCGCGCAGGTCGCCACGCCGATCCCGACCGCCACGGGGGAGAGCGTCGCCTCGCGCCAGCGGTATTCGCGTCGCAGGCTCCAGAGCACCGCCGCCACCACGATCACCCGCAGTGGGTAGAGCACGTCGATCGAGTCGTGCGCCGAGAAGGCGCCGGTGAGGATCGTGATCGACAACAGCGACAGGAATGGAAACAGGCAGGCGCTCACCGACGGCCCGCAGATGGCCGGGGCGGACGTCGCCCCGCGGGCCGCAGCGCCCATGCCCTCGGCACCGACCGCGGCACTCCCGTCGGCGCCGAGCGGCAGGGGATCGGGCGCGGCGAGGAGATCGGTGAAGAACGGGACGTGCGAGATGCCCCAGATCGTGCCGAGGCCGCCGGCGAGGAACGCCAGCCATCCGGCGTAGGAGTGGAACCCGTCGACCGCGATCTGCGGCGAGATGTAGATGCCGACGAGAATCAGCGCCGCGATCCGCACGGTGTTGAGCACGAACGAGAGCACGATCCCGATCGGGAAGATGAGCAGCACCTGGGGAAACCGGTGGATCCTGCGGAACCACCACAGGTAGCCGGCGAACAGGAAGATCATGAGGAAGATCCCCTGGTAGCCACTGCACGGCGCGCCGATGGCCACATTGAAGGCTTCGGTGCCGATCACGCACTCCGCCGGCCGCACGATCGGCGCACCGGCGAACGGCGTGATGATCACCTCGACGATGTCCTCGGTGAAGCGGTGGGTGAGCGACCAGAAGGCCCACGACGCCGCGTCGGAGATGGCGATCGAAAAGGCGACGAACGCCGCCGCGGCGGCGGCCCAGAACACGGTCCGCCACTCGTCGGTGCCCGGCGGCAAGAGCCAGCCGAGCGACGCCACCCAGGCGGCGGTGAAGGCGAGCGTCACCACCCCCGCGGGCCACGCGCCGAGGAACGACTGGGGAATCCCCAGTTGCATCGCCAGCAGATAGCCGAAGAGCGCCACGAACGCCGCACCCTGCGCCACGAGGCGTTCGACGACCAGCGGTGCGTCGCGGTAGGCGTCGCGGCGATGGCGGATGGTCGCCCACAGCACCGCCAGCGCCGCCGGCACCGCCATCGCGAAATCCTTGCGGTACACCCGCCGGCCGAAGATCGCCTCGGTGGTGGAAAGCAGTTCCTCCCCGACCAGGCGGTCGATGAGGATCACCTCGAGCGCCAGGAGCCCGCAGGCCACGGCGCATGCCCGCCAGGGAGCGGACGCGGCAGGAGGATCGGACGTGGGGGCGGTGGTGGTGAGCATGCCACGAATGGTGTGCGGAGGCCCATTGTTGTCCCCCACAGGGGGCCCCCGAATCAATCGGCGTGGGCGATTCCCCCGTCGGCCCGCCGGGCGTGCACCGCCGCCGCGTAGACCGCCTCGTGGCCGGCGGCCATCGCCTCGGGGCTGTGCCGCGTGCGGGCGAAGCGGTGGGCGGCCGCGCCCAACCGCGCGGCGAGCGGCGGATCGTCGGCCAGGAGCAGGAGCATCGTGTGGAGGTCGCGCTCGTCGCCGGGCCGGTGGAGGAGGCCGCGGGCGGAGGCGAGTTCGCCGCCGACGTAGGCGGGAAACACACCGTGCCGCGGCGCGACCACAGGCAGCCCCGCGGTGAACGCCTCGAGCACGGGAATCCCCTTGGCCTCGGGATGGACCGTCGGCATCGCGAACAGGTCGGCCTCCGCCAACAGTGCGAGCTTGCCGGGCCGGTCGACCTGCCCGCGCCACTCGAAGCGGTCGCCGAGCCCCAGATCGGCGGCGAGCCGCCGGCAGCGGTCGAGATAGGGCCGCTCGGCGTCGATCGTCGCCCCGGCGGCGACCAGCCGCACGTCGTGGGTCGCGGCGAGCAGGCCGACGGCACGGATCACGAGGTCGAGCCCCTTCTCCGGACAGGCGCGGGCTAGCGCCCCCACCACCAGCCCGCCACGGCCGGCGCGGCGCGCGATCAGATCGGGCGGCGCCGGGGGAAACCCCGCCGGATCGACGCCGTGCGGCACGACCGTGATCCGGCCGCGCGGCACGTCGAGGTAGTCGGCCATGAAATCGGCGTACGAGCCGTCGAGGGCCACGAAGGCGTCGACGTCGCGGGCGCGCTGCCGGAGGAGCGCGCGGATCCGGCCGTAATGGGGCGCGGGGATCTGCTCGATGAAGATGTCCTCGCCGGAGAGACTGCACACCAGCGCCGCGCCGCTCGCCGCCCGGACGCGCCGCGCGAGCCCGAGGAGCAGCACGTTGGAGAGATGGACGACGTCGGGCCGGGCGCCGTGGACCCCGCCGGCGGCGAGGAACCGCGCGAGCTTCTCCACCTCCTTGCGCTGATGGCCGCGCTCCCCCTCGAGCGACGACGCGGTCAGCCCTCCCAGGTCGGCGGCCCGCGTGCCGCCGGTGCGCCCCGAGAGCCACTCGAGCAAGCGCCGCGAGTCGAACAGCCGGTCGAGGAAGGCGGGGGTATGGCGGAACGGTGGCAGGTGCTGCTGCAGCCAGACGTTCACCCCGCCCATCACGATCGTCGGGTCGGCGACGTTTTCCTCGTCGGTGGTGGTGGGAACGTAGGCGGGGAGGAGCACGGCGTCGCCGCCGCGGCTTCGCAGCGCGCGGACCAGCGCGTTGTCGTGGAGGCAGGAGCCGCAGATCCGCCCCCCGGCACCGGCGGTGATGTGCACGATCCGCATCGCGTCTCCTCAGGCGCGGCCCGCGGCATCGAGGTGGACCAGCACCAGCGCCACGTCGGCGGGCGTGATCCCGCTCACCCGGCCCGCCTGCTCGATCGTGGCCGGACGCACGCGCTCCAACTGCTCGCGCGCCTCGGCGCGGAGGTGCCGAACCGCGCCGTAATCGAGCCCCGGCGGGATCGGGCGGGTGCCGAGGCGCCGGCGCCGCTCCACCTGCTCGCGCTCGAGGGCCACGTAGCCGGCGTAGCGGATGTCGGTCACCACCTGCATGGCGATCGCCTCCGGCACCGCCCCGAGCGCCGGCAGTGCCGCCACGCACTCCTCCCAGGTGGTCTCCGGCCGCTTGAGCCGTTCGGCGAGCGACACGCCCCCGACGCGGTGCGACGCCAAGAGCGTGCCGACGGCGTCGAGCGCGGCGAGCGTTTCGGCCAGTCGGCTGGCGCGCTCGGGGCCGACCAGGCCGAGGCGGATGCCGGTCGGCGTCAGCCGCCGGTCGGCGTTGTCGTGGCGGAGGGCGATGCGGTGCTCCGCACGGCTGGTGAACATCCGATAGGGCTCGTCGACGCCGCGCGTCACGAGATCGTCGACGAGCACGCCGATGTAGGCCTCGTCGCGGCCGAGCACCAGCCCCTCGCGCCCCGCCAGACCGAGCGCGGCGTTCGCCCCGGCCACGAGCCCCTGGGCCGCCGCCTCCTCGTAGCCGGTGGTGCCGTTGATCTGGCCGGCGAAAAACAGCCCCGTCACCGGCTTGCTCTCGAGCGAAGGGCCGAGCTGGTCGGGAGGACAGTAGTCGTATTCGACGGCGTAGCCGTAGCGCATGATCCGCGCGCGCTCGAGGCCCGGCACCAGCGCGATCAGCGCGTCCTGGACGTCGCGCGGGAGGCTGGTGGAGATGCCGTTGACGTAGATCTCGGCGGTCCGCCGCCCCTCCGGCTCGAGGAACAGCTGGTGGGCGTCGCGCTCCGCGAACCGCACCACCTTGTCCTCGATGCTCGGGCAGTAGCGCGGCCCGCGCGAGCCGATCTGCCCGGTATACATCGGCGCGCGGTGGAGGTTGCGGCGGATGAGGTCGTGGACCGCCGGCGTGGTGCGCGTGATCCAGCAGGGGAGCTGCTCGCGCTCGATGCGGTCGGTGAGGAAGGAGAACGGCTGCGGCTCGGCGTCGCCCGGCTGGATCTCCAGCCGCGCGAAGTCGATCCCGCGCGCGGCGAGCCGGCACGGGGTGCCGGTCTTGAACCGTTGGACGCGGAACCCGGCCGCCGCCAGCGCCCGGCTCACCCCCGAGGTGGTCCCCTCCCCCGCCCGGCCACCGGCGGTCCGCGCCTCGCCGGTGTGCATCACCGCCTGGAGAAAGGTGCCGGTGGTGAGCACGACCGCGTTGGCGCGGTATTCGGCGTCGCCGCGCACCGCGACGCCCACGACGCGGAACCGTGGTCCGCCGTGCAACGGCGCCGCGACCGGCTCGAGCAGCAGGTCCTCGACCGTCTCCTGGCGGAGATCGAGCCCGGGGGTCTCCTCGACGATGCGCTTCACCTCCTGCTGGTAGGCACGCTTGTCGGCCTGGGCGCGCGGCCCGTGCATCGCCACCCCCTTGGAGCGGTTGAGCACACGGAACTGGATCGCCGTCGCGTCGATCGCCCGCGCCATCACCCCGCCGAGGGCGTCGACCTCGCGCACCAGCTGCGCCTTGCCGACGCCACCGATCGCCGGGTTGCAGCTCATCTGGCCGACCGTGTCGCAGTTGGCCGTGAGCAGCACCGTGCGGGCGCCGAGCCGCGCCGCGGCGCAGGCCGCCTCGACGCCGGCGTGGCCTCCTCCGACCACGATCACGTCGGCCTCGTAGCGGCAGCGCATCGGTCAGTCCCGCGGGGCGGGCGCGATCGCCTCGACGGCGAGCAGATCGGCGTCGGCCTCGTCGCCTCCGCGGAGCGCGATCAGCCACTTCCCCTCGCCGCCGAGCAGGTGCCAGTGCCCCGACAACACCCCCTCGCCGTCGTACATGCCGACGTAGTGCACCGCATGGCCGCGGGCATAGCGCTTCACGATCGCCACGGCGCCGCGGCCGTCGATCGTGCCTTCGAGCGTGAACGGCGCGATGATGTCGCGACCGCGGCCGCGCACGACCCCGCCGGCGATCGACACCGACAGCGGGTCCATCGCCTGCCGGCCGAGATGCCGCTGCTCCCACCACCCCAGGGCGCGGCGCAGGGGCTGCGCTCCGCTGCCGGCGTCGTCGTGCTCCGCCATCGCCATCGCTCCCGTCGGTTCGCCGACCCGCGTCGGCACGTGATCCACCCTTCAGTGTGCCAAACGGCGCACCCCCCCGCCACGAACCGGAGCCACCGCCGCCGGCCCCGCGGTCAGGCCGCGACCCGCGCCGGGGGGGCGAGGCGGAACAGGGCGAATAGGTCGGCGACGGTGAGCCCGCTCGACTCCGGCGTGCCGGCCTGCGCGAGGATCGTGTCGGAGAGGTCGCGTTTGCGCCGCAGCACGGCGTCGATCCGCTCCTCGATGGTGTCGAGGGCCAGGAAGCGGGTCACGGTCACGGCGCCGGCGGCACCGATGCGGTGGGCGCGGTTGATCGCCTGGTCTTCGACCGCGGGATTCCACCAGCGGTCGAAGAGGAAGACGTATTGCGAGAACTGGAGGTTCAGGCCCACGGCGCCGGCGCCGTAGGAGAGCAGCAGCACCGAGTGGGCGCGGTCGTGGCGGAAGCGGCGGATCGTCTCGTCGCGCGCGTGGGTGGAGAGGCCGCCGTGGTATTCGAGGGCGCCGAAGCGGCCGAGGCGGCCGCGGAGCCGGCCGAGCGTCTCGACCCACTGGCTGAAGACGAGCGCCTTGCGGCCGCTGGCGCGGACCTCCTCGAGTTCCGCCTCGAGCCGCTCGAGCTTCGCGCTCTCGCCGGAGTGGGTGTCGAAGTTGCAGATCTGCTTGAGGCGGAGCACCAGTTCGAAGACGTGCTGGATGGTCGCCTCGCGTCCCATCCCCGCCAGCCGCAGCACACCCTCCTCCTCGGCGAGCCGGTAGGTCTCGCGCTGCTGGGCGGTGAGCTCGACCCCGGCGTCGCGGTCGAGGCGCGGGGGCATGTCTTTGAGCACCCGGTCCTTGGTGCGGCGCAGCACGTGGTCGGCGGCGGCGGCTCCGAGGGCCCGCGGGCTCATCCGCTCGTGGAGATGGCCGGGGGCGACGAACTCGAACAGCCCGACGATGTCGTCGGCGGAGTTCTCCACCGGCGTGCCGGTGAGGGCCCAGCTCCGCGTGCGCTCAAGCGCCCGCACCGCCTGGCTCGTCTGGCTGGCGCGGTTCTTGATCCGCTGCGCCTCGTCGAGCACCACGAGGTCGAACGACAGACCCAGCTCCGCGACCAGATCGCGGTCGCGGACCACCGCCTCGTAGTTGGCGAGCTTCACCGGCACCTCGGGCAGCGACCACTGCCAGCGGCGCCGCGCCGGATCCCCCTCGATCACGGCGACGAGCAGCTCCGGCGCCCAGTCGGCCAGCTCGCGCGCCCAGTTGGAGACGAGCCCCTTGGGGCAGACGACGAGCACGCGCCGCGCCTGCCCGCTGCGGACGAGGAGCCGAATCGCCGAGATCGCCTGCATCGACTTGCCGAGCCCCATCTCGTCGGCGAGCACCGCCGAGTGCCGCGGCACGAGAAAGGCCATGCCGTCGAGCTGGAACGGGAACGGCGGCCGCGGGAACTCGAGCCGGCTGGCGTCGAGGATCGTCTCGAGGTCGGGTTGGAGAAGGAAGAAGAACCGCTCCGCGAGCTTCACGACGTCGCGTGGCGGGGCGATCCGCGTGCGTCGCCCGCGCGACACGCGCGGCGGTGCGGACGGGCTTGGCGCGGGCGCCGACGGCGAACGCCCGGCGGGCCGCCCCGGGGCTCCCTGCGGGCCGACGGCGAAACGGAAGCTCCGCACCGCCGGCGCCGCGTCGAGCAGCGGCACGCGCGTGAGCGTGGTGGCCGGGGGCACCAGCGGCAGCGACAACACCGCGGTCGCCGGCCACCGCGGATCGATCCGCTCCACGCGCGGCCGGGGCAGCGCGAGGGCGGCGGCGGTGATCGACCGCGCCGCGGGGCCGGCGGCCGGGTGGCTCGTGTCCATGCGGGCCCGCCGGCGGTCAGTGCCGCTGCGCCTCCTCGATGGCGGAGCGAATCCGTTCGAACGGCTCGTGGAGGTCGACCGACACGGCGAGCGCCTCGACCGCCTCGCGCCACGCCGCCGCGGGCGCCGACGCCGTCGGCGGCGGCACGACGGCGGCGCCGCCGATCACGACACCGTCGGGATGGGCCGCCGACGACGCGACCAGCGCCACCGGGAGCGGCGTGTGGGGCCGCACGTGGAGCATCGCTTCGACGTCGGTGAGCACGACCGTCGGGGCGACCGTCGCCTCCGCCAAGAGCGCGGCGCCCAGTTGCCGGCCGTGGAGGTGGGCGGGCAGCGTGGCGCCGTAGAGGATCTGCTGCGCCCGTGACACCTTGACCGGCGTCGTGCAGTGGAACTCGAGCGGCCGGCCGCCCAGATCGACCAGAAGGTATCCCCCCAAAAAACCGTGAGCCGCCGTCTCGACGGCGGTCAGGAACCCGAACACCGGGGCGCTGGCGGGCTGATCGACCGGTTGCTGCATGATGGCGTCGCGTCCTCGGCCGAACCGGGGCGGCACCCGTCCGCCCGCCCCTGTCATCGGGTGGACCGGTCGATCTCTTGAGCGAGCCACGGCCGCTCCGAACGCACCGTCGTCGATCGCTGGCACGGGCAACGCACGCGGCGCCCGCCCGCGGGCCGGCGTCGCCGGAGCGGACCCGTTTCGCCGCCGCGCCGTCGCGAGTGGGCGCGATCGATGGCGGTGACGGCTGGGGGAGGGGTAACGGTCGCGCGGCCGCTACCGGCGGATCGGCGACGGTCGTCTGGCGAAGCGGGAACGACTCCTCGGCGGCGGGGCGAGGGTACAATGCGGCGTCGGGCGACGCGCTCGCCCCCCGCGCCGCGCCGAGGCGGGACGGCGTGCGGGCGGGCCACGGACACGTTGCCGGGAGGCACCATGCAGGAACCGCTCTTCACCCGCCTCGACATCTCGGCGACGACCACGCCCGGCACCCCCGAGCCGGGCTCCGCGCCGGCCGATGCGAGCGACCAGGAAGTCGTGCGTCTGCTCCGTGAACTGGTGGCGCTGCAACAGCGCACCGCCGAGCAACTCGGCGAGATCGCCGGTTTCCTCGCCCACCAACAGCGGCAACGTGTCGCCGAACTGAAGGCCTGGAAGGAAGCCAACCCCGAATTGTCGCGGTCGTGCCGCCAGGCGGCCGAGTCGCTGGCACGCGTCCACACCGAGTTCCTCGGCAGCATCGCCCGCGACGCACGCGACAACGCCGAAGACTTCGCGGAGAGCGAATTCGCCCTCGGCGAGTTCATCGACCGCTACGGTCCGCGCCTCGCCCATTTCAACGGCGTGCTGCAGCTGTTCTCGCAGCTCGGCGGCCCCGCCGCGCCGACGAATCCCCAACCCGGTTCTTGAACCGGCCCGCAGGTGGTGCGCCGATGCCGCACCGGCCGGACCCTCCCCGTTTCCCTCTCCGAGGACTCCCGTGATGGCCCCGTCCGCACCCGGTACCGAGAAGCCCCCCGTGTTCGCGGTCGCCGGCGACGAGGCGATCGCCCGCGCCCGCGGCGCGCTCGACGCCCACGTCGTCGAGATGATGGCCTGGCACTTCAACGAGTCGACAGGCTGCCCGTTCTGGCTGGAGTACGCCAAGAAGCTTCCCTTCAATCCGCTCACCGACGTCAGGGGCTACGACGACCTGAAGAAGTTTCCCCCGTTCGAAGATGAATGGCTCCGCGGAGGACCGGTGCGGCGCTGGGTGCCGAAGGGCCTGGCCGACAAGCCGGTGTACGTCTTCGAGACCGGTGGCACGACGGGGATCCCGAAGTCGCGGGTCAACCACCGTGATTTCCGCACCGACTACGAGATGTTCAGCGACACGCTGCCCGAGGAGTTTTTCCCGCGCGGTGCCAACTGGCTGATGCTCGGCCCGTCGGGCCCGCGCCGCCTGCGGCTCTCGATCGAGCATCTCGCCCAGCACCGCGGCGGCATCTGCTTCTGCGTCGACCTCGATCCGCGCTGGGTGATCAAGCTCATCCAGAAGGGATGGATGGAGCATCTCGAGGCCTACAAGCAGCACTGCATCGACCAGGCGATCACGATCCTCGGCGCCGGCCACGACGTGAAGTGCATGTTCACCACGCCGAAGTTGCTCGAGGCGCTGGCGCTGGCGCTCGAGAAGCGCGGCACGACGATCCGCAAGATGGGCATCACCGGCATCTTCTCCGGCGGCACCGAGTTCACGCCGCAGTGGACCCGCTTCGCGGTGGAGGAGCTCCTCGACGGTGCGTACATGACGCCCACCTACGGCAACACGCTGATGGGTCTGGCCGCGAGCCGTCCCGTCGTCCCCGCCGACGGCTACACGATCGCCTACTACGCGCCGCAGCCGCGGGCCGTGATCGAGGTGGTCGATTTCGACGACCGCGACCGCCTGGTGCCCTACGGCGGCACGGGCCGCGTG
>JBJSXB010000297.1:0-2691 GCA_046086245.1 Planctomycetaceae bacterium | reverse complement strand
GTCGCCGGGATAACGCAGCCGCGATACCAGTGCCCCGTCGGCGACGCTCTCGATGTCGAACACGAAACAGGCGGTGTCGCGGCGGCTGGTGGGAGGCATGCGGGCCATGGTCTTCTCGCGACTTCGTCCTCTCGCGAAATGATGCGCTAGCAGGCTGTGGACAAACAGCCTGCCGCACCTCAGGGATGAGGTGCCGGGAGTGCCACTCCCGTGAAAAGTGACGCTTTTCGAGTGGCCAAAGGCCATGGATGGACTTTGGCCACGGGCTCCTAGCGGCGGGCGAGCCGATGGCCGAGGGGCAGCCAGGCGCCGTCAGCGCGGCTGCTGGCCACCGACTGCTCGATGAACTGCATCCCCTCCACCCCGTCGTGGATGTTGGGGTAGACGGTGTCGGTACGCTCGAACGGCTGGCCGGTGGCCGCCAGCGCCATCGCGTCGAAGGCCGAACGGTAGACGTTGGCGAACGCCTCGAAGAACGCCTCCGGGTGCCCTGACGGCAGCCGGCAGGCGGCCCGACCGGCCTCGTTGGTGAACGGCGCGTTGGGATCGCGCGTGTAGACCGACAGCGGGTGGCCGTTGCGCCGGACGAGGAGTTTGTTCGGCTCCTCCTGATGCCATTCGAGGCTCGCCTTGGTGCCGTCGATCTGGATCCGCAGATCGTTTTCACGCCCATGGCTGATCTGCGAGGCGGTCACGGTGCCCAGCGCCCCGTTGGCGTAGCGGATCACCGCATGGCCGTAGTCGTCGAGCGCGCGGTGGGGTTCGAAAACCTTGAGATTGCAACTGATCTTTTCCGGCAACAGGCCGGTGATGTAGCGGCCGAGGTTGTAGGCGTGGGTGCCGATGTCGCCGAACGACCCGGCGGCGCCACTCTTCGCCGGATCGGTGCGCCAGGCCGCCTGCTTTTGCCCCTCGGCCTCGAGGCGTGTCCGCAACCAGCCCTGGATGTACTCCGCGCGGATCGCCTGGATCTCGCCGAGTTCGCCCGCGAGCACCATCTGCCGCGCCTGCCGCACCAAGGGGTAACCGGTGTAGTTGTGCGACACGGCGAACACGACCTGGCTCGAGGCCACCAGGCTCGCGAGGGTTTCGGCCTCGGCGAGGTCGAGCGTCAACGGCTTGTCACAGACGACGTGGAACCCCGCCTCCACCGCCGCCTTGGCGACGGGAAAGTGCATGTGGTTGGGGGTGGTGATCGACACGAAGTCGATGCGGCGTTCGGCCGGCAGGGCCTTCTCGCGCTCGAACAGCTCCCGGAAGGAACCGTAGGCCCGCGCCGGCTCGATGTCGTAGTCGGCGGCGCTCGCCCTCGCCCGGTCCGGATCGCTCGACAGCGCCCCCGCGACGAGGGCCGCACGGTTGTCGAGGACGGCGGCCGTCACGTGGACGCGGCCGATGAACGACCCCTGGCCTCCCCCGACCAACCCCATGCGGAGTTTCCGTCCCAGTCCACCGTTGGTCGCCATGGCACGCCTCCTCGCGGGGATCCGGCGGCGGGACACACGCTGCCGACGGGGGACATCGGCCGGGTTGCACGGCTTCCCCGACCGCCTCTCCGTCGGACGCCGCCGCGAGCGACCGCCACGGCGCCACCGCGCCGGGACCACGATCGCATCGCACCGCCCTCGCCCGGGCGGAATGTAGCAGATCGCCCGCGGCCGGCCAGCCGCCACGCCGGCGGCCGGTTGCAGGTGGTGATGGCGAGACCTACGATGCGATCGCGGCGGGCCACGACACGATTGCGGTGCGCGCCGGAGCCCCACGCCACGACCGGACGGCGCGGGTCGGCGCGTCGCGCTACGCCCCGCCACGATCCAGCGCACGGTGATCCAGCGCACGGTGACAGACGATGGGTTTCGCGGATCGAGGCTATTACCGCTCTCCGGCCCCCGGCGCCCTCGGCGAGTGGACGGCGGTCACGACGTTGATCGTGGTGACCGTGGCCGTCTGGGTGGCGAACAAGGTGCTCTTCGACGTCGTTCCGTTGAACGACACGCTCGCCCTCGAGGCGACGCTGCCGCGGCACCCCCTCCGGTTCTGGGAACTGCTCACCTACGGCTTCACCCACGACGCGACGTCGATCTGGCACATCGTCATGAACATGCTGGCGATCTTCTTCTTCGGCCGCGAGGTCGAGGAAATCGTCGGTCGCGCCGAGTTCTATCGCTTCTATCTCGCGGCGATCGTCGTCGCCGGCCTCGCCTGGCTTGCCAGCGTGTATCTGTTCACGCCTCTGAAGGCGGATGGCTTGGTGCTCGTCGGTGCCAGCGGCGCCGTCATGGGGGTGATGGCGTTGTTCGTCTGGCACTACCCGAACATGGAGTTGCTGCTGTTCGGCGTCCTGCCGATGCCCGCGTGGGCGCTGGGGCTGATGTACCTCGGCTGGGACGCATACGGCGCCTACTCCGGGGGCGACCACGTGGCCCACGTGGCCCACATCGGCGGTGCGCTGTTCGGGCTGGCCTACGCCTGGCGCGGTTGGAATATCGGTGAACTCGCCGCCCGGCCGGGGCGCTGGCGGCCGCGCCTCCGCGTGCTTGAACCGGGGGATCGTGACGACGACGACGCGGGTCCGCCGAAGCCGGCGGGGCGCTGGTCCGCCGAGGACGACAAACTCCAGGAGGCCGTCGATCGGATCCTCGAGAAGATCAGTCGTTCGGGCGAAGGGAGTCTCACGAGCGCCGAGCGCGC
>JBJSXB010000296.1:0-3318 GCA_046086245.1 Planctomycetaceae bacterium | reverse complement strand
TGGTGATCCTCTGTGCCGTCGGCAGTTCCGGCGACGTCCATCCCTTCGTCGGGCTCGGTCGGGAACTGGTCGCCCGCGGCTGCCGGGTGACGCTGATGGCGGCGGGCTACTTCCGCGGGTTGGCGGAGGCTGCCGGCCTGGAATTCGTCGATCCGCTTCCCGATCTCGATTTCCGGGAGGCGATTGCCGACCCGGTGATCTGGGACCGACTCCGCGGCACGAAGGTGGTGCTCGAGAAGATGGGGCGGCCGCTCCTCGAAGGGCTGCACACGGCAATCGTCGCCCGCCAGGAACCGGGCCGGACCCTCGTCGTCGCCTCGAGCCTCGCCTTCGGCGCCCGGGTGGCGGAAGAGACGCACGCGATCCCCCTGGTGACCGTGCATCTGTCCCCCGCGTTGTTCCGCAGCGTGCACCATGCGCCCCGCCTGCCGGCCGGCTGGACGCACGTCGGCCCGCGCTGGTGGCGGCGGCTGCAGTGGATGCTGATCGACCGGGTGCTCGCCGACCCCGCGGTCGGCCCCTGGCTCAACGCCTATCGTGCCCGCCATGGTCTGCCGCCGGTCAGCGGCATCCTCCGCGACTGGTGGCACGCCCCGCGCCTCGTGCTGGGGATGTTTCCCGATTGGTTCGCCCCGCCGCAGCCCGACTGGCCGCCGCAGACGCGCCTGACCGGGTTTCCGTTGTATAGCGAAGAGGGAGTCAGCGAGCCGGCGCATGACAGTGCCGCCTGGATCGAGTCGGATGTTCCGCCGATCGTGTTCACTCCCGGTTCGGCCAACGTCTTCGGCCACGGATTCTTCGCCGCCGCCGTCGACGCCTGTGGCATCCTCGGCCGCCGGGGCCTGTTGCTCTCGCGCTTTCCCGAGCAGGTGCCCGCGGCGCTGCCCGCCCACGTGCGCCACGTCGACTTCCTCCCCTTCCGCTGGCTGCTGCCGCGGGTGGCGGCGCTCGTCCACCACGGCGGCATCGGGTCGGCGTCGCAGGCCCTCGCGGCAGGGATCCCCCAGGTGATCATGCCGCTGGGATTCGACCAGTTCGACAACCTTGCCCGCGTCGAGCGGCTCGGCGTCGGCACGGGCCTCGTGCCGCGGAGGTTCCGTGGGCCGGCGCTGGCGGAGCGCCTCGGACGATTGCTCGGCGACGGCGCTATCGCCGCGTCCTGTGCGGCGCTTGCCGGGAAGATCGCGGCCGACGAGGGCATCGGCCGTGCCGCCGACGAGGTCTGCCGGTTGCTACCGCCGACATGAGCCACCCGAGAGCCGTCACCGAGCCGCGCCGCGCGAGCGCCCGGCACGGCGCTCCTCCAGTGCCGTGACCAACTCGCGGACCTTGTCGAGGTCCACCCCCTCCGGGGCGTTGTCGAGGAGCCACCGGGCGTCGGCCAGCGCCGTGTCGAGCCGCTCGAGCCGCGTCGCCACGATCATCCGCCGGACGCGTGACGACACCGTCTCCGGCTCGAGCGCCAAGGTCGCGTCGAGGTAGCGGAGCAGCGCCTCGGGGCGGTCCTCGCGCTCGGCGATCCCGATCAGGTTGCCGAGCATCCGCACGAGGATCGCCCGCGGGCCGACGACGGCCAGGTGGTCGTCGGTCAGTTCGATCCCCCGCACCTCGCGGAGCAGCGCCGCGACACCGGCCCGGTCGAGCTGCTTGCCGCCGTCGAAGACGTCGATCCACACCGGCTCCCCGCCGGCGGGCGCGTGGCGGACGACGAAGTGGCCGGGGAGGCCGACCCCCTCGATCACCACCCCGAGGCGCCGGGCGAGCTCCATGTAAACGACCGCCAGCGTGATCGGGATCCCCTCGCGGTCGTCGAGGACCTCGCTGACGTAGCTGTTGGCGCGGTTGTAGTAGTCGCCGCGGCTGCCGTGGAATCCGAGCTCGGCAAACAGCACGCGGTCGAGGGCGGCGCGCCGTGCCGCTTCGTCGGCATCGGCGGGGAGGGTGGCGGCGACGTCGCGCGCGAGGCGCTCGAGCTGGCGCACCGACGCCTCGACGTCGAGCGCCGGGTCGTCGAGCTTGGCGATCAGCAGCGCCGCGCGGAGCAGGTCGATCGACTCGTCCTCGCGGACGGCCGTTGCCACCAGTGCCGCGATCGTCTTCCGCGCCTCGACGCCGCCGGCCAGCTCGTCGAGCCAGGCCGCCTCGCGGCGCAGGTCCTCGCTGCGGGCGCGGAGCGCGGCGGCGCGGTTGTCGCCGTCGAGGAGGCGGGCGATCGTCTCGGGGGCGGGGCGGCCGTCGGCGGGGGGCGGGCCGGCGATCCGGCCGGCGGCGTCGCGCGCGGCAGCGTCGGGGCGTGCCGGTGGGAGCGTGGGGCCGACGGCGAATCCGCGGAACGCCGCCTCCGTGCCGCGAAAGGCGGCCAGACCGACGCGGCCGTCGGCGGGGCGGTCGTCGTCGACGGTGACGACCTCGACGTCGTTGACGAAGCCCACGATCCGGCCCGCCTCGCGGCGCACGCGGAGATGATTCCATTCACCGGCACGGTACGCGTCGGTCGGCAGCTCGCGGAGGATGTTCCACGACGTCACGTCGGGCCCGTCGAACCGTGTCAGCCGGAGCTGTCCCGCGGAGGGATAGAAGCCGTAGTGGCGGTCGCCGCCATCGGCGGCGAATACGAGCCCCGCGGCCCCCGACTCGTCGTCGAGCTTCACCCACGTCGCCACGTCCCAGGGCACGGCGGGGGGCGCCTCGACCGCCAGGCACAACGTCCGGCCGCCGAAGCCGCTCCCCGCGCCGGCGACGGTGATCCGCCCGGCGCGCTGCCGCCAGCGGGCGCCGCCGAGCGCCGTCCATTCCGACGGATCGAGGGCCCCGATCGTCAGCCAGCGCTCCATCGACACGGGATTGGGATCGGCCAGCAGCGGTGCGAGACGGTCGACGGCGACGGCGAAGCCCAGCGACGGCGTGACCAGCGACTTCATCGTCAGCACGCCATGGACCCGTCCCTGGCGGTCGAGGAGCGGGCCGCCGCTGTTGCCCGGTTCGATCGGGATCGCCAGTTGGATCATGTTCCGGCCGTCGATCTCGCGCGTCCCCGACACGCGCCCGGCGACCACGCTCCGCTCGAGGCCGTGCGGATTGCCGACGGCGACCACCTCCTGGCCGTCGGCGAGCGCCTTCGGGTCGCCGAACGCCAACGGGGCGAGCCCCTGCCGGGCGATCCGCACGACGGCCAGGTCGGCCGCCCGGTCGACGGCGTGGACCGCGATCACGTCGTGCCGCGAGCCGTCCGACAGTTCGACGCTCACCGGCCGCGCTTCGCCGATGACGTGGAGATTGGTGGCGACCAGACCGTCGGCGGCGACGACGAATCCGGTG
>JBJSXB010000295.1:0-7144 GCA_046086245.1 Planctomycetaceae bacterium | reverse complement strand
CGCGGCACCCGGCCGTGCCACCACCTTCACCGGATCGAGCGCCGCATCGACCCCCGAACCGGCAAAGCTCGAGCCCTTGTAGAAAATCTGCTCCCCCGTCACCGCCACCTTCGCCGTCACCGTGAACGTCACCGTGCTCGTGCCGCCGTCCTCGTCGGACGCCGTGATCGTCACCGGCTGGTCCGTCAGCTTCGACGACGGCGTCAGCGACCAGCTCCACGTGCCGTCGCCGTTCTTCGTCACCGCGCCCAGCGACGCCGACAGCGTCACCGTGTCGGCCGCCACGTCCGACCACGTCCCGGAGTTCGCGACCGTCGACAGCACCGCGCCGCTCACCGCAGCGCTCGCCACCGACAGCCCGGGCGCGGCGTTGGTGGACGCGTAGGTGAACGTGGCGGTGGCGCTGCGGCCGGCACCGTCTGTGGCGGTGATCGTCACGGTCGTGGCCGGCGCCTGGTCGGCGACGGCGAGCGACCAGCTCCACGTGCCGTCGGCGTTCTTCGTGATCGTGCCGGCGGAGGCGGCGAGGGTGACGGCCGTGCCCGCCTGCTGGTGGCCCCAGGTGCCGGAATTGGTGACGCTCGTCCCCTCGGCGGCCGAGACGGCGGCGCTGGTCACGGTGAGCGTCGGCAGCGGCGTGGCGACGTCGTTGTCGACGATGAACACCGTCTCCTGAAGGATGTACGCCTGCACGTACTCCTCGTCGCTGGTCACGATCCGATGCGTGACGTAGGCCCGATGTGGTCCCTCGACGAGCGTGTCGTTCACGGCGGTGACGACGACCGTCTGAGGCACGTTCCAATTGGACGGGGTGAAGCGGAGGAAGGTTTCGCCGTTGGTGGCCAGGGCGGTGACCTGGCCGGCCCCGTGTTCGAGAACGATGTCGACGGTCGTGGTGGGTGGCGTGGTGAGCACTAGCTGGTAGGTGTCGCTCGGGCCCCCCTCGGTGACACGTGTCTCGCCGTCGGTCGGCATGATGAGGGCAGCGGCAAAGTCGTCGTCGACGATGTTGACGATCACGCGCGGCATGCCCACGCCGTCGTAGCCGGGATCGGCGCTGGCCGATACATGGCGGATCGACGCGCGGTGCAGGCTCTGTTCGACGGTGTCGTCGATCGCCGTCACCACCACGGTACGTGGCACGTTCCAGTCGGCGGGGGTGAAGCGGATCGATGTCGCGGTCGGATCGCCGGCCGGGTGCGCGCGGAGTTTGCCGGTCTGCGGCACCAGCGACACCACCACGTCGGCGGTCGGGGCACGGTTGAGGGCGATCGTGTAGTCGTCCCGGTAGCCGGCTTCGCTGACGGTGGTCACGCCGCCGGACTGGATGACGATCGCCCCGGGCCCGTTGGGATCCTGGACGGCGTCGAGGTCGGGATTGATGTCGAAATGGATCTTTCCGGCGCCGGTCGTCTCCCAGCCCCGGAAGTCGAGGTGCGACTGGAGCACGTAGCCGGCCTCGCCGGTGCCGCCGAAGAACGACTCGATCCAGCCGCTGGTCATGTTGTCGAAGCCGAAGACGCCGTCGATCGTTGGATAGATGTCGAGCACGAGCCAGAGAAGGCTCGTCCACACCAGATCGACTCCCTGGTCGGTGGGAACGTGCGTCTCGTCGATGATGAACACCGGCGCGTCCTTCGTGCCGCCGACGCCCCCCACCGTCTCGTAGCGGGCGAAGGCGGCGTCGAGATCGTCGAGATTGCCATCGCCGTTGGAATCGAGGCCGAGTTCGAAGGCGATGCGCGACGAGATGATGCTCACCTGGGCGCCGGTGTCGAAGAGAAAGTTGCCACCGGACCGTTTGTCGCCATTGAGCACGTCGACGTCGAAAAACGGAATATCGGCCCACGCCGGGGGATGGACGCCGGACGTCACCTGTCCGTCGGGCTCGAAGAAGACGCGATTGTCGACGCTGACGGTGTAGCGTGAGCCGGTGCCGGCGGGCACCGTGTCGGGGAACTCGGTCTTCATGAGGAAATTGTCCGGTGTCAGCCAGACGCTGAAATCGAGTGTGGTGACGCGCTCGGTCATCGCCGGCATGCCGACGATGCCGAATGGCCCGAACTGGCTCACGTCGCGCGTCGGATCGGAGATGATCCGCGTGCCGGGAAGCGACTTGCGTTCGCCGCTGGTGCCGGCGAAGTCCATCCGGTAGGCCTTCGAGATGTCGAACGACTGCACGCCGCCGACGCCGATCTCCGCGAACGTGCCCTCCGTCTCGTAGCCGGGCGGGTTGGCGTTCATGTCGTCGATCGCGGTCTTGAACGCGAGGATCGTGTTGGCTCCGGTGTCGAGCAGCCAACTATTGAAGATGTCGGGACCGATGGGGGCGTTGCCGGCGTTGATGAACTCCACCTGGACGCGCGGTTGATCGAGGGCGACGTTGTCGCTCGGCCCCAGTTCGATGAACGGGCGGCCATTCACCGCCGCCAGTACCAGCCGACGCTCGAGCCGTTCCACGGCGAGCCATCGATGCCGCGCGACGCCTGCCGTCCGCCGATGGGCACGAGCGTGTCGGGAGGCCGCGCCGTGACCGTGGGCCGATCGGACCGCCGCGCCGCGCCGCCCTCCACCATCGCGGCGCCGTCCGCCGTCGCGCCGACCGGACCATCGCCCCGCCATGACGACCCCCTTTCGTCGCCCATCTCGGCCGACGCACCCCCAGCGGCTCGACCGGATGACGCCGGCTAGTGTAGCCGCAGGTCCCGGAGGTCCCTACCGTCGGGCGGCCGGGGTCAGGAGCCGCCCACCACCGCGTCGGCACCGCGCCCGGCGGCGGCGGCCGCCGGCCTGGCGGGACGTACCCGTCCGTTCTTGGGATCGATCTCGAGTCCCAGCGGCGGCTGCTCGGGCACGTAGAAGAAGAAGCCGAACATCATCTCGTGGATCGTCTGTGGTCCGTGGGGCACCGCCACGGTCGGGTCGGGATTGAAGGGGTTGAACGACGAGTTGTCGAAGTGGGCGGTGACGTCGATCCGCGTGCCCTCGGGGAATTTCTTCGCGCCGGGATCGAAGCGGTAGTTCTGCTGCCAGGCGTAGTGGTAGTTGGGGATCACCAGGAGCGTTTCGGAGCCGCCGTCGGGACGATGGGCCGTGAACGTCATGTCGCGGCCGCGGAGATGCATGTGGGCGAACATCCCCACGCCGATGGCTTCGCAAGGGAGCGTGCGGCTGCTGCTCACCGGATGGAAGGGTGCACCGGCGGGAATCTCGAACTTCGACGTCGTCACTTGCAGGTGCTTCAACTCCCGATCGACGGTGGCGCGCGGGTAGCGCAGCCCGACGCTCATCCGGTTCTTCTCCGGCTTTCCGGTGGTGGTGTAGTGGATCTGCAGCACCAGCACGGAGTTGGCGGGAATGCGGTATCCCATCCCCTCGTCGAGGATCATCGCGGTTCCCCCGGGGACGCGGCCGGTGATGAAGTTGCGGTCATCGACCGGATCGCCGACCGCCATGTAGGCCAGGTTGGCATGGTGGACGGTGCCGGGGTTCGAGGGGCGGATCTCCACCCCGGAGACCCACGTCTCGGCGAGAAACACGTGGGGGAGAATCACGTAGCGGTAATCGACGAAGCCGTCGGCCGGCAGTGCATCGTCGACCAGCGCCGTGGTGATGAGATCGGGCGTGCCGATTTCCCAGTCGTCGGCGCGCGCCGGCGGTGGCGGCGCCAGGGAGGGATCGCCCGCCGCCCGGTCCGAGCGCACCCAGTCGGTGATCACACGCCGCTCGTCGGGTGACAGGCCGCGCTCGTTGGAGAAGTGTTCGTGCCGGCTGGCGTACCACGGTGGCATGCGTCGTTCGGCGACCGCCTCGGCGACCGCCTCGGCCTGCCCGGCGACGTCGTCGTACGTCACCAGCGGGAACGGGGCGCCGCCGTTGTCGCGATGGCACTCCTGGCAGTGGGCGGCGAGGATCGGTGCCACCTGCCCGTGGAACGTCACCGCCTGCGGCGGCGGCGCGACCGAACGCGTGATCCGGCAGCCGTCGACGGCCGTCTCGGGCACGGCCACGGGCCGCCCCGCGAGCACGTCGTCGATCGCCTCGCGGAGATCCTCGCGTGTGGCCGAAGGCCGCTCGCCGCCGAGCCGCAGCTGGTCGTCGATCCGACCGCGGTAGACGATCCTCCGCGCCGCATCGAGCACGACCGCCTGCGGGGTGAACTCGGCGCCGAGCGCCTCGGCGACCGCACCTCCCTGATCCTTGAGCAGCGGGAAGGAAACCCCGTGCTCGAGACCCGTGCGCGCGAGGTCGGAGATGTCGTCGCCGTCGGCCGAATCGATCGCGACGATGCGTACGCCCCGCGGGCCGTAGGTTTCGTCGAGGCGGGCGAGTTTCGGCCAACTCCGCTTCACCAGCGGACAGGTGACGTTCACGAACACCAGCACCGTCGCCTTCGGGCTGCCGAGATCGTCGAGCGAGCGCTGCTGGTACCAGATGTCCTTGAACCGCAGCAGCCCGACGGTGTCACCGATGCCGGGGGCGGCCATCGCAGCCGCGCCGTGTGCCAAGAGCACGAGCAGGGTGGCCAGCGGGAGCGACGGGTTGCGGCTCATGACAGACCTCCTCGAAGTCGGTTGGCGGAACGGATCGGCACGGACGCCGCCGAACGGTTCGGCGCCGACCAGGCACGGCGCGCGATCGGGCGACACGGTCGACGGGGCGGACGGGATTCGGGAAACACGGGATTCGAGAAAGTCGGTCTTCAGGGAAGACAGCGTGCCAGGGCGAGCAGGGCGTAGGCGGTGACGAGGTTGGGGTCACCCTCCATCCACCGCGCGTTGTCGTTGGTCCAGGAGCCGTCTTCCCGCTGGCGGGCGACGATCGCCGTCGACAATTCGTCGCGCCACGCGTGGCTAGCGCCATTGGCGTCGGTGAAGGCGTCGGCGGCAAGCGCGTCGAGTGATTTGGCGGCGGTATGGAGGTAGTAGAACAGACCGTTGTCCCCCATCCCGGGATTCTCGGCGAACGTGTAGTGCTTGGCCAGCCACGCGATCGCCGCCTTGACGCGCGGATCGTCGCGGGTCACACCGGCGTAGATCATGCTCTTGAGGCCGGCGTAGGTCATCGAACCGTAGCTCCGCAGCCCCCCCTCGGGCGTCTTCCCCGCTTGGCTTTCGCCGCCGGCCGCGGGGGTGTAGTAGAAGCCTCCGTCGGGGTTCTTCGCCGGGAACGGCTGGTCGTTGTGGGCACCGGGCAGGTTCTGGGTGCGCGATACGAACGCCAGCGCCCGCTGGATTGCCGGATCGTCCTCCGCCGCACCGGCGGCTCGGAGGGCGTCGATGAAAAACTGCGTGTTGGAGAGATCGGGCCGCTGCTGCCGGCCGTAGCCGGCGCCGCCGTAGGCCGGATCATCGGGACCGCGTCCCTCCCCCTCGTCCCACTGCAGCGCCTTGAGAAACGCCGCCGCCGCGGCGATCTCGCGGTCGTAGCGGCCGTCGGCGTTGCAAGCGGCCAGCGCCATCAGCGCGATCGCGGTCTCGTAGTTGGCGACCGGCGCCCCTGGGGTGTGGATACCGCCGTCGGCCTGACGAAAGGTGAGCAGGTGGGCAAGCGCGCGGGCCACCGCGGGGTCGTCGACCGGCGTGCCGGTCGTCACCAGGGCCGTCAGGGCCAGGGCCGTCACCGCCGGTCCCGCCTTCGGTGAAAAGCTGCCGTCGGTCTCCTGACCGCGCTGCGTGAGATAGCGCGATCCACGCTCGATGGCAGAGCGAATCGCCGCGGGATCGGCTCCACGGGCCGATCCGCCGAGACACGTCGCCGCCAACAGGCACGGAATCAGCAGCCGGTGGGGGGGCATGGCGCGGGGTTCCTCGAACCGGGAGGTGGATGGCGACGGCGGACCGTTGGCAAGGATACGCCCCGATCCGTTCCGAAGCAGCAGCGGTCCGCCGACACCCCCGCGCAGGGGGCAGATGCGGGACAGCGATTCCGTCGCGCAGGGCCGACGACGGGACGGGGAGACCTCCGAAAGTCTCCCGGCCGGAGGCGGGGTCAGACCGGGGCGACCGGCAGGGCCCGCGGATGGGCGGGCACGCGCCGCGGCGGAGCCTCGCGGCCGGTCTCCGCCTCCCACACCGAGCGCTCCTCGTCGCTGGCGTAGTAGGACAGCCACGCCGACATATCACCGTCGTCGCTGGCGCTGCAGTCGAAGTGCACGTAGTTGTCGGGCAGGTCGACACGCTTCACCGGCGCCGTGAGGATGTCGCGGCGGATGAGGGTGTAGAGTTCTCGGTCCGAGAGGTGGTCGGTGAAGTCGAGGACGATCCGTTTCGCGAACAGATGCTCGATCGTCTCCCAGAGACGGTCGTGGAGTTGGCCGTCGTCGAGCGTGCAGGCGGGCTGCAAAGCGAGCACCGGTTGGAACCAGCGGGCCACCGTTTCCAGCGGAGCCCGTTCCCAGGCGAGCATCGATTCGAGAAAACGGTTCTCGACCGGCGTCGGCAGACGGTCGAGAGCCAGTTCGCTGATCGCCTCGTCGAGGTAGGGCTCGATCGCGTCGCGCAGTTCGGCGTTGCGCAGCAGGCAATCGACCTCGTCCGGTTCGGGATGGTGCGCGAGGGGCATGCCGGTCGGATCCCCGGGTGGACAATCGCTGGGTCGGCGGCACCCGCCGCCGAGCCCCCGATGCCGTCCGACGATACCAACGGGGTGGGGCGGTTCAACGCCGCGGAACGGGGTTTTTCCGCGGTTTTCACGGCACGAGGCGGCACGACCGATACGACAGGCCGACTTTTCGCCGCCGACCGTTCCCCCCCGCTCTTGCCCCGCTTCCGCCGCTTCCGCCATCGGCCGTCCGCGGCGTGTCCCGACCGTGGCCCGCCGCCGCGCGAGCCGGCCGGCGACGGCGCGCCGGGACGCCGCGATGCCAGCATGTCCGGCCGCGAGCAGGCTGTGGACACACAGCCTGCTCGATCGCACGGACGCGATCGCGGCAGTGCAACTGCCGAAAAAACCGGAGGTTTTTTTGCCTGGAAAAAGTCCCGGACGACTTTTTCCACGGCCTGCTCGGCCCGGAGCGCTAATCCAGCATCTCCTTCTTCATGTCGAGGTTCCAGTCGGCGAGCCCCTTGTCGGTGATCGACACCCGCCAGGGAGACTGCTGCCCGACCAACTTCTGGTTCACCAGGCCGCCACCCGGGGCGTC
>JBJSXB010000294.1:0-5691 GCA_046086245.1 Planctomycetaceae bacterium | reverse complement strand
CGCTGGCGGCCCATGCCGGGGAAGCCGGCGCGGCCGACGGCACGCCGGCGCTGGCACGCTACGCCGCCGCGTGGGCTCGGCAGAACCTCGGTCGCCTCGACGAGGCCCGAGAGGGTTTCCGCGCGCTTGCCGATGCGGCCGCGACGCCGCTCGCCGCGCGGGCACGGCTCATGGAGGGCGAGGTACTGTTCGAGCAGGGGCGCCACGAGGAGGCGATCCGCGTGTTCTTCAAGCTCGTGGCGGACCAAAACGCCGACGCCGCCTACCGTCCCTGGCGCGCCCAGGCGGCCTACGAGGCGGCCCGCTGTTTCGAGGTGTTGCGGCAGACCGACCAGGCGCGTCGTCTCTATGCCGAGGTGGTGGAGCGATTCCCGGAGTCGCCGCAGGTGGCCGCCGCGCGCACGCGGCTGGCCGCGCTCGGCGGTCCCCTGCCCCGCGGCGCGGTCGGCGCTGCGGGCGAACAGGGGCGGCGCACCGATGCCGATGCAGGAGAGGGCCCCCGATGAACGAACTGTCCGACGTCCGCAACCTGTGGGAGATGTTTCTCGCCGGCGGGCCGCTGATGTGGCCGATCGCGGCGCTGTCGGTCGTGGTCCTCGCGTTCGCGCTGGAGCGCGCCTGGGCGCTGCGTCCCGGGCGGTTCGTTCCCCGCGGGTTCGCCGCCGATCTCGACCGGCTCGTCGGCGAGCGTCCCTGCGATCCGCGCCGCGTGCGCGAACGCTGCGACCGCGGCGGGGGGGTGGCCGGTGCGGTGCTCCGCGCCGCGACGGCGCGGGCCGGGCGGCCTGCCGCGGAAGTGGAGCGAGCGGTCGAGGTGGCCAAGGAACGCGAGGCGGCGGCGCTGTACGCCAATATCCGACCGATCACCCTGGCGGTCCAGGTGACGCCGCTCCTCGGGCTGCTCGGGACGGTCCAGGGGATGATCCTCGCCTTCTACACGACGGCGCAACTCGAAGCCGGCGCCAATCGCGCGGCCGAGTTGGCGTCCGGGATCTACGTGGCGCTGATCACCACCTTCGCCGGATTGTGCGTGGCGATCCCCGCGGCGGTGCTCGCGCACCTGCTCGAGGGGCGGATCATGGCCGGATTCCGGCGTGTCGATGCGTTGCTCGCGCGCGTGCTTCCGGCGATCGAGTCGGGGGAGGCCGATCGATGAGCGTGCGCATCGACAAGGGACGGCTGGGCAGCGGGCTGGAGATGACGCCGCTCATCGACGTCGTGTTCCTGCTGATGATTTTCTTCCTGGTCGCCAGTCGGTTGGAGGAGGCGGACCGGGTGATCGACGTGGTTCTGCCCGAAGCGAGCGCGGCCAAGCCACTCACCAGCCGGTCGCGCGAGTTCGTCATCAACATCGACCGCACGGGGGCGTATCACGCCGGCGCGCGGCCGGTGGAGTTGGAGGAGTTGGAGCGGCTACTGCGCCAGGCGGCCGCCGACCAGCCGGCCGGCCAAGCTGTCGTCCTCCGCGCCGACGAGGAGGTGCCGCACAAGTACGTCGTGGGGGCGATGAACGCCTGCGTGCTGGCGGGAATCGAGGATTATCACGTGCAATCGGTCGTCGAAGCCGACCGCACCGCGCGGTGAGGAGGGGCCGTTGGCCGCGACGTCGTCGTCCGGGGAGTCGCCGGGCGGAATCGTGTGGCGGAACCGCTTCCGTCTCGCCGCGGCGCTGGCGGCGAGCGTGGCGGCGCATGTGTGGTTGGCCGGTGGCCTGGCGCGGGTGCCGCTGCGTGTCGTCGGGAGCGGAGCGGTCGATGCCGACGATGGGCCCCGTGAACGGCCGCCGCCGCGGGACTATCCGATCACCGTCGCCGACCGGCCATCGGCCGCCGCCGCCCACGAGGCACCCCTCGACATCCCGATCGGCACGACGCTGGTCGCGCCTGTCGTCCCCGCCGCCGACCGCTCGCCGGCGGCATCGGCGCCGGCGGTCGATCTGATCGAGTCGGTGGTGACGCCGTCCATGCCCGACCGGCCGGCGGTGGCCGACGCGCCACCCGTCCCCACCCCCACCGCCGCCGTCCGCGGCGCCGTGGAGGTGCCCCCCGATCCGACACGTGTCACCGTCGCCGACCTCCTGCCCGTGCCCGCTCTGGCCGACACCGCACCATCCACGGCGCCCCGGCTCCCGGCCGACGGTTTGGCCTCCCTCGGCATTCGGCCGGCGCCGCGCCCGCAGCGGCCGGCGCCGTCGAACGCCGCAGCCACCACCCCCGCCGCGGTGGCGGTCGACGAGCCGCTGTCCGTGGCCGCCGCGCCCGCCGCGGTGCGCGCCGGACGCGGCACCGTGGTCGGCCCCGAGCTGCCGGTCCGTCCGGCAGCGGCGGCCCGGGGTACGCCGACCGTCTTGCCGCCGGAAGGGCGCGTGCGGGCGGTCGCACGACCGTTCGCGGGGCGGGCGCTGGAGCGCCGGGTGCCGACGCCCGTGGACGGCACCATCGAACGGGGACTCGCCTTTCTCGCCCGCGGGCAGCGTGCCGACGGGAGTTGGTCGCTCGACGGCACGGCGACCAACGACCCGCGTGGTGCAACCAAGGTGCGCAGCGATACCGCCGCCACCGGCTTGGCACTGCTCGCCTTCCTCGGGGCCGGCCACGACCACTTCGACGGCCCGCATCGCGACAGCGTCCGCCGCGGGCTGGAATGGCTGATACGCGCTCAAGCCGAGGACGGCGATCTCTATCAGCCGGCGGATCCCCTCTCCGACAGCTGCGCCTGGATGTACAGCCATGCGATCGGCACGATGGCGTTGTGTGAGGCGGTGGGCATGACGGGCGATCCGCTGGTCAAGCCCGCTGCCGAGAAAGCCTGCGGGTTCATCGCCGCCAGCCAGCATCCCGAGCGCGGGGGATGGCGCTACACCCCCCGGTCCGACGCCGATCTCTCGGTCAGTGGCTGGATGCTCATCGCGCTGCGCTCCGGCCAGCTCGCCGGGATCACGGTCGATCCCGCGGTCGTCGCCCGCGTGCGCACCTTGCTCGACGCGTCGGCCGCGGCGGACGCCGTCGGCGACATCGCCACCACGCGATTCACGTACAACGTGCGTGATCCGCAGCAGCGACCGTCCGCGCTGTCGACCGCGTGCATGACCGCGCTGGGGACGCTGATGCAGCTGCACACCGGCACGCCGGTGGACGATCCCGCGGTCGCGCGGGCCGCCCGCGCGCTGGCGGGATTCGAGCCGGGGTACGGCACCCCGCGCGACCGGCGGCGTGACGCCTACTACTGGTATTACGCCTCGCAGGTTCTCGTCCATACCGGCGGCCCCGACTGGGAGCGCTGGTACGCGGCGCTGTGCCGTCTGCTCGACGATCGGCAGGAGCGATCCGGCCCGTTCGCCGGAAGCTGGGATCCCCTCGGGCCGGTGCCCGATCGGTGGGGCGGCTATGGCGGCCGTGTCTACGTCACGGCGCTGCATCTGCTGGCGCTGGAGGTGCCGGCGCGGCACCTTCCCACCGCGGCGATCGGCCCGGCCGCGCCGCCGCTCCCCGGGGCTGCGCCGTAAAGGCGCCGCGGCCCGCGCGGGTCATCGGGCGATCACGCCGCCGGCACGAAGCAACTCGAGTTGGTGGGTGAGATCGTGGACCTGCTCCGAAAGCTGCTCGATCTGCACCTGCATCTCGTCGATCAGCGACGGGACCATCACCGGATCGTCCCACAGTTCGGCGCGGAGCCGTGCCACCTCGGCCCGGAGTTCGAGCCGTGAGAGGTCGATGTCGGTGATGCGGCTGCCGTCCGATCCGCTGCTGCGTTTCACGCGACGGGCGGTTTCGATGGCCGCCAGCGCGCGCCGCGCCGCATCGCGCGACGAGGCGCGCTGGACCGCCAGGCCGTTGCCGTGCGGCCGCTCGCGCGCGTCGCGCGCGAGTCCTTCGAGCAGTGCGATCCGATCCTCGAGCGCGGCGAGTTCGATCGCCGAGACGGCGTTCGGAACCTGACGGTTGAGCTCCCGGGCCTTCTCGAGATCGGCCTGCGCGAGTCGCACCCGCGCCTCCGCGTAGCGGACATGGAGCGCGGCATGCTGCCGCTCACGTGCGGAGAAGTCGACCGGCTCCGTGCCGTCGGCGTCGCCCGCCGCCGGCGGTTCGCGCGGCGGCTGGGCCGAGGCCGGCACGACGGCCGGAGCGATGGCCAAGGCGGTGGCGACGAGCGACGCGACGGAGGCGTGACGCCCGAGCGCCACGGCGCGCCCGGCATGGATCGGGATCATGGTCATCGCTGGACTCCGGGCGGCGGGGCGGGTGCGGACAACCATTCGACTCTACCACCGCCGCCGCGCGTCGCCACGCGACGCCGCCGTGCCGCGGCCCGTCGCGTTCAAAACGGGGTGGGGAGAAGGAGGGCGTGATGATCGAGCAGCACCCGGCGGCCGAGGGCATCGATCGCGGGGGTGAAGAAAAGCAGGAACAGGTAGACCGTCAGCGCCGCGGTGAGCAGTGCCATCCCGAGGAGACGGAACCCGATCCAGCGTGGGCGCGGCTGCCGCCCGGCGCGGGCGATCGCCCAGCCGAGGGCGAGTCGCGCCGGGAAGATGGTGGCGACGAAGATCGGGGTCAGCAGCCAGACGGCGTCGCGGGGGGTGGCGATCACCTTCAACAGCGAGAGCGGCAACGACAGGCCGTACAGCAGCACCAGCGCCACCGGCACCAGCAGCGGCCCGCGCCGCAGGACGGCACGGGCCGCGGCCACCTCGTGGAACGCCGCCATCCGGCCCTCGGCGGCGAACCGCGCCTGCATCAACGGAACGTGGCTGAGCACCGCCAGCAAGAGCACGCCACCGGCGATCGTCACCAGGACCGCCCCCGGGTGCTGCGTGTCACGCAACCGGGAAAACAGCAGCGTCGGCACCACGAGCCAGACGAACGCCCCGAGGAAGCCGCCGACGCCGAGGACGAACAGGCGCAGCGGCCGGATGCCACGAATCACCGCCGCGATGCCGTCCGCCGCCCCGCTCCACAGCGTTCCCTCGCGCCAGCAGGCGTGGCAGTAGCGGGCGTTGCGAAGCGGTCGCAGGAACGCCGACAGGCTCCCCCCCGCGCGCCAGGCGAGGGCGATGTGCAGGCCGACCAGCGGCGCCACCACCAGCCGGGCGACCGCCCAGCGCGAGGCTGCCGCACCGTCGGGATCGACCAGTGCGGCATCGACGGCCAGCGTGGTGACCGCACGCACCACCAGCAGCGACGCCCAGGTGCCGAACACGACCGCACCCAGGCGCGGCAAGCCGCCGAGCAGCGGCACGCCGTCGCGCAGTCGGCCGGACCGCACCACGCGTCCCTCCCCCTCGAGCATGTAGCCAAGGGCGAGGAAGTTGGCCACGGGGATCGCCGCCAGCACCGACAGGAGCATCATCAGGCTCGCCACACCGGCGGTGATCGAGACGCACCACGCCAGCGCCCGGAACGGATGGCGGAGCGGCTGTGGGCAGGGAGGCAACGTGGCGAAGGCGACGTGCGGAACGGACTCCGCGCCGGCGTCGACCGGCGGTTGGTGGGCGTCGGCGGGTGCCGCGACGAGGGTCGCCATGCGGCCATGATACCGGCCCCCGATGGTGTCGCCGCGATGGGCCGCCGGACGATACGATGTGGTTCTCGAGGGAGCGCGGGGAATGACGCCACGGCCGACCGACGTGCGAGCGGGACTGCCGTTGCTGGCGGTGCTGGCCGTGGCCGGCCTCGTCACATCGGCGGCGAC
>JBJSXB010000293.1:0-35364 GCA_046086245.1 Planctomycetaceae bacterium | reverse complement strand
CGTCCTGAAATCCAGGCGCAGCTCATCGCCGAGGACATCGCCGACCAGTTGTCGAAGCGGGCCGCTTTCCGCCGCACCATGAAGCGGGCCATCGACACCACGATGGACGCTGGTGCGAAGGGAGTGAAGATCCAACTTGCCGGGCGGCTCGGCGGGGCGGAGATGTCGCGCTGCGAGAAGGGCATCGCCGGCGCGATGCCGTTGTCGACGTTGCGGGCGCGGATCGATTACGGGTTTTGCGAGGCACCGACGGCGCAGGGCAACATCGGCGTCCAGGTGTGGGTCAACCAGGGTATGTACGAGGAGACTGGCGATGGCGCTGATGCCCAAGAGGGTCAAGCACCGAAAAAGCCAAAGAGGTCGTATAAGAGGTGAGGCTTCGCGGGGGAACCGCGTGGTCTTCGGCGACTTCGGCCTCCAGGCGGAACAGCCCGGATGGCTCCCGGCCGCCACGATCGAAGCCGGCCGTATCGCGGCACAGCAGTACCTCCGCAACGAGGGCCGGCTGTACGTGCGCGTATTCCCCCACAAGTCGATCACGTCGATTCCGCTCGAGACCCGCATGGGAAAGGGCAAAGGCGAACCGGAGTACTGGGCGGCCGTCATCAAGCCGGGCGCGATCCTCTACGAGATCGGGGGCGTGACCGAGGACGCCGCGAGGGTGTGCATGGCCCGGTTGGCGCACAAGATGCCGTTGCGGGTGCGATTCGTGAAACGGCGTTCGATGTAGGTCATGGCGAAGGCGGCAGCGGTTCGGTGAGGCGCACGGTTCGGTGAGGAGCTTCCAGCGGCGATGAACAAAGCACGTGAAATCCGCGAGATGGCCGACGAGCAGATTCGGCTGGTGTGGAAGGACGCGGCGGAGTCGTTGTTCAAACTGCGCCTGCAGGCGCAGACCGAGAAGCTCAAGGCTCCGTCCGACGTGAAGAAACTCCGCCGGACCATCGCCCGGTGTCAGACGGTGTTGCGGCAACGCGGCACGTTGGCGCCCGAGGTGCCGACGCCGGCCGTTCGTCCGGCGGCGCGGCGACTGGTGAAGACGCGCGTCAAGGGGGGACGTGGCCGTTCCGGTGGCGATGCCAAGGCGAAGGTGGCGTCCGCCGCCGTGGCGCGGCCCCGGGCGCAGAAACGCACGCAGGTCCAGAAGCGGGCGCCGGGTGGGTGAGCGAGGAGTCGCCCGGGGCGGGCGAGGTCCGGGCGGGAGTGGCGTCGAGAGGCGGGGACGAACGAGGCGGAACACGAACAACCATCCGAGTCCCATGGCCCGCGGGGGTCGGCGGATCCGGAGCAGACGGGGTGACGGTGGTCACCCGTGGGAACAGCAGCATGCCGAAGCGAGTTGTCATCGGAACGGTCACGAGTGCCGCGTCGAGCAAGACCCGGCGCGTGGAGATGCCGCGCGTGGTGCGGCACCACAAATACGGTCGTATCCTTCATCGCCGCACCGTGTGTCACGTGCACGACGAGAAGGAGGAGTCGGCCCTCGGCGACACCGTCGAGATCATCGAATGCCGGCCGCGGAGCCGGTTGAAGCGATGGGAGTTGGTCCGGGTGGTGGCGAAGAGCACCGCGGTCGATCTGGCGTCGCTCCGCAGCGGTGCCCGGGCGACCGAACTCCGTGAGGCGGCCGCCCGCGCCGAGGAAGCGACCGCCACGGGTCGTGAGCCGGGGGCGACGACGGAAGGGAAGACGACATGATCCAGATGCAGACACGGCTCGTCGTGGCCGACAACACGGGCGCCCGGGAAGTGATGTGTTTCAAGGTGCTTGGTGGCAGCAAAAAGCGCACTGCCGGGCTCGGTGACGTGATCGTCTGCAGCGTCAAGAGCGTGATCCCGGGCAGCGACGTGAAGAAGAAGGCCGTCGTCAAGGCGGTGATCGTGCGCTGCAAGAAGCCGACGAGACGCGAAGACGGCAGCTACGTCCGCTTCGATACCAACGCCTGCGTGATCATCGACAACGAGAAGAACCCCAAGGGCACACGCATTTTCGGCGCTGTGGCCCGGGAACTTCGTGACCGCAACTTCATGAAGATCGTCAGTCTGGCCAGCGAGGTGGTGTGATGCTGATCCGATCGGGAGACACCGTCGAGGTTCGTTCGGGCAACTCCCGGGGCACGCGCGCCAAGGTGCTCTCGGTCGACCCCGGCGCGGGGAAGGTGGTCGTCGAGGGGGTGAATCGCGTCTACCGCCACATGCGGAAGAGCCCGAAGAATCCCCAGGGGGGACGGCTGAGCCGGGAGATGCCGATCGATGCGTCCAACGTGCTCGTCGTATGCACCGCCTGCGGCAAGGCGACGCGACTCGGCTGCAAAGTGGGCCCCGATGGTGCGAAGAACCGCGCGTGCCGCAAGTGTGGTGCCGATCTCGGGCGCCTCCACGGGCCGCGGGATCGGGCGGCGAAGGGATGACACGACGGGGGGCCGCCGGCGACGCGGTGTGCATCGGGCGGCCTTGAGGTGGTGGGTTCAGGATCGATAGTCGACGACATTCAGAAGAGTCGGGGATTGTTGCGATGGCGAAGAAATCGAAAGCGGCCGGATCGGCGAAGGGTGAGTCGCAGGCGGCCCCCGCGGCGCCGGCAGGCATGCCGCGCATGCTCGCCCACTACGTGACGGAGGTGCGGCCGGCGCTTGGCAAGGCGCTCGATCGCACCAACCCGCACGCCATCCCTCGGCTCGAGAAGATCGTGGTCAACATGGGTGTCGGCGTCGCGGTGACCGAAAAGAAGTACCTCGAGGAGGCGATCGGGGCCCTCGGGCAGGTCACGGGTCAAAAGCCCGTGGCGACGCTCTCCAAGGCCGCGGTATCCGGCTTCAAGCTTCGGGAAAACCTGCCTATCGGCTGCAAGGTGACGTTGCGCGGGAGGCGGATGTACGAGTTCCTCGATCGTTTGGTGTCGTTGGCGTTGCCGCGGGTCCGCGATTTTCGCGGTCTGTCGAGCACCGCGTTCGACGGTCATGGCAATTACAGCCTGGGGCTTTCCGAGCAGATGGTGTTCCCGGAGATCAACCCCGACAAGTACACGCGGCCCCAGGGGATGAACATCACCCTGGTCACGACGGCACGGAACGACGACGAGGCACGTCAGTTTCTGCGGGCGATGGGAATGCCTCTCAAGAAGGATGATGACGAGGGGGCGGCGGCGTAACGGCCGATCGATCCGCCGGGACGACGTCGCGTGTGCGGCGCCGGGTCAGGGTTGCGGCCGACGGGGCCGCCGACGCAAGCCGATGCGGCCACCGAGGCCGTCAATGGAACGGAGAGTATGGCGAGCAAATCGAAGATCGCGTCCGCGAAGCGGAAACCGAAATTCTCCAGCCGCGTGGTGCGGCGGTGCATGCTTTGCGGTCGCCCGCGTGCCGTGTACCGCAAGTTCGGCACCTGCCGGATTTGTTTCCGCAAACTGGCCGACCAGGGCTGCATTCCCGGTGTCAGGAAGGCGAGTTGGTGACCTGAGATGGAAGGACGACTTGGCAAGACGACCTGGAGAAATCGGACGCCCATCGTCCCGCAGCGGCACCGTCCGCGGTTGGATGGATCGTCCGCGGGAACCGCCGGCGCCGTCGCGAGCGGCGTCCAATTGACCGAACCGACCGCCAGTGCGCCCCGGCCGCCAGCCGGCCACGATCAACGGAGCTCCTCGAGGATTGTTGCGACATGATGACCGATCCGATCGCCGACATGTTGACCCGCATCCGCAACGCCGTGCGCGTGGAGCGTGCCATCGTCGAGATCCCCAGTTCGAAGGTGAAGCGCGGCTTGGCCGACGTTCTCAAGCGCGAAGGCTTCATCTGGGACTGGAAGGAACTCGAGTCGGAACCGGTGCCGAAGCTCCAGCTGGAATTGAAGTACGGCCCCAACGGTGAGCGGCTCATCCGCCACATCCGGCGGGTCAGCTCTCCCGGTCGGAGGATCTACAGCCGCTCGACGCGGCTTCGCCCGGTGCTCGGTGGACTCGGAATCTCGATCTTGTCCACATCCAGCGGAGTGGTCAGCGACCGGGAGGCCCGGACGCGGAATCTGGGCGGTGAAGTACTCTGCGAATTGTGGTGAGTCACGTACGTCGAGGGTTTCGAAGATGTCCCGTATCGGAAAATCGCCGGTTCCGCTTCCCAAGGGGGTCAAGGCCTCCGTGGACGGTGGCGTCCTCCGTGTCGAGGGGCCGCTCGGCAAGCTCGAGCAACGGATCCATCCCCTGATCACGGTCGGCGTCGACACCGCGGCCGGTGTGGTGGCGGTGACGCGCTCCGGCGACGACCGTGAGGCCAGGTCGCTCCACGGTCTGACCCGGGCCCTCGCCGCGAACATGGTGGAGGGTGTCACCAAGGGATACGAGAAGAAACTGGAAATCGTCGGCGTCGGGTACATCGCGGCGGTGCAGAAGGACGTCCTGCAGCTGCGAGTCGGTTTCGCCAATGAGCTCCAGGTTCCGATCCCCGCCGGCCTGACCGTCACCTGTCCCGACCAGACGCATGTCGTCATCAAGGGTATCGACAAGCACCTCGTCGGACAGTTCGCCGCCGAGGTCAGGGCGCGGCGCAAGCCCGAGCCCTACAAAGGCAAAGGTATCCGCTACGAGAACGAGCAGGTCCGGCGCAAGGCCGGCAAGGCGGTCACCAAGTAAGCCTCCGTTCGCCGGTCTGCGGTCCGCCGCCGCCGGCGGTCGCATCCCCGCGGTTTCCCAGTCGCCATTCCCCCCTCCACCAGTTAGTGTTCCATGGATCATTCACGCTCGATTCTCCGCCAGCGATTGCGTCGGCGCCATCGCGTTCGGCGCTCGATCAAGGGCACCGCCGAGCGGCCCCGGCTGGTGGTGTTCCGCACCCACAAGCACATCTACGCCCAGGTGATCGACGACTCCGCTGGCCGGACGCTCGCGTCGGCGAGCACCGTCGATCGTCAACTGCGTGCGGGGCTCGGCTTCGGCGGCAACAAAGCCGCTGCCGAGGCGATCGGCCGTGCGGTGGCCGAGCGGGCGCGGGCAGCCGGTGTGACGAAGGTGTGTTTCGATCGCGGGGAGTTTCGCTACCACGGGCGGGTGGCGGCCCTCGCCGATGCGGCACGCGCGGGAGGTTTGGAGTTCTGACACCGGGTCGGCGCGGCACGGTTTGCAGGTTGGCGGTTCCCAGGCTGGCGGTGGGCACGGTTGAGGAGCGGTAGCGGGCGGTATCGGCAGGGTGCGGGACGGTACGGTTCAGGCACGGCTCTACAGAGGCGAGGTGCAGGGTGTCGACGAGTAAGGAATCACGCGGCGGCGGTGGTGAGTTCACCGAGAAGGTGGTGAAGGTCCGTCGCTGCGCCACGGTGGTGAAGGGTGGACGGCGATTCAGCTTCGCCGGCCTCGTCGTCGTCGGCAACGGCCGCGGCAAGGTGGGGTGTGGCTACGCCAAGGCCAACGAAGTGCCTCCCGCCGTGGAAAAAGCGATCAAGGACGGCATGAAGAACCTGATCGAGGTGCCGATCGAAGAGGGCACGATTCCACATCGTGTCGAGGGCACGAGCGGGACTTCGAAGGTCATCCTGCTGCCGGCCAGCCCCGGGACCGGGATCATCGCCGGCGCGGCGGTCCGCGCGGTATGCGAGTCGGCCGGGATTCGCGACGTGCTCACCAAGGCCCATGGCTCGACCAACCCGGTGAATCTCGTGAAAGCCGCGCTCGATGCACTGAAGATGTTGCGCACGCGGGCCGAGGTGGAGAGGCTTCGCGGAGTCTCCTTGTCGTGATCGGGACGGGTGTCGGCGGGCGAGCGGATTCAGCGGAGAGGCAACGGCGATGAAACTCAATGACGTGAACCGTGGCATCAATCGCAACCGGAAGCGGTTGCGCGTCGGACGCGGCCCCGGTTCGGGGCGGGGCAAAACCTCGGGCCGTGGTCACAAGGGGCAGGGGCAACTCGCCGGATGGAGCGCACCGGCGATCTTCGAAGGGGCTCGGATGCCGATCATCCGGCAAATTCCCAAACGTGGCTTTCACAACCGCCACGGCAGGATCGTCAAGTCGGTCAACGTGGCCGCCCTCGCGGCGGCGTTCCCCGCCGGCAGCGAAGTCACTCCCCAAGCGTTGCGTGCCAAGGGAATCGCCAAAGGGATATGGGACGAAATCAAGATCCTCGGCGATGGGGCGATCGATCGGGCGCTGAAGGTGTCGGCCCATCATTTCAGCGCCACCGCTCGAGACAAGATCGTGGCGGCCGGCGGTTCGGTGACCGAACTTCCCGGACCGGCGCCCGTGGTGAAGGGGAGTGCGTCGGGGAAGGGCAAGGGGGGGGGTGCCCGCGGGCCGGCCTCACGGAAGGCGGGGCCGAAGGCGTAGGCTCGTCGCACCGGACCGCTCGGGCGACCAGTCCTCCGCCTCGCGGCGGCATCGAGACGGCGTTGGGTGACGGGGCGATGTCGCGATCGAGACGGGCGTCGTCGGGCCGGCCGACGTGGGACGACGGGCGGACGTGTCTCCGGGTCGCGAAATCAGGGAAGAATCGCCACACTGTGAGCTGAGGGGTCCATGCTGGGAGCTGAGGGGTCCATGCTGGAAAAGATCCGCACCATCTTCACGATCCCCGAACTGCGGCAGAAGATCCTGCTGACGCTCGGCCTCCTGGCGATCTATCGGGTCGGCTGGTGGGTTCCCCTGCCGATCGTGAACCCCGAGGCGATGCGGCGTTTCGCCGAGGAGACCGGAGGCATCGGCGATGTGCTCAAGACGGTCGCCGTCTTCTCCGCCAGCCAGCTCACGCAGGCGACGATCTTCGGCCTCGGCATCATGCCCTACATCTCGGCATCGATCATCTTCCAGCTGCTGGCCACGGTCTGGCCGCCGCTGGAGCGGCTCACCAAGGAGGGGGAATCGGGTCGCAAGCGAATCAACGAATACACCCGGTATGCGACCGTCGTCATCTGCCTCGTGCAGAGTTGGGCGTACGTCGCTTTTCTCGCGAACACGCGGGTGGGGCAGGAGTCGCTCATCCAACCGTCGTTCCTGGTCGACGGCAAGCTGCCGTTCGTTTGGCAGTTCGTCGCGGTGATGACGATGACCGCCGGAACCATCTTCCTCATGTGGCTCGGGGAGCAGATCGACGAGTTCGGCATCGGCAACGGCATCAGTCTGCTGATCATGGCCGGCATCCTCGCCGCGATGCCCAGCGCCCTGCTCGATCTGCGCGAGAACTCCAGTTGGGAGTTGGGGGGTGGCGGCGGCAAGCTCGGCGTCGACAAGATTTTGCTGTTGCTCGCGATGTTCGTCGCCGTCGTCGCCGGGGTGGTGTTCATGACCCAGGGGCAGAGACGGATTCCCACCCAGTCGGCGAAACACGTCCGCGGCCGCCGTGTGTACGGCGGCACGAAGCAATACCTGCCGCTCAAGGTGAACCAGGCGGGCGTGATGCCGATCATCTTCGCCAGTTCACTGTTGCTCTTTCCGCAATTGATTCTCCAGACGCTCTATCGCGCCTATCCGGGCAACGCCATCCTCGCGTCGCTCCATGACTCGTTCACCCGTGGCCAGTCGTTCATCTACAACCTGCTGTTCGTCGGTTTGATCTTCTTTTTCTGCTATTTCTGGACGGCGATCTCCTTCAATCCGAAGGAAGTCGCCGACAACCTCAAGAACCACGGCGCGTTCATTCCGGGCTATCGGCCCGGCAAACGCACCGCCGACTACCTCGAACGGGTGATGGAGCGGATCACCTACGTCGGCGCCGCCTTCCTCTCCCTCGTCGCCATCATTCCCACGTTGGTGGGAGGCTTTCTCGGGATCCCCGCTCAGATCGCTGGATTCTACGGAGGCACCGGGCTGCTGATCGCGGTGAGCGTCGCGTTCGATCTCGTGCAGAAGATCGACAGCCACCTCGTGATGCGCAACTACACCGGTTTGCTGGAGAAGTCCTGACCCGTCGTCGCGGTGGCCGCCGCGATCCGGGCGCGCGGGTGTGCCATGCGGATCATCCTCATCGGACCTCCCGGAGCCGGCAAAGGCACGCAGTGTGCGCGGCTGATCGACCTCCTCGGCGTACCGCATCTGTCGACCGGGGAAATGCTCCGCGAGGCGGTGCGCGCCGGCACGAACGAGGGACATGCGGCCGCTCGCTACATGGACCAGGGGCAACTCGTGCCCGACCCGATCATTCTCGGGATGGTGACCAAACGGCTGGAGTCGGCCGATTGCCGCGGCGGTTTTCTCCTCGACGGCTTCCCGCGGACACTCACCCAGGCGGCGACGCTGGACGACCTGCTCGAGCGGCGGGCGATGACGATCGACTGCGTCGTCGAATTGGCCGTCCCGCGCGACGAGCTGTGCCGCCGCATGTTGGCCCGGGGGCGTTCTGACGACGACCCGGAGGTGTTCGCCACCCGGATCACGAGTTTCGAGGTGCAGACGGCGCCCCTGCTGGCCTATTACGACCGTCAGGGGAAACTCGTGACGGTCGACGGCCTCGGCGGTGCCGACGCGATTTTCCAGCGCGTCAAGGCGTCGCTGCGTCGTTTCGGGCTGCCGACCCAGAGGCCGTGAACGCGTCCGAGCCGCAGGCTATACTTTTCCGCCGCCGACCCTCGAACCGGTTCCCGTCGGTGTGACGACGCCCGCCTGTGGTACCCCCCGTGGTCAATCTCCGCTCAGCCCGAGAAATCGCCTCGATGCGGCGGACGGGGCTGGTGGTCTGGGGCGCCCACCAACTCGCCGCCTCGATGGTGCGACCCGGCGTCACCACAGGCGAGATCGACAAGGCGGTCGAAGGGTTCTTCGAGAAAAACGGCGCCGTGCCGTTGTTCAAGGGGGTTCCCGGCAAGGTGCCGTTTCCCGCGGTGTGCTGCATCTCGGTGAACGACGAGGTGGTGCACGGCATTCCTGGTCCTCGCGTGCTCGTCGCGGGCGATATCGTCAGCATCGACACGGGGTGCAGCCTCGACGGGTGGTGCGGTGATTCGGCGATGACCCACCCGGTGGGTGCCGTCGACGGGCAGGCACGCAAACTGCTCGACTGCACGTCCGGCGTGTTGGCGCTGGCGATCCAGTTGATGGGGCAACGAAGCCGTTGGAGCGACGTGGCCACCGAGATGGCACGCTACGTGCGCGATCACGGTTTTTCGGTGGTGGAAAACTTCGTCGGTCACGGGATCGGGCGGAAGATGCACGAGGATCCGCAGGTTCCGAATTTCTGCACGCCCGCCTTTCGGCGCAACCACGATTTCGAACTCGTTCCGGGGTTGGTGGTGGCGGTCGAACCGATGGTCAACATGGGCACGAAAAAAGTGCGAGTCATGCCCGACCACTGGACGCAATCCACCGTCGATGGCTTGCCAAGCGCCCACTTCGAACACACGATCGCGATCACGGAAACCGGGCCGGTGGTGCTCACCGCGGCACCGGCGTCGGGGGAAACCGTCTCCGGCACATGACGTCGGCGGTACCCGCGGTGGTCCGTCGCCGACCGGGCCGTTGGGACCGGGATCGCCCATCGGCGAATCCGGTCGCCAGGGAATGGGGCGTAGGGGATCGGGCGAGCGGCACTCGTGCGTTGGTGCCGCGCACCGGGCCTACCGCTTGGTCGAAGCTGGCCTCGGGGCGGCGAGGCGGGGGCGGTTTCCGCCCGGGTCGCTCGCCCCTTGTGGGAGGCCCATACGGCGTTCTATACTACGAGACTCGAAAAACTGAGTTTTCCGTTCCCCAGCGCCCGCGTCGCGTCGCGATGCCGCCGCGCCATTTCGGGATTGAGGCAATGAAAGTTCGTGCCAGCGTCCGCCGCGTCTGCGAGAAGTGCAAGATTGTGCGCCGGCGCGGTGTGGTGTTCGTCGTCTGCGCCGATCCCCGTCACAAACAGCGACAGGGGTGAGCGTCACCGGGCGATCCGCATGTGATCGGGACGCTTGGTTTCCGTGTACCGGTTTTCGTGGACCGCGCCTGTCGTTGCCCGCCGCGTCCTTCCAAAACGTCCTGCTGAAAAACATCCTTCCGAAAAACGCCCCCTGCCAGCGACGTCCTCCGCCAGCCCCGCACGCACGTCGATCGACCTCAACGGTTTTTCCGCGATCCACCCCTCGAGCGACCCGTCAACATGCCCCGTCTCCTCGGTGTCGACATCCCGTCCGAAAAGCGAACGATCTACTCGCTGCAGTATTTGTATGGCGTGGGACCGCGTGTCGCCCGCGAGTTGTGCCACAAGGCGGGAGTCGATCCCCTCGGCGTGGCCCGCAGCCTTCACGAGGATGAGTTGGCGCGGTTGGCGGCGCTGCTCGACAAGGACTATGTGGTCGAGGGGCAGTTGCGGCGCCAGGTCGCGCAGAACATCTCTCGGCTGAAGGACATCGGAAGTTACCGCGGCTTGCGGCACCGCCGCGGCCTGCCGGTGCGTGGGCAGCGGACGCGGACGAATGCCCGCACGCGAAAGGGACCGAAGAAGACCGTGGCCGGAAAGAAGGGTGTGAAGGATTTGAAGTGACGAGGTTTGGTGGTCGTGCCAACGCTGGCCTGTCCTCCGCCTGGGCGGGTCGGCAGGTGGTCGTCGCCCGTCGGCCGGATGTGGCAGCGATGCACTTGGCCAGCGACGGACAGACGCCGTGGATCGAAGTGACGAGCTTTTTTCGCTGATCGGGTCGGCTGGGATGGCGTCTCGCCGACGATCGGTGAGTTGGGTCGCCGTGGCCCGCGTCCGAAGCATCGCCGGCGATGGTGTGGTTGCCGATGGCTTTCGGGGCGGGACGGTGACGTGGACGACGTCACCTGGTGGATCATCACAAGCGGATTGCCGCACACGAATCACCGAATTTCAACAACGAAATTTCAACAACGAACTCACCGTAGAACCATTCCCTGGGGCGAACGATGTCGAAGGTAGCGAAGGCCAAGAAGAAGAGCGTGTCGGCGGGCATCGCCTACATCACGGCCAGTTTCAACAACACCACCGTGACCATCACCGACACCAAGGGCGACACGCTCTGCTGGGCCAGCGGTGGCACGTGCGGTTTCAAGGGAAGCCGTAAGGGGACGCCGTTCGCGGGGCAGTGTGCCGCACAGCAGGCGGCCGAGAAGGCTGCGAAGTTCGGCGTCAAGGACCTCGAGGTCCGTGTCCGCGGGCCGGGAAGCGGTCGTGAAAGTGCGATTACGGCACTGCAGGCCGCCGGGATGAACGTCAAGAGTATCGAGGATATCACGCCGCTGCCGCACAACGGCTGCCGTCCTCCGAAGAAGCGGAGGGTTTGATTGGAGCTCAGCAGCACCGCGTCTACCGAACCGGCCGATGGCCGGTCCGGTAGACGCGGCGTCCGGTCGCACGATCCGCGCTGACGGTGGCGCGCGGTTGGGCGGCGGTTGTCGCGATGGCTGGGCCCGCGGCGTGAGTCATCGATGGCTCTTTCGGGAAGGTCGGGGTTCGGTTCGGGAAAGATTGCGAGGCGAAAAACGGGTCGAGGTTTTGGGCAGCATGGCCCGCGGGTGGTCGCTCCGCCGCTCGCGCCCCGTCCTCTGATCGCATCGGCGGCATCATTCAACCAACACACCAGTTTTATTTCATTTCAGGCAATCATGGGACGCATCACAGGACCGGTTTGTCGCCTCTGTCGGCGTGACGGACTCAAGTTGTTCCTCAAGGGAACCCGTTGCGATACCTCGAAGTGCGCGTTCGAGCGCCGTTCGTCGCCTCCGGGCGTCGTGCAGAAGCGGCGCGGGAAGCCGACCGAGTACGGGCTTCATCTGCGTGAGAAGCAGAAGGTGAAGCATTACTACGGGGTGCTCGAGCGGCAGTTTCGCACCTACTTCGCTCGGGCGGAGCGTGGCAAAGGCAACACGGGAGAGGCACTGATGGCGTTGCTCGAGCGCCGGCTCGACAACGTGATTCACCGGCTCGGATTCGCCGCCTCGCGGGCGGCGGCCCGGCAGTTCGTGCTTCACGGCCACGTGACGATCAACGGCCGTCGGGTCGACGTGCCCAGCTACCTCGTCCGCGCCGGCGACGTGGTGAGGGTGAAGAACCGGACGAAGTCGCTGCAGCTGGTTCACGCCGCCCTGTCGTCGATGCGCCGTGACGTCCCCGACTTTCTCTCGCGTTCGGAGGGAGGGGTTCCGGAGGGACGCGTCGATCGGTTGCCGACCTCGGACGACGTGTCGATTCCGGTGCAAGCCAACCTGATCATCGAGTTGTGTTCGAAGTGACCTGAGGGGCCGAGGGCGACGGCGGTGGCGTCGACACGCCCTGCGGGCCCCGGCCGGCCCCGACGGGTGTTGTCCGCAAGCGCCGAAACCCGGGGCCGCCCGAAGCGACCGACGCTGGCAGCCCGTCCGGGATCCGATAACGAAGGAGAGAGCAAATGCACATTCGCTGGCGTGGACTCGAACTTCCCGGCGCCGTCGTCGCCGATCCCAAGTCGCTCACCCCGACCTACGGCCGGTTCGTCGCCGAGCCGTTCGAGAGGGGGTTCGGCACCACGGTCGGCAACAGCCTGCGACGCGTGCTCCTCTCCAGTCTGGAGGGGAGTGCCGTCACGCAGATCAAGGTCGGCAGTGCCCTCCACGAGTTTTCCACCATCAAGGGCGTGCTCGAGGACGTCACCGACATCGTGCTGGCGGTGAAGAGCCTCGTGGTCAAGAACCACAGCGATTCCATCCGCGTGATCCGCGTCGAGAAGCAGACGAAGGGGCCGGTGACGGGTGCCGACATCATCACCGACGACGCGGTCGAGGTGGTGAGCAAGGACCTGTTGCTCGCGACGCTCACCGACGACGTTCCCTTCGAGTTGGAAATGGTGGTCGAGAACGGCCGTGGCTACGTGCCGGCGAGCGAGCACAGCCCCGAAGCGCAGGAGATCGGCATCATTCCGGTCGATGCCGTCTTCAGTCCGGTCACGCGGGTTCGCTACGAGGTCGAGGAGACTCGAGTCGGTCAGAAGACCAACTACGACAAGCTGACCCTCGAAATCTGGACCAACGGCACCGTGACGCCCGAGTTGGCGTTGGTCGAGGCGGCGAAGATCCTCCGCAAGCACCTCAATCCGTTCGTCGGGTATTCGCGCCCCGGGCCGGCCGTCAGCGGTCCGGCGGCCGCGAGTGTGTTCGCCATCGAGGCGCCGCTCGAGAGCCGGCTCAGCATGACACCGTCCGATCTCAAGCTCTCGCTGAGGGCGAGCAATTGTCTCGAGACCGAAGGAATCATGACCCTTCGTGATCTCGTCTCGCGCAGCCGCGAGGATCTGCTCGAGGTGAGGAACTTCGGCGAGACCACGCTGCAGGAAATCGAGGAGAAGCTCGCGGAGCTGGGGTTGCGGCTCGGCATGAACGTCGGCTCGTCGGTCGAGACCTGACCGCGCCCCGCCCCCTTCACCCCCCCCGGATCGTTTCGGAGTCGAAACCATGCGTCACCGTCGCAAAGGCCGCGTCCTCGGACGCAGTCCCTCCCACCAGCGCGCCCTGCTCCGCAATCTGGCGGCTGCCCTGTTCCTCACCGAGCGGTCCGTCGAAGCCGACGAGCCGGGTGCCCCGAAGGTGCCCGGTCGGATCGTGACCACCGTCGCCAAGGCGAAGGAAGTGCGCCCGCTCGTGGAGCGCTGCATCACGATCGCGAAGCGGGGACTCGCCCGATCGCAGCCGGCCGGCCAATTCGCCGTCACCGCCGCTCGCGACACCCCCGAGTGGCGGCAGTGGCGGGCGAGCGATCGGTGGAGGCAATGGGCTCAGGCATCGGCGCCGGCGGTCACCGCCCGGCGGCGGGTCGTGCAATTGCTCGGCGACAAGCAGGCGGCCCGGATCGTCTTCGAAAAAGTCGCGCCGCGGTACGCCGAGCGTCCCGGCGGCTACACCCGGATCCTGAAACTCGCCACGCCGCGTTTGGGCGACGCGGGACCGCGGGCGATTCTCGAGTTCGTCGGAGCGACGCCGGTCGCCGAACCGGCGCCCGAGGTGCGGGGACGCAAACGCGGTCGTTGACCGGTCGGTCGGCTTGTGACCGCCGCTGACGGACGTGGCCAAGGTGTCCACGGTGTGAAGATCCACGTCGTCGTGGAGGATACACGGCGACGGTATCTGGACGGTGCCGGGATGTCGGACGCGGGCGGGCGTCGCGCTGCCGGGGGGCGGCAGGGGCTCGCCGCGCGGCCGCCGATCGTCCCATCGATCAATCCGGTCATGCCAAGTCGGTTATGGGCGCGCGGCCGTGTTGCCCACCGCGGGGGACTGGAGTATTTTTTCATTTGGGGAGCCACCGTCGACGGGGCCGCGAGGACGTCGCTCCACCGGGTGAATGCATGCCTGTGAATTGGGTGGCCCGGTCACATTGCGATCCGCCGGAAGGATCTGCGGCCGTCGCCCCGGCCCGGCGGGTCGCGCCGGTGGCGACCGCCGCCGCGGGTGTCCCGAAATGGGGGCCGCCGCTTTTCAGGCTGCGGCTCTTCGTGCTGCTCATGGGGGCCCTGGGCACATGCGGACGGCTCGCGGACGCCGCCGAGAAGCATTACGGCATTCCGCAGGTGCGATTCATCGACGAGCGGATCGCCGCCGGTTGGGTCGACGCCGGTCTCCAGCCTGCCGCCGCGGCGACCGATGAAGAGTGGTGCCGTCGTGTCCACCTCGACCTCGTGGGGCGGATTCCCGCGATCGACGAGTTGCAGGCATTCCTCTCGGCCCCCGCCGATACGCGCCGGGAGGAACTCGTCGACCGTCTGCTCGGCGACGAGATGGTGGACGACTACGCGCGGAACTGGACCGACATCTGGACCACCGTGCTCATCGGTCGCGACACCGAGAACGAGCGCGTCAACCGCAGCGGGATGCGGCAGTGGTTGCGGCGGGTCCTGGCGAAGAACATCCCCTTTGACGAATTCGCCACGGAACTGATCACCGCCACCGGAGTCAGCAAGTCGGGGCAGAAGGGGTTCAACGGAGCGACGAACTTCCTCGCCGGCAAACTCGAGGAAAACGGGGTCCAGGCGACGGCGAAGACCGCGCAGGTGTTCCTCGGCCTGCAGGTGCAATGCACCCAGTGCCACAACCACCCGTTCAACAAGGGCAAGCAAAACCAGTTCTGGGAGTTCAACGCCTTCTTCCGTCAGACCCGCGCCCTGCGTCGTTTCGGGGGCACGCGCGACATCCAGGCGATGGAATTGATCGACGAGGATTTCGCCGGCGAAGGTGGCGGGAGCGCCGAGGAGGCACCGCTGTTCTACGAACTCCGCAACGGGCAGGTGAAAGTCGCCTTTCCGGTGTTCGTGGACGGCACCGCCATCTCGAAGTCGGGCTATCTTCCCGCGGTGCTCGAGGACGGCACGCGTTACGGTGTCCATCGGCGACAGGAGCTCGCCAAGCTGATCGTCAGCAGCCCGCTGTTCGCCAAGGCGCTGGTCAACCGGATCTGGGCGCACTTCTTCGGCTTCGGTTTCACCCGCCCGATCGACGATCTCGGCGAGCACAATCCACCCTCCCACCCGGAGTTGTTCGACGGCCTCGCCGACCGGTTCCGCGAATCGAGCCTCGACGTCAAGGCATTGATGCGCTGGATCGTGCTTTCCCGCCCGTACGCCCTGTCGAGCCGGGCGTCGAAGGGCAACGCGAAGGACGATCCATTCGTCGGGGAGCCCCCGCGTTTTGCGCGTTTCTACCTGCGGCAGATGCGTCCGGAGGAACTTTACCAGTCGCTGCTCACCGCCACCGAGGCCGACCGCGTCGCGGCCGACGGCGAGGCTCCGGCGGAGCGTGGCGAGGCCGCCGCCCGGCGCAAGGACGAATGGTTGTCGCAATTCATCATCGCCTTCGGCACCGACGAAGGGGACGAGGCGACCACGTTCAACGGTTCGATTCCCCAGGTGTTGATGATGTTCAACGGCGATCTGGTCAAGGCGGCGACCGCGGTGGGAAAGGGGGGCTTCCTCGATCGCGTCGCCGGCTCGGGTGAAAAGAACGCCGCGAAGATCGACCTGCTCTACCTCGCCGCCCTCGCGCGGCGGCCGAGTGCCCGTGAGGTCAAGGTGGCCAATCAGATGATGGCCGCCCGCAAAGGTGATGCGGCGGCCGCCCTGCAGGACATCTGGTGGGCCGTGCTCAACTGCAACGAATTCATCCTCAATCACTGACACCGATCACCGACTCACCGCGATCACGGATGTCGAGCACCGTCGCATCACGCCCCGCCGCCCCGATGATCGCCAGCCAGCCGTCGCGCCGACCGCCATCCCCCGACGTTTCTCTCCGGAGTGCCACCGCCATGATCGACCCGTCCACCGGCGTCCGCCGCGGTGCCCTTCCCGTCGGCATGACCCGCAGGCATTTCGCCAGCCACCTCGCCGGAGCCGCGGCGCTCGCCGCCCCGGCGACCGCTTTCACCAACACGCTGCTGGCCCACACGGCCGACCTCCGCTCGCGGCACAAGGCGGCCATTCTGCTCTGGATGGGAGGTGGACCGAGCACGATGGACATCTGGGATTTGAAGCCGGGTGCCCCCACCGGAGGGCCGTTCCGCCCGATCTCCACCAGTGCCGACGGCGTGCAGATCGGCGAACACATGCCGCTGATGGCCAAGCAGATGCACCATATGTCGATCGTCCGCTCGATGAGCACGCGCGAGGCCGACCACATGCGCGGACGGTACTACATGCACACCGGATACGTCCCCAACCCCAACGTCGAGCACCCCAGCTACGGGGCCGTGATCGCCCACGAGTTGGCGTCGCAGGTGCCCGACCTCGAGGTGCCCCCGTTCGTGTCGGTGGGGAGCGGGAGCGTCGGCCCCGGCTTCCTCGGCATGACCTGGGCCCCGTTCGTCGTCGATACCAACGGCAATGTGCGGCACCTCGACATGGGCATCGATCCGGCGCGCATGTCGCAGCGGCTCGAGATGCTGGCAACCATCGAGCGGGGCTTCATCGGGGAGAAACGGGGCGGCGCCGCCGAGGATCACGCCAAGGTTCTCGACAAGACGGTGAAGATCCTCAAGAGCGATCAGATGGATGCCTTCAAGGTGATGAAGGAACCCAAGGAGGTTCAGGACCGCTACGGCAACACCGGCTTCGGACGCGGCTGCCTGATGGCGCGCCGTTTGGTGGAGCTCGGGGTGCCTTTCGTCGAGGTCGATCTCGGTGGATGGGACAACCACGCCGATATTTTTCCGACGCTCAAGGACCGCAAGCTTCCGGAGCTCGATCAGGCAATGAGCGCGCTGGTGGCGGATCTCGCCGACCGCGGGCTCCTCGACGACACCGCGATCCTCTGGATGGGCGAGTTCAGCCGGACCCCCAACATCAACGGCAACGGCGGCCGCGACCACTGGGCGCGGAGTTGGAGCGTGGTCGTCGGCGGAGCCGGATTCAAGCGTGGCGTCGTGGTCGGCGAGACGAGCGCCGACGGCAAGGAGGTGACTTCGGAGCCCTACACGTCCCAGGATGTGATGGCGAGCGTGCTGAAATCGCTGGGCGTCTCGCTCGAAACCACCTTCACCGCCAAGAATGGCCGGCCGATGAAGATCGCCAACAGCGGCAAGGTGATCAAGGAATTGTTCGTCTGAATCGACACGTGCGGCCGCCGCCGGAGCCCGAGGCGCCAGGAGCCCCCGTGGGCGAAGGGTCTGCGTCCGATCGCGGCGACACCGCGGTCCTGCCCGGCGGGATCACGCGCACGGCGGGCACCCTCGCGCCGGTCGCGCGGCTCGTCGCACCCGTGCTCGTGGAGCAGGTCCTCGCCCTGACGGTCGGCTTCACCGACAAATGGCTCGCCGGCAACCTGCTCGACGGGTCGGCGTATCTCGCGGCCGTGGGCCTCGTCGCCTACTGCATCGGGTTCCTGCCGGCGCTGTTCGCCGTGCCGGCAGTGGCGGTGACCGCGCTGGTGGCACGCGCCGTGGGTGCCGGTGACACCGTGGCCGCACGCCGTGACACCGTGCAGGCGGTCGTCGTCGGCGGAGGGATGGCGCTCGGTCTGTTGCTCGTGGCGATCGGCGCGGGCCGCCGGTTCGTGGCCCTCCTCGGGCTGCCACCGGAGAGTACGGCGCTGGCGTGGGAGTACATCGCGATCGTCCTGCCGGCGTTGCCGGCGATCATGCTGATCACCGTCGGGGTGGCGGCCCTGCGCGGCGCGGGGGACATGGTGGGGGGCTTGCTGACGATGTCGGTGGTCAATCTCGTCAACGCGGGCGCCAGCTATGCGTTGGCCAGCGGCGTCGCCGGGCTGCCCCGGCTCGGATGGCCCGGGCTCGCCTGGGGCACCCTGGCGGGATACCTCTCCGGCGCGGTCTGCGTGGTGGTGCTGCTCGCACGGCGCGACCGGGGGTTACGGCCGCAGCTCGCCGACTGGGTGGCCGATCGGGCCCGGCTCGCGCGGATCCTGTCCGTCGGCGTGCCCGCCGGAGCCGACGCCGTCGGGAACGCGGTCTGCCACCTGTGGTTCCTCTCGATCGTCAACCGGCTGGGCAACGTCGATGCCGCCGCCCATGCCGTGGCGATCACGATCGAGTCGCTGGCGTTTCTGCCCGGCAGTGCGTTCGGCGTGGCGGCCGCGACCCTCTCCGGTCAGTTTCTCGGTGCCCGCCAGCCCCGCCGTGCCCGAGGAACGGTGTGGTTGGCGGCGACGGCCGGGATGGTGCTGATGGGGCTTGCCGGCACGGCGTTCTTCACCACCGCCGACGGCCTCGCCGGCTGGTTCGTCGGGGGCGCCGGGAGGCAGCCGGAGGTGGCCACGCTCACCGCCCGGCTGGTGCGAATCGTGGCCTTCGCCCAGGTGCCGCTGGCGCTGCTGATGGTCTTTTCCGGGGCCCTTCGTGGGGCGGGGCTGACGCGGCCGCCCCTGGTGGTCAATTTTCTCGGGCTCCTGTTCGTGCGCCTCCCGTTGGCGATGCTGTTGGCCTGGGAGGGTGTCGTCACGCCGTGGGGAACCCTTCCCGGCGCCGGGCTCGGAGCGGTGGGCGCGTGGTATGCGATGGCCTCCGATCTCATCGCCCGGGGCGTGGCGATGACGCTCCTTTACGAGCGCCTCCAGCCGCGGCGCGGCACGACGCTGCCGTGAGCGCGCCGTGAACCACCACGTGGCACCGGCCCACGGCTGGCATGGTGCGGTGTGGTGAAGACGCTACACTCGTCGTATCGTTCCCACGGTGGCGGTTGGAGTCGCCCGCCGCGGGAGTGATCCCCGGAGCGCCCTGATGGCCGTCGATCTCGAGGTGGAGCACTGGAGTACCGCCGATGCTGCCGATCTCTACGAGGTGGCGCGGTGGGGCAACGGGTATTTCTCGGTCGGTGCCAACGGCCACCTGCTGGTGCACCCCGACAAGAATCCCACGAAGAGCATCGACCTCAAGGCGCTCGTGGACCGATTGCAGGTGCGCGGCATCGATCTGCCGATCCTGCTGCGATTCGCTGAGATCCTCGAGCATCGCCTCGGCGAGATCCACGGGGCGTTCGCCACCGCCATCCGCGAGAGCGGCTTCCGTGGGGAGTATTGCTGCGTCTACCCGGTGAAGGTCAACCAGCAGCGGCAGGTCGTGGAGGAGGTGCTGCGGTTCGGCAAGCCCTACCGGTTCGGCCTCGAGGCGGGCAGCAAGCCGGAGTTACTGGCGGTCATCGCCCTCGCCGACGACGACACGCCGATCATCTGCAACGGCTTCAAAGACGCCGAGTTCATCGAGACGGCGATGCTCGCGCAGAAGATCGGGCGGCAGATCATCCCGGTCGTCGAGCGATTCTCGGAACTTCACCTGATTCTCGAGTATGCGGAGAAACTCGGCGTCCGTCCGCGGATCGGTATGCGCGTCAAGCTCGCCACCCGGGGGAGCGGGCGCTGGCAGTCGTCGGGCGGCTTCCGCAGCAAGTTCGGCCTCACCGTCGGGGAGATTCTCAAGGGACTCGACGTGCTGTCGGCACGCGGCATGGCGGATTGCCTCCAGTTGTTGCACTTTCACCAGGGCAGTCAGATCACCAACATCCGCCACATCAAGGCGGCGCTCAACGAAGCCGCGCGTGTCTACACGGAATTGGTGAAGCGCGGCGCCGGGCTGCGGTATCTCGACGTCGGCGGCGGCCTGGGGATCGATTACGACGGGTCGCAGACGAATTTCGAGTCGAGCGTCAACTACAGCCTGCAGGAATACGCCAACGACGTCGTCTACCACGTGCAAAACGCGTGCGACGAGGCGGGTGTCGCACACCCGACGATCATCTCGGAGAGCGGGCGCGCGGTCGTCGCCTACCACAGCATGCTCATCTTCGGCGTGCTCGGCGTGTCGGAGCACGGGTTTCCCGGCGATCGGACCGCGGTCGACCGCACGGCCACCGATCGGGCCAGCGCCGATCAGCCTGTCGTGGCCGATGGCAACGGGCAGGCAGAAGTGCTCGAAGCCCCGGCCGACGCCGAGCAACCGCTCCATGATCTCGTCGAGACGTGCCGCAACCTCAACGTGCGAAACCTGCTCGAAAGCTACCACGACGCCCAGCAGGCGCTCGACACCGCGATGAGCCTGTTCGCCAGCGGCTATCTGCCCCTCGATCAACGCGCGACGGTCGAACGCCTCTACTGGATGATCTGCCGCAAGATCAGCCGGCTGTGCCGGCAGTTGGAGTTCGTCCCCGAGGAACTCGAAGGTCTCAGCGCCACCCTGTCCGACACCTACTTCTGTAATTTCTCCCTGTTTCAGTCGATCCCCGACAGTTGGGCGATCAAGCAGCTATTTCCGGTGATGCCGATCCATCGGCTTCACGAGCGCCCCACCCGCGAAGCGGTGCTCGGCGACGTGACCTGCGATTCCGACGGCAAGATCGACCAGTTCATCGATCGCCGCGACGTGAAGCGCACCCTCCCGCTGCACGGGTGGCAGAACGAACCCTACTACCTCGGGGCGTTTCTCATCGGCGCCTACCAGGAGATCCTCGGCGACCTCCACAACCTGTTCGGCGACACCAACGCGGTGCACGTGAGCACCGACGCCCGCGGCGAAGTGATCGTCGACGCCGTGATCAAGGGGGACACCGTCCGCGAGGTGCTCGGCTACGTCGAGTTCGACTCGAGCCTGCTCGTCCAACGGTTGCGGGCCGCGATCGAGCACGCCGTGCGCGAGGGACGGATCTGCGACCAGCAGGCGGGCCGCTTTCTCCGCTTCTACGAAGAGGGGCTTGGCGGCTACACGTACCTGGAAGAACCGTCGAAGACCTGATCCGCAGGCGTGGTTGGTCACGCGGGGGCGTGGGATGCCTGCCTCGTTCAGCCGGTCACGACCGCCTCCAGCGGTTCGCCGCGGTGGAAGTGAACGAGGTTGCGGATCGTCTGGTCGGCGATGCCCGCGAGCGCCTCGCGGGTGAAAAACGCCTGGTGCGCGGTCACCACCACGTTGGGAAACGTGAGCAGGCGCATGAACACATCGTCGCCGATCACCTCGTCGCTGTGGTCGTCGAAGAACAGGCCCGCCTCCTCCTCGTAGACATCGAGGCCGAGCAGCCCGAGATGTCCGCTCTTCAGGGCCGCGATCACCGCCCTGGTGTCGACGAGCCCACCGCGGCTGGTGTTCACGAGCACGGCGCCGGGCTTCATCGAGGCCAGACGCCGGGCGTTCACCAGATGATGGGTCGCGTCGGTGAGCGGGCAATGGAGCGTGAGGATGTCACTCGCGGCCACCAGCTCGTCGAGTGGCAGGAAGGAGACGCCCCGGGCGACGAGCGCTTCGGGTGGCCGGGGATCGTGCCCGATCACGCGACACCCGAACCCGAGGAGGATTTCCGCGACCCGTCTGCCGATCTTGCCGGTGCCGACCACGCCGGCGGTCTTGCCGTAGAGATCGAAGCCGAGGAGGCCGTCGAGGGCGAAGTTGCCCTCGCGCACCCGCGCGTACGCCTTGTGGAGCCGGCGCACGAGCGTGAGGATCAGGCCGATGGTGTGCTCGGCGACCGCGTGCGGTGAGTATTCCGGCACGCGGACGACCGCCAGCCCGAGCCGTGTGGCGGCGGCCACGTCGACCTGGTTGAATCCCGCGCAGCGTAGAGCGACCAGCCGCACTCCGACGCCGGCGAGCCGCTCGAGGGCTTCGGCGTCGAGCGTGTCGTTGACGAAGCAGCACACGGCCGTCGCTCCGGCGGCGAGCGGGGCGGTGCGCGCGTCGAGCGGCACGTCCAGCCAGCGCCACTCGATCGGCGTTCCCTCGGCGGCGGTGCCGAGCGACGCACGATCGTGGCGCTGCGTGGAGAAACAGGCGACGACCATCGACGAATTCCTCGGGAGTCCCGTGCCTTCCGAACGCCCACCTGCCCGGAGCCGTACGCCAGGACGACGGCGTGGGGGGACGTGCCACGGAAGCGGCGAACCACCGTCGGGGGCGGCCGTTCTCCGGCCGGCATGAGGCCGGTTTCCCGTTGAATCGGCCTCGCGGCGCGTCCTCGACGATGCTACAGTCCCGCCCCCCTTCGGAGCCATCCCGTGGCACGTCCAACGAATGACGGCGGACCTCGAGCGGCACCTGCGCCGGCCCGTCGTCGCGGTCGCGTCTGCGGCGCCGCCGAACGAACGGCGGTGGCCGTGACGGCCGGTTGGGTCGTCGCGGCGTCGATGACGGTCGCTGGCGGCGGTGTGGCGTTCGGGCAGGCGTCGATCCCGCAGGGACAGCCGGGGCAACCGCCGCGTCCCGGCGGTGTGATCGCCCCAGCCCAGCCGGGGGCGCCGGCTCCGGGGACGGTTCGCTCCACCGGACAGCCGGTCACGGTCGCCCCGCCGCTCCCGAGCCTGTCCCCCGAAGCCGCGGCGGCGCTCGACCGGCTGCTGGCGGCCTGGGAGGCCCGCAACGCCGCCGTCCGGACCTGGTCGTGCGGTTTTTGGAAGTGGGAGTACAACGCCTTCGGTCCGGTCGGGCCGAAGGGGGATCGGCTCGCCTTCTCGGAAAGCACCGGCGAAATCAAGTATGCGATGCCCGACAAGGGCCTGTTCCGCGTGAAGGAGTCCCGGCAGTGGAACGTGCAGACGTCGCGGTACGAGGTGCGGGCCGGCGACGTCGGTGAACATTGGGTGTGCAGCGGCACGAGCATCTACGAATTTCGGCACTCGGAGCGGCAACTCCGCGAGACGCGGTTGCCCCCCGAGATGCACGGCAAGGCGATCAGCGACGGACCGCTGCCGTTCGTGTTCGGGGCGAAGGCCGACACGCTCAAGAAGCGGTACGCGATGCGGATCGTCACACCGCCCGGTGTTGCCGACCAGGTTTGGTTGGAGGCGCTGCCGCGGTTCCAGGCCGACGCGGCCAATTTCTCCAAGGTGGAACTGATCCTCCAGGCGCGCGATCTGATGCCGTTCGCGATCCGGATCTTCAAGCCGGGCGGCCAGGATCACGACGTCTACCAGTTCGACCCGAAGACGAGCCTCGTCGACAAGGGGCTCGACTTGATCCGCGATTTCTCCAAACCGGTGACGCCGCTGGGCTACACATTCATCCTCGAGGACGCCGCCGCGCCGCCGCCGTCGCAGACGGCCGGGCAACCGGGCACGGCTCCACGGTGAGGGGATGTCCCGGCCCGGTGGGCGCGGTGCCGGGTGCGGTATACTGAGGGGCGAGGTGCGTTCCGGCGGGTCGTCGGCAGGCCTCTTCGACCCGCAGGAAGTGGCCATGGCCGTCGTCGATCCGTCGCATCCCATCGCCCATCTCCTGCAGCGTGACCGCCGCTACCGGCTCGACGCCTATCTGTTCGTCCTCGAGTCGCTGTCGTTCGCCCAGGAATCGCTGGGCCTCGGGGAAGAGCCGTCCGCCGACGAACTCGATCCCCCCGCCGATGATGCCGGCGAGGCGGCGGCGGCCGAGAATGGCGGGTCCGCCACCGCCGAACGGCGTGCCAAGCAGACCCGGCGCCGGCGTCGTGGCGGCGATCGTCACCTCACCGGTCAGCAACTATGCGAGGCTTCCAGGCTCTACGCGCTGCAGCAGTACGGGATGCTGGCGCGGACGGTGCTCGCCTATTGGGGGATCCACAGCACGGCCGATCTCGGCGAGATCGTCTTCAACATGATCGAGATCGGCCAGATGCGCAAGACCCGCCACGACAAACGGGAACACTTCCACGACGTCTACGATTTCCGGGAAGCCTTTGCATGCGACCCGGTGTTCGTTCCGCCCGACGATGACGACGACGGGGAGTGACGGGCCGCGCCCGGCGGCGTTCCACCGACGATGAACAGCATCCCTCCGTCCCCGGCCGAGCCACGATCCGCACCACCGCGGCGCTGGCTGCTGACCGTGGCGGCGACGGTCGAGGGGGCGTGGCTCCTGTTCCTCTGCTGGCTCGCCACGCGGTAGCCTGAACCCCCGGCCGTAGCAACCGGGCCCCCGAGTTTGGCATTCCGCCATGAACCGTTTCTTCGACGGACTTCCCCTCTGGGCGGCGTTGGTGCCCCTCGGGGCCTATCTGCTCCTCCTCGGCTGGCTCCACCTTCGTGGTCGGCCGGCGGTCGTGTCGGGCGCCCTCGACGCCATCCTGCTGGCGCTCGGCCTGTCGGGCTTGGTCCTGGTCGGTCCGCTGGCACTCGTCCGACCGGCTGCGGGAGCGTCGCCGTGGAGTTGGCCGATCCTTCTGCTCGCCCTCTGCCTGTCGGTCGTTCTCGCCGTCCTCGTCTCCCGCCCCCGGCTGGTGGTCTACAACGTCACGCCGGAGCAGGTGCGGCCGCTGGTGGCCGAAGTCGCATCGGGGCTCGATGGCGGCGTCCGCTGGGCCGGCGACACCGCCGCCCTTCCCAGCCGTGGGCTCCAGGTGCATATCGACGGCGACGGCGCGTTACGGTGCGTCAGCGTGGTGGCGGTCGGGGGGAGGCCCAGCGTCGAGGGGTGGGGGGAGTTCGGACGCCGTTTGCGGCGCGCCCTGCGCCGTTTCCGGGTGCGGCGCAACCTCTGGGGGTTCGTTCCTGCGGCCGGAGGCACGGGCCTGTTGCTGCTGGCCCTGTGGTACGCGCTGGCCTGATGGCTCTTGGGGAGGATGCGATGGCGATCGATCTGTCGGCCCTGGGGATCACGCGGCCGTCGGTGGTCCGCAACGCGCCGCCCGCGCGGCTCTATGAGGACGCCGTGGTCGGGGAGCGGGCGGTGATCGCCGCCACTGGCGCGCTGGCGGTACGGTCCGGGGCCCGCACCGGGCGCAGCCCGGCCGACAAGCACGTGGTCCGTGATCCTCGTTCCGCCGCCGACGTCTGGTGGGGCCACGTCAACCAGCCGACGGACACGGACCATTTTCTCGCCAACCGGTCCCGTGCCGCCGAGTTCCTCGACGGCCGAGAGGTGGTCTACGTGCAGGACGGATTCGCGGGCTGGGATCCGGCCACGCAGGTCAAGGTGCGCGTCGTCTGCAGCCGCGCGTATCACGCGCTGTTCATGCACACGATGTTGATCCGCCCCACGGCCGCCCAGTTGGCCGCGTTCGGCGAGCCCGATTTCACGATCCTCAACGCCGGGGCGACGGAGGCCGACCCCGCCCGTTCCCCCACCGGCAGCCGCACCGCCATCGATCTCTCGCTGGAACGCGGCGAACTGGTGATCCTCGGGACCGAGTACGCCGGCGAGATGAAGAAGGGGGTGTTCACGCTCATGCACTGGCGGCTGCCCGGACGCGGCATCCTGTCGATGCACTGCGCCGCCAACGAAGGGCTGGCGTCGCGGGGGGACGTGGCGCTGTTCTTCGGCCTCTCGGGCACCGGCAAGACGACCCTCTCCGCCGACCCGCGGCGGCGTCTGATCGGCGACGACGAGCATGGCTGGGGGGACGCGGGGGTGTTCAACGTCGAGGGGGGGTGTTACGCGAAGTGCATCCGGCTGTCGGCCGAACGCGAGCCGGAGATCTATCGGGCGATCCGCTTCGGCACCGTTCTCGAAAACGTCGTCGTCGACGAAGTGTCGCGCGAGGTCGATTACGACTCGGCGGCACTCACGGAGAACACGCGGGCGGCGTACCCGATCGATTTCATCGACAACGCCAAGATTCCCTGCGTCGCCGGCCACCCGCGGAACGTCATCTTTCTCACCTGCGACGCGTCGGGCGTGCTGCCTCCGGTGAGCCGGCTGTCGCGACCGCAGGCGATGTACCACTTCCTGTCCGGCTACACGGCCCGTGTCGCGGGAACGGAGATGGGGGTGGTGGAGCCGCAGGCTGCCTTCTCCGCCTGTTTTTCGGCGGCGTTCCTGGTGCGCGATCCGGCGGTCTACGCCCGCCTGCTCGCCGACCGGCTCGAACGCCACCACGCCCGCGCGTGGCTGGTGAACACCGGTTGGACCGGGGGAGCCCACGGCGCGGGACGGCGGATCGACCTCGCCGCCACCCGGCGGATCATCGACGCGATCCACGCCGGGCGCCTGGACGACGCGCCGTGCGTCCGCGACGGCGTGTTCGGTCTGGATGCCGTGTCGGCGGTGCCCGGCGTGGAGGACGATCGCCTGCTGATCCCGCGTCGCGCGTGGGCCGACGAGGATGCCTGGGAGCGGGCCGCGCGCGGCCTGGCGGGCCGGTTCAAGGCCAACTTCGAACCGCTCGCGGCCGCCGCCGGGGCCGACGTGCTCGCCGCCGGTCCGGCCTGAGCGAGCAGGGCCGCCTGCTTCCCCGCTGGCCGACCGTGGCGGTCGGCGGCGGGAGAAGGTCTATACTGCGGCCGGGTGGAATCGATCCACCTGGCGCCCGTCCCGTTGATTCCCGCCCATTCGTCCCGAGGAGTCGTGTTCATGAGCCCCCGATCCCACACCTGCCCGCTCGTCGGTTTCGGCGTCGTCGCGTTGCTCGCCGTCGGCGCCGTCATCGGGACGCCATCGGCCGCCCATGCCGATTCGCCGCTGACCGGGGAGATGAAGAAGATCGACGGCAAGGTCGTCGATCTGGGGAACTACAAGGGCAAAGTGGTCCTCGTGGTCAACGTCGCCAGCCGCTGCGGCTACACGGGGCAGTACGCCGGCTTGCAGAAGCTGTACGACGCCTACAAGGACAAGGGGTTCGTGATCCTCGGCTTTCCGGCGAACGAGTTCGGTGCCCAGGAGCCGGGGACCGATCCGCAGATCGCCGAGTTCTGCTCGTCGAAGTACGGGGTGACGTTCGACATGTTCTCCAAGATCGTCGTCAAGGGGCCGGGCAAGGCCGCGCTCTACAAGGCGCTCACCGAGGGGGCCAATCCTCCCGGCGAAGTGTCGTGGAACTTCGAGAAGTTCCTCATCGGCCGCGACGGAAAGATCGTGGGACGGTTCAAGTCGCCGGTCGCTCCCGACGACGCCAAACTGACCGGCGCGATCGAGGCCGAACTCGGCAAGTAACGACGGCCGGCCCGGTCAGTTCTCCTGCGCGCCCGTTCAGGCCGCCCGCGCGCGGGGTGCCCCGGCGACGGCCAGACCGCGCCCGATTCGCCGACGCACCACCCAAGCGGGCCGGTGCTGCGCCTCGCGGTAGGTGCGGACGACGTATTCGCCGACCAGCGCCGTCGCCGCGGTCGGCACCGTCGCGACCCCGGCCGCCACGGCGAGGATCGCCGCGACACTCGGCCCGGGGCCGGCGGTCCGGGCCGCGACCGCTCCGGCTGCCGCCGCCACCGCCAACAGGCTGGCGACACCGACCCAGGTGAGGCGCAGCGGCGCATCGGAGGAGATCACCAGCGCGTCGGCGGCCAACTTGGCGAGTTTGACGAGCGAATAATTGGTGGCGCCGGCGAGCCGGGCGTGGCGGTCGTACCACACCGGTTCGTGCCGAAATCCGGTCCATGCCACCATGCTGCGCAGGTAGCGGCGCCGTTCCGGGAGTGCGACCACGGTATCGACGACGGCGCGGTCGAGGAGCTTGAAGTCGCCGGTATCGACCGGGATCGGATGGGGCACCAGCCGCGAGAGCAGTCGGTGGAACAGGGCGGCCGTGACGAGTTTGACCCGGGTTTCGCCTTCGCGCGAGCGCCGGCGGCCGTAGGCGACGTCGATGCCACGGCGCCACAGCGCGATCATTTCGGGGATCACCTCGGGGGGATCCTGGAGGTCGGCATCGATCAGCACCACCGCGTCGCCGGCGGCCTCCGCGAGCCCGGCAGACATCGCCGCCTGCTGGCCGAAGTTGCGCGCCAATTGGACGACCTTCGCCCGGCCGTCCGCCGCCGCGATCCGCTCCAGGCAGGCGAGGGTCGCGTCACGGCTGCCGTCGTCGACATAGACGATCTCGAACGCCATCCCGACCGCCTCGAGCACCCCCACGAGCCGGCGGTGGGTGGTGGAGATCACCGCCTCCTCGTTGTGGCACGGGATGACGACCGACAGCGACGCGTTTCCCGGGCGATCGTTGCCGGCGGCGGTCGGGGCGGTGAGGGGGTGGACGCGGGGCTCGGTGAACGATGTCATCGGAGGGGCCTCGAGGGGGCATGACCGACGGAGGACGCCTCGTCGTTCGAGCGGCCGACGACGAGAAAGTCGTGATCCTTGAAGAGGGGACGGCGGCGGTCCACGATGCCGCACCGGTGCGGCAGGAAGGGGGCGAGGGCGGCGAAGCGATCCTCGGCCACGATCAGCACGGCGTCATCGCCGGAACGGAGAAACCGGGCCGCGTCGGCCGCCGCGTCGGCGGGCCATTCGGCCACCGTGCCGCCGGCGTAATACACGATGTTGGGGGTGTTCTGCGGAAAGGTGCCGAGCCGCGCCGTCCCACCGGCATGGCGGTGGGCGGCGACGACCAACGCCGGGAGGGTGTTGCAGCGCGCGATCAATCCCGCTGCGGGTCCTACCGCCACGGCGGTGTACACCAGCCCCGTGAGCGCCAGCGACACCAGTGCGCCGGCCGGCCAGCGCCGTCGCATCCACCAACAGACCGCCGCGCCCGCCACCGGCACGAGGCCCACCGTCGCCGCGGCCTCGGCGCCGTCGAGGCCGTAGCCACCGGCCACGAGGACCGTCGCGGCGGTGGCGACGCCCCCCAGGGCCAGACTCACCACACCGGCTGCCAGCCAGCGCGGATGCGGCCAGATCGGACGGGAGCAGGCATCGACCGCGAGAACCCCCACGAGCAGGGCGGCGGCTGGGTAGGCGGGCAGCACGTAGTTGGGAAGCTTCGTCGCCGACAGCGAGAATCCGACGAGCCACACCGCGAGCCACGCCAAACCGAGTCCCAGCGCCGCACGCCGTGGCGGGGTATCGGCACCGCGGGCCACCCGCCAGGCCGCGATGCCCACCGACGCCGGGAGAAAACACGACCAGGGATAGAAGCCGACGAGCATCGCCACGGCATGGAACAGGAATCCGCCCCGGTGGTTCTCCATCGGCGCGGCGAAGCGGCCCACGTTGTGGACGAGGAAGAATCCCGCCGGCCACTCCCCCGCCGTGCGGAGGCCGACGATGACATACCAGGGGCCGGCGACCGCGAGCGTGGCCAGCAGGATCGGCAGCGGTCGCAGGGCCGATGCCGCATCGCGGCAGCCGGCGATCGCCGTGCGGAGCGCGAACCGGCCGCCGGAGGCGCGGGTCGCGACGGCACGGGCCCACGCCCACGCGCCCAGCACCGCCGCGGGGCCGACGAGGCCGATCGGTCCCTTGCAAAGCACCGCCAGTCCGCAGAGCGCGCCCACCACCAGCGCCCGCCGCGTCGAGAGCCGTGCCGCCGGCGTCGGCCCGAGAAAGGGTTCGGCGGCGAGCACCGTCGCCCACGCGGTCAACGCCGTGAGGATCGCGTCGGGGGTGGCGGCGTGGGCCTCGATCCCCACGAGGAGGCAGCCGACGAACGCCAACGCCGCGGTCGCCCCGACGGCGGGCGAGAAACAGCGACGACCGATCCGCTCCAGTGCGAGCGCCGCCAACAGCGTGGCGACGGCCGCCGGGAGCCGCGCGGCGCGTTCGTCCGGTCCGAAGATGGCGAACGCGGCCGCCATGGCCCAATGCATCAGCACCGGCTTGTCGACGGCGAGAGTGCCGTTGAAACGCGGCACCATCCAGTCGCCGGTGGCGAGCATGGTGCGGGCGATGGCGGCGAAGCGCGGTTCGTCCTCGTCCCAGAAGGGTATCGGCGCGAATCCGAGCGCGAGGCAGGCGACCGCGCCGGCGAGCACAGCCGCCAGCGAGTCGCGCGGCCGCCAGGCACGTCCGGCCACGCCGTTCACGATTCGTTCGACGGCACTTGGCATGCGAGGAGATGCTCCTGGGTGGGGTCGCGACCGATGACCAAGAGATCGTCGGCGAACGGCAGGGCCACGCGATGCACGACCCGGAAGCCCGCCGCGATCGCGGCATCGAACGGAGGGGCGTGCCGCTCCATGACGAACAGCAGTCCGTCGGGACGCGTGCGCAGGTGCCGCAGCGCCTCCGCCGCCGACCCGACGCTGCGGATCGTGGTGTTGGTATAGAAGACGACGCTGGCCGGCACCGGACCGAACGCGACCCAGGCGTCGGCGCTGCTGGTCGCGGGGAGCGCGGTCGCCAGGCGTCGCGCTCCCGCCGATCCCGCCCCGAGGGCGATCGGACCGAACGTCGCCAGCGGCGCGGTGAAGGCGACCGCCGCGGCGGAAAGCGTCGCCAGCGCGCGGAGACGGAAATCCCGCCGCTGCCAGTACCAGGCGAGCGCCCCGCCGCCGGCGGCGATCACCCCGGAAAGCGCGAGCCACCGCGCGGAGGGCGGCAGGCCGGTGTCAACGCAGACGACCGCCATCCCGCCGATGCCGACGGCGACGAGGATCGACCAGGCGATGCCGAGGATCCGATCGGGCGTCGGGCTGCCGCCGCGCCGCCGTCCGCCGAACGGCAGGGCGTCGGCCGCCCATTCGCCGAGAAATGATGCCGTGAGCAGCGCCAATGCCGGGTACGCGGGCCACACGTAGCCCGGCAGTTTCGTCGCCGAGGCCTAGAAGGCGGCGACCCACGTTCCCATCCAGATCGTGGTGATCACCGCCGCCGCGTGCCGCGCATCGCCGGGCCGGCTCGCGAGCACGCATCCCCTGGCGAGCGCCGCCACGAGCACGATCGACCAGGGAAAGAATCCCACCGCCAGCGCGATCGGATAATACAACGGCGATCCCGCATGACCCTCCATCGCGCCGGTGAAGCGGCCGACGTTGTGGACGAGGAAGAAGCCGCGCAGCCACTCCCCGTCGGTGCGCAGCCCGACCCAGGCGTACCACGGCACGCTCACGGTCAGGGACGCGGCGATGATCCATCCTGGTCGCACCGCCCGCAGGCCATCGACGGCCCGCCGCCGGCCACCGGACGAAACCGCCAGTGCGATGCCGCTGGCGACGAACGCCGTCAGCGGTAGCACCAGCCCGACCGGCCCCTTGGCGAGGACGGCGACGCCGCACGCCACGCCGGTCAGCACGGCCCGGCGCCGTGACAAACGCACGGTGCCGTCGGCCGCGACACCGCCGACGAACGCGTGGAGCGCCAGCGTGGTGGCGAAGCCGAGGGGGGCATCGGGGGTGGCGGCTCGGCCGGCGACGGCGGTCCACACGCACGTCGCCATCGCCAGCCCCGCGAGCAGTCCCGCCGCCGGCCCCTGCAGGCGGCGGCCGATGCGCCACGTCAGCAGGCAGGTGACGACCGTCGTCAACGCGCCCGCCAGGCGGGCACCGGTCTCGTTGCGCCCGACGAGCGAGAAGCCGGCGATCTGCAGCCAATTCACCAGTGCCGGCTTCTCCGGCCGCAGCCGTCCGTTGAACGTCGGCACCACCCAGTCGCCCCGGTCGAGCATGGCGAGCGAACAGGCGGCATTGCGTGGTTCATCCTCGTCGTGCAACGCGGTCCCACCCAGATTGACCAACAACACCAGCGCTGCCGCCGCGGCAACGAGCGGTCCATGGAGGCGTTCGGGGGGCACGGGGCGGCCTCGCGGTGGGATCGCGGGACGGGCGCGGGGGAGGCACATCGCCCCCGGCATGGGGGCGGGAGGGTAGGCCCGCCCGGGGCCATGGGTCAAGGCGTGCAAGGGGCTGTTTCCACGGGGTTTGGGGCCGGTTGACCGACCCGACCAGACGGGTATGTTCAAGTCCTTGAAAGCACTTTCCGGCCATGCTTCGGCCGGGTGGAGAGCGTCCCGTTGGCAGACTCCGACACCCCCTCCGAACCGAACTCCGACCGGGATGACGCGGCAGACACGGCGCGGGGAGAGGGGGAGTCGGCGGGGGGAGCGCCCGGGGCTTCGGCCGGCCCTCCACCGGGCGTCGCCGGAGGGAGCGGCGGTGCCGCAGGAGGCGGCGGTGGACGGGGGGGCGCCGCGCTGGGTGACGCCGGCGACGGCGATGGCCTGCGTGACAACTCGGGGGGGCGGCTCATCGAGTTGCCCATCGAGCAGGAGCTGAAAGACAGCTACCTGACCTACGCGATGAGCGTGATCGTCGCCCGGGCGCTGCCCGACGTGCGCGACGGCTTGAAACCGTCGCAGCGACGGATCCTCGTCGCGATGAACGATCTCAATCTCTCGCCCGGAGCCGCCCGGGTGAAGTGCGCGAAGATCAGCGGCGACACCAGTGGCAACTACCACCCGCACGGCGAGAGCGTGATCTACCCCACACTCGTCCGCATGGCCCAGGAATGGAACATGCGGCACGTCCTCGTCGACAAGCAGGGCAATTTCGGCTCGATCGCCGGATTGCCCGCGGCGGCGATGCGATACACCGAGGCTCGGCTCTCCCCGATCGCGGCCCTGATGCTCGACGATCTCGACCTCGACACGGTCGACTTCGTCCCGTCGTATGACGAGCGCAATACCGAGCCCGTGGTGCTCCCCAGCCGGTTTCCCAATCTGCTGGTCAACGGCGCGGGTGGCATCGCCGTCGGCATGGCGACGAGCATTCCCCCGCACAACCTCGGCGAGATCTGCCGGGCGCTGGTCGCCCTGATCGACAACCCCGCCGTCTCGATGGCCGAATTGCTGTCGATCGTGCCGGGGCCCGACTTCCCGACCGGCGGCATCGTGATGGGGCGCGAAGCGCTCGTCCGCGGCTATCTGACCGGGCGGAGCACGATCACCCTCCGCGCCCGCGCACACGTCGAGGAGTTCGGCAAGAACCGCCACCGCATCGTCGTCACCGAGATCCCCTACCAGCAGACGCGCGACGCGATCGAGGAAAAGATCGCGGAACTGGTCAACGAGGACCGCATCAAGGGGATCTCGGCGATCCGTAACGAGAGCGATCTCAAGGAGCCGGTGCGGCTGATCCTCGAGTTGAAACGCGACGCCGATCCCGACGTCGTCCTCAACCAGCTCTACCAGTTTTCACCTCTCCAGACGTCGTTCTCGCTCATCTTCCTGGCGCTGGTCGACGGCAAGCCGCGGATCCTTTCCTTCAAGAACATGCTGGAGGAGTTCCTCCGGCACCGCGTGGTGGTCATCCGCCGTCGCACGCAGCACCTGCTGCAGAAGGCCCGCAGCCGCAAGCACACCCTCGAGGGGTTGCTGGTGGCGCTGGCGAACATCGACGAGGTGATCCGCATCATCCGCAGCTCGAAATCGCAGGCCGAGGCCAAGGAACGTCTCTGCCAGCTGCAGGCCCCCGCGTCGCTGTTGGAGCGGGCGCTCGGCGCGGAGGGCTTCGCCATGCTCCAGCAGGAGCGCGGGGCGAGCGACACCTACGGGCTGTCGCCGGTGCAGGCCGATGCGATCCTCCGGCTCACGCTCGGTCAATTGGTGAACCTCGAGCAGGAGAAGCTCGCGGGCGAGCACCGGGAACTTCTCGACCGGATCGGCGACTTCACCCGGATCCTTGCCGGCGACGCCGGTATCCGGGCGCTCATCCGGCAGGAGCTGGTCGAGCTGGCGGACCGCCACGGCGACGAGCGCCGCACGGAGATCAGCGGTGAGGCCGGCGACATCCGCGACATGGCGGAGTTGATCACCGAGGCGACGATGGTGGTCACGATCAGCCGCGCGGGGTACGTCAAGCGCACGGCCGCCGACACCTACCGTGCGCAGCGGCGCGGAGGTAAGGGGCTCACCGGAGCCCGGACCGACGAGGAGGATCCGATCGAGCATCTTTTCGTGGCCAGCACCCACGACTGGTTGCTCGTGTTCACGACGCGCGGCAAGGTCTTCTCGCTGCGGGTGTTCGAATTGCCCGAACTCGCCCGCGACGCGAAGGGGCGGGCGCTGGTCAATCTCCTCGAGTTCGAGGCCGGCGAACGCGTCGCCGACTGTCGGGCCGTGTCGGGCTTCGAGGACCCGGATCAGTTCCTGCTCCTGGCCACGCGCAGCGGGATGGTGAAGAAGACCGCCCTCGAGCAATACCGCCGGCGGCGCACCAAGGGGTTGATCGCCGTCAAGCTCCGCGACGGGGACGAACTCGTCGATGCGGTGATCACGCGTCCGGGAGACGAATTGGTGCTCGCCACCGCGAAGGGGATGGCGATCCGGTTTCCGGAGAGCGATGCCCGTCCGATGGGGCGCGACACCAGCGGCGTGCGCGGCATCAAGCTGGGGGCGGGCGATCGCCTCGTCGGCATGGTGGTCGCGGATCCGGCCGCGACGCTGCTGACCGTCTGTGAGAACGGCTACGGCAAGCGCACCCCGTTCGGTGCGGGAACGCCCGTCGCCGGCCCGGCACCCGGCGACGACGGCCCGGGCGTGGATGGGTCGGCCACCGACGGTGCGGTCGAGACGGAGACGGAAGACGCCGATGCGGACGGGGAGGGGGGTTCCAGCGGCATGCGGTACCGCACCCAGCATCGCGGCGGCAAGGGAGTGCGCGACATCAAGACCACCAGCCGCAACGGCGCGGTGGTGTCGATCGTCGCCGTCCGCGACGAGGATCAGGTGCTGATGATGACCGCGCGCGGCAAGATCCAACGCGTCAACGTGCGGGAGATCAAGCCGATCGGTCGCAATACCCAGGGGGTGCGAATCATGCGGCTCGACGATGGCGACGCCCTCGCCGCCGTCGTCCCCGTCCCCCCTGGGGAGGCCGACGACGGGGAATCGCTGGAGCCGACGCCTGCCGTCTCGTGAAACCGGGACGGCTGGGATGCCAGCCCTCGGGGTGCGTGCCCTCGGGTTCACATGATCGCGATGCGTTGCCAGGCGACGTCGCCCGGCAGCCGTCGGATCGCCCGTTCGGAGTGCGAAAAAAGAGGTCGCCATGCGGATTGCGGTCGTCGGCACCGGATACGTCGGGCTCGTGACGGGCACCTGTTTCGCCGACAGTGGCAATACCGTCACCTGTATCGACATCGATGCGGCGAAGGTGGCCCGACTCGAGCGTGGCGAGATCCCGATCTACGAGCCGGGGCTCGAGGATCTGGTCGAACGCAACGTCCGTGCCGGACGGCTGGCGTTCACCACCGACACCGCCGCCGCCGTGCGGAACGCCGACATCGTCTTCCTCGCGGTCGGCACCCCGCCTGCCGCCGACGGATCCGCCGATCTGACCGCCCTGTGGAAGGTGGTCGACGGCATCGCCGCGCACGTGCGTGAGGATGCGATCGTGGTCACGAAAAGCACCGTCCCGGTCGGCACCTGTGCCGGCATCGAA
>JBJSXB010000292.1:0-3119 GCA_046086245.1 Planctomycetaceae bacterium | reverse complement strand
CCCGACCCGCGACGCCTGCCGCTGACCGACCTGCCGATCGTGGGCACGCTCACCGCCGATGCGGGCGAGGCGCTCGTCGGATCGGTGTTCGATCTCGCCCGGCGCAGTGCCGCGGGGGCCGCGGTCCGCGTCACGGGGATCGCCCCCGCCGCGCCGTCGGTGCGCGGCTTCGGCGAGCGGATCGCCGCGGCGCTGGCCACCGCCTGGCCGCCGGGCCGGCCGCTCGTCCTGCTCGTCGGTGCCAACTGCGGGCAGGCTCTCGGGCAGTCGGCGACGCGCTGGGGGGCGATCGACGTGCCGCTGGTGGTCATCGACGAGATCGACCTGCCCTTGGCCCGGTGGTGCACGCTGGGGGCGCTACGCGACGGTGTCGTGCCGGTGTCGTTCCACGGCCTCGGCGGCTGACGTGCCCGTCGCGACGACCCGCGGGGCGCGGCCAGGGTCGCCGCCCACCGCCGCGGCTGGCACCGCATCGGCCACCCGGTATCGTGGGGGCATGGCCGCCCGCCTCACGCCGCTGTCGCAGATCACCGTCCCGCCACCGCGGCCCGACGAGACCTACACCGGGGCCGGTGCCGACGGACCGATCCACTTCGTCGGCCTCAAACGCCTGCTCGGAGCCGCCGACGTCCCCAAGGCGGGCGACCGGCACGCCGGGCTGGCCGCCGCCGACGAGATCGCCCGCGAGGCGGCCCGCACCATCCTCGCCCGGCTCACCGTCGCCCACGTGCACGAGCGACCGCTGGTCGCCGCCGACGGACGGATAGACGACGTCCTGCGCGTCAATTACGACGTCGACCGGGAGGTCTACCGCGAGATCGCGCCGCTCACGTTCGGGGACCTCAAGGATCGCCTCCTCGCCTCGTCGGGTGACGAGGCGGTGCGTCTCGGGCGCGGTCTCACCGGCGTGACCGCGGCGGCGGTGGCGAAACTCTGCGACATCCACGAACTGATCCTCGTGGCGCGGCGGATCGCCAATCCGACGCGTGCCCGGACGCTTCTCGGGGCCCGTGGCACGCTCTCATCGCGGCTCCAGCCGAATCATCCCACCGACGATCCCCGCGGCATCGCCCTGCTCACGTGGTGGGGCCTGTCGATGGCCGCGGGCGACGCGCTGATCGGCGTCAACCCGGCGATCGACACCGTCGACAACGTCGCCGCGGTGCTCCGGCTCCTCGACGACCTGCGCCGTCGCAGCGGCGCACCGACGCAGATCTGCGTGCTGTCCCACGTCAAGACGCAGCTGGCGGCGCTCGACCGCGGTGCCCCGGTCGAGATCCTCTTCCAGAGCCTCGCCGGCACCGAGGGAACGCTCGTCGCGGAGTTCGACGTGACGGTCGACCTGCTCGACCATGGCTGGCGGACGATGCAGGAGCGGGGAACGCTCGGCGCGGTGCCGCAGTGCATGTATTTCGAGACGGGGCAGGGGAGCGAGTTCAGCTACGGGCGGCACGAGGGGATCGACATGACCACCACCGAGGCCCTGTGCTACGGCCTCGCACGCCGCTACGACCCGTTCATGATCAACAATGTCACCGGATTCATCGGTCCGGAAACCCATCGCGACAATTTCGAACTGCTCGCCGCCAGCCTCCAGGACCTGTTCCTCGGCAAGCTCCTCGGTCTGCCGATGGGGATCGGCAGTTGCTACACCCTCCACGCCGACAGTGGTTTGGAGGGGCAGCAAGCCACGACCGAACTGCTCGCCGCGGCCGGTGCCACCTATTTCATGGACGTGGCGCTCAACACCGACCGGATGCTCGCCTATTTCGATACCAGCGCCCACGACAACCAGACGCTCCGTGAGATCCACGGCCGCGAGCCGGCCGCGGAATATCTCGGCTGGTGCCTCGACCGCGGGATCCTCGTCCGCGACGCGTCCGGCGCGGTGGTGCGCGGTCCGGCGTGGGGCCGGCCGGAGCTGTTCTGTGCATCGGCCGCCGAGTTCGCGGAGTTGGTCGCCGCCACGCCGGCGCTCCACGGGTTCGAACACGCCGGGCCGCGTCCCGCCGACGCCGTGGCGCGCCGCGTGCGCTGGCATCAGGCGGTGGGGCGCGCCGCGGTGCATCTCCCGCTCGACGTCGCCCGGCTGCGGCGGATCGCCCCGTTCCGCGAGATCGCTACCGCCGCCGCCACCCACGACGAGCACCTCGCCCATCCCGCCCGCGGTGCGCGGCCCGCGGATGGCGCCCTCGACGGGCTCGCCGTCGAGGCGTTGCCGGTGCAGGTGCTGGTATCCGACGGGCTGTCGGCCGCGGCGGTCCACCACAACCTTCCCGATCTGCTCCCCTTGCTCCTCGAGGGGCTCGCGGCCCGCGGCATCGGTGTCGGCACGCCGCTGGTCGCGCGCCACGGGCGCGTGAAGCTCGCCGAGCCGGTCGGCGAGCGGCTCGGGGCCAGCGTGGTGATCCACCTCATCGGCGAGCGGCCCGGCGGCGACGCCCGGGCGTCGCGAAGCCTGTCGGCCTATCTCGTCTACCGCCTGCCCGACGTGGTCCGCGGCGCGGCCGCCGCGGCCAGCGGCAACGCCGCGATCCGCCACGAGGTGACGGTGATCTCCAACATCTACGACGCCGGCCTGCCCCCGGTGGAGGCCGCTGCCCAGATCGTCGAGAAGACGGAGCGGATCCTCCGCCACCAGGCCGCCGGCAACCGCCTCGAGGGGATCCTCGCCGCGGCCGGCGGCGCCTGACTGCCGGTGGCCCCGGTCCACGCCGTGGCCGTCGTCCGGGCGAGACGCGCCGGAAGCGCCGCTCCAGGCACCGTCAGCCGGGTGTTGCAGGCTGTTTCGTCGCGGCCTTCCCGGGCGGCGCCGGCTCGACCGCCTGCGGCTGCCTGTTCTTCTTCGCCGCCGGCGTGTCGCGGGCGGACGGAGGCGACTGTTCGGCGTTCCACGCGTCGTAGAGCCGTTGCAATTCGGCGACCTTCGCCGGCTCCTCGGCGGCCCGGTCGGATCGTTCGCCGACGTCGCTGGCCAGGTCGTAGAGCTCGGGCGTGCCGCCGCCCCCCTTCGAGACCACCAGCTTCCAGTCCCCCTTGCGCACCGCCCACTGCTCCCCGAACCGCCAGAAGAGCGTGTCATGCGGACGGCCGGTGGCGGTGCCAGCGAGATGCGGAAG
>JBJSXB010000291.1:0-17452 GCA_046086245.1 Planctomycetaceae bacterium | reverse complement strand
AGAAGAGCGTCAGGAGGGCGAGGAACAGCGTCACGACGACGAACATCCGCGCTGCCGCTGCCCCGCCGGTGAGGAGCAGTTCGGTGTCGAGCGTGCCGGAGAGGAAGGCGGTGCTGCCCCAGGTCTGGAGGATGATGAGGGGCCCGAAGAGCCACACGCCGGGGGAGCGGACGAGAGCCGCCGTCTCCCGGCAGAGGACCATCCAGGTGGTGGCCAGGAGCCCGGGCGGCGAGACGGTGGCTTCCGGGAGCGCCCCACGCGCCGCCACCGCCGGCAGCACGGCTGTCGTCGCCCGCGGGGCGGCGAGAAGGTCGGCAGGGTCGCCGACCCGGCGGTCGCGCCGCTCCTCGAAGCGCAGCCGGCGCCCCGCGGCCCACACGCCGAGGAGACCGAGGAGGGTGATCGCCAGGCGGCTCGAGAGGAAGAGCGCGTCGGGCACGACCCGCGCGGCGTTGTAGAAGGCCACCGTGCGCCGCTCGCTCACGAACGTGCGCTCGAACCAGCGATAGCCTGCCGGGTCGATCGCCTGCATGAGCCGGTCGACCCACCGGGGGAGCCACTCGGGGTTGTAGTCCCAGAGGAAGAAGGCCCCGCCCAAGAAGATCACCACCGGCAGCGCGAAGACGAGCACCGGCTGCCGGGTGCGCACGCCGGCCCACATCGACACGCCGCCGGTGAACACGAGCAGGGGGAGGCCGAAGAGCAGGAGGGGCAGCGCATAGTTGCCGAGCGAGAACGCGGTGCGCACCGATCGCGACGGGTCGAGCGGCCAGAACTGGAAGGCGAGGATCTGGACCACGAGCCAGCAGGCGAGCACCGTTCCCAGCACGGCCGCGGCACCGAGGAAGCGGGCGATCGCGTATTCGCCGTGCGAGAGGGGCGTGGCGAGGAGGAGGCGGGAGATTTTCCGGTCGGCGTCGGTGAGCAGCGGCATCCCGCAGGCGATCGCCGCGAAGAAGGGGAGCACGATGGCGAGGATGATGCAATTGAAGAAGGCGAGGTTGAAGGCGCCGTTGATCGCCAGCTTGTCGCCGCCGACGTCGATCGAGCCGGACGAGATCTGCACGCCGCCGGCGAGGAGGCCGAGGGTGAGGAAGGCGAGGATCGCGAACATGAAGATCGTCATCGGCCGCTTCCAGGCGCCGGAGAGGTCGAGCCGCAGGAAGGCGAGGATCCGGGCGATCATCGGGCGGCCTCCGTCGAAACAGGAGCCGAGCGGGCCAGGGCCGGCGGAATCTCGTGATCAGGGACGCGCATCAGCACGAGGTAGGCGTCCTCGAGGGTGCCGGGGCTGCGGGTGAATCCGGGCGGAGGGGCCTCGCCGGGCGGCACGAAGACGCGCACCCGGTTGGTGCGTCCCTCGACGAGGACCGCCGAGAGCACCCGGTGCCGAGCCGCGAAATCGGCCAGATCGGCGTCGGCGAAGAAGCCCTCGTGGACGAGCCCCTCCACGCTCTCCCGCGCCGCGGTGGGGGTGGTGTCGGCGACCACCGAGCCGCTCTTGATGACCGCCAGGCGCGGGCAGAGGGTGGCCACGTCGTCGACGATGTGGGTGGAGAGGAGGACGACGCGCCCCACCGCCAGTTCGGCGAGCAAACGGTAAAAACGCTGCCGCTCCTCCGGGTCGAGGCCGGCGGTCGGCTCGTCGACGATCAGGATCCGCGGGTCGCCGGCGATGGCCTGCGCCAGGCCCAGCCGCTGCCGCATGCCGCCGGAGTAGCCGCCGACCTTGCGCCTGGCGGCGTCGGAGAGGTTGACCTTTTCGAGGAGCGCGTCGGCCATCGCACGGCGTCCCCCCGGCCCGGAGATCCCCTTGAGCCGGAGGAGGAACTCGAGCATCGCGCGGCCCGACAGCTCGGGATAGAAGCCGAAGTCCTGCGGCAGGAAGCCGAGCCGCTCGCGCACGTAGGCCGGGCGCTCGACGATGTCGACGCCGTCGAGGAGCACGGTGCCGGCCGTGGGCTCCACGAGGCCGGCGACGATGCTCATCAGCGTGCTCTTGCCGGCGCCGTTGGGGCCGAGGAGACCGAACATCCCCCCCGGGATCTCGAGGTCGACCCCCTTGAGGGCACAGACCGGGCCGGGATGGATCTTCACCAGGCCCTGGATCGAGAGGCCGGTGGGGGGCGCGGACGGTCCGCGCGACGCGGTGGCGGAGGTCATCGTGGGGGAGTCCTCGGGGTGGATCGCGTGGCAGGAAGGCGGGTTCGGGCGGTGGCCGCCGGGCGCGCCGGCGTGGTGCCCCGGGCGGCACCACGGCGGCGGACGATCGGCGCCGCGAGGACCGCGACGAGGTGGAGGCGGGTGGTGGGGCTGGGCGTCTTCTTGGAGTTGAGGAACGTGTTGAGGGACAACAACAACTTGTTCAGCTCGGTGAAGTCGGCGTCGGTGAGCCAGACGTGCTCGAAAAAGGCGCGCGTATTGCAGGGCTTGTCGAGGCCGAGACCGACGAGGACACCGGCATCGGCCGCGTTACGGAACGTGCGCGCCGCCATCGTGAGGATCGTCTTCGCCGTCGTCCGGTAGGCGTCGTTGGAGGCCGCACGGCTCGAGGAGGCGAACCGGCCGCTGAAATCGTCGGCGACGAGGTCGTAGACCCGCTCCGTGCGCCGGCCGGCCGGGCGCGTGCCCTTCTCGACCACGACACCGGTGGCGACGAGTTTCTCGAAGTGGCGGTAGAGCGAGTCGGCGGGGCGATCGAGCTGGCGGGCGACGTCGGCGATCCCGCAGGGGGCGAGCATCCGCAGCGTCTCCATGATCTCCGCGCGCACCGGTGCGAGCAGGACCTTCCAGACGGCCGGGTCGGTGACGCAGTGGATCGGCTTGCGCGCCATGGCCTGATGATCGCCAAAAATTGTCTTTTTTGCAAATAAGACAACATAAGCCCCGGTCGTGATGCCTCGGGAGGCGGTCCAGCGCCGCGTGGCTCGCCGTTCGAGACCCGAGCCAGGGCCGCGCCACGGTCGTGGGCGGCGTGGCGTGACGATCGTGCGCCGGCGTCGCCCCGAAGGTTGGCTGCCGGAGGACAGCCGCGGGGAATCCATCTGGCCGTGTCGCGGGGCAGGGGTGAAGATGCCGCATCGCGACGGAGGGAGAGACGATGGCCTGGCAGCTCGACAAATGGTTCTGGGCGGTGGCGCGGCCGATCCTCCACCTCCGCTACCGCGTCACGACCGACGGGATGGAGGCGCTTCGCGACCTGCCCGGTCCGGTGATCGTCCTCCCCAACCATCCCGCCTACGTCGATCCGCCGCTGGTCCTGTCGCACGTCCGCGTCCGGCGGTCGCTGCGCCCGCTGGTCTTCTCGGGGGTCTTCCGGCTCGCGCCGGTGCGCCCGCTGATGGCGCTGGTCGACGCCTTCGAGGTTCCCGATCTCACGGCGCAGAGCCGCGACGCGGCGGCGCGCACCAAGGAGCTGATCGACGCGGTGGTGGCCCGCGTCGACGCCGGCGACAGCTTCCTCATCTACCCATCGGGGCGGCTGCGGCGCGGCGACCGTGAGGTGGTCGGGTCGGCACGGCTCGTGCACGAGCTCGTCTCGCGCTGCCCGCAGGCGCAGGTCGTGCTTCTCCGCACACGCGGCGTATTCGGCAGCATGTACAGCTGCGCCCGCGACGGACAGTTGCCGAACCTCGGCGGCGCGATCGCCCGGTCGCTCGGCTGGGCCCTGGCGAGCCTGCTGGTCTTCCTGCCGCGCCGCCGCGTCCACATGCACGCCGAGGTGGTGCCGCGCGGACGCCTACCGCTGGAGTCGCGGGAGGCGTTCAACACGTTCCTCGAACGCTGGTACGACGCCGACGGCGGCGAGGTCCCGAGCTTCGTCCGCTACAACGCGCTGTTCGGGCCCAGTGGCTGCGAGTATGGCCGCGCCGCGGGCGGGGGCGGTATCGATCCGGCGAGCCTCTCGCCGAAGACGGTGCGCCTGGTCAACAACCTGCTCGCGACCCATCTGAAGCGCGAGTTCGGGCCCGACGAGCTCCGCGCCGACACCACGCTCGAGACCCTCGGGCTCGACAGTCTCGACCGGATGGACGTCGCCCTGGCGATCGAGCAGCAGTTCGGGTTCCACAGCGACGCGGTGGTCGACACGGTCGGGCAGCTGTGGGCGCTGGCCGACGGGCGGCTCGGTGGCGGCGGGACCACCGCCAAGGCGGCCACCGTGCCCGCCGCCTGGTTCGCGCGCGCCGGCCGTGGCGACACCCGCCTCCTCGCCGACACGATCACCGAAGCGTTCGTCCGCCGTGTCGCCGCCGATCCCGGGCGCGTGGCGGTCGCCGACGCCGTCTCCGGCCTGCTGACGCGGCAGCGCGTCCTCGTCGCCGCGGCGTTGATGGCGCGGCGCTTCGCGGCCTGGCCCGAGGCGCACGTCGGTGTCATGCTGCCGGCGAGCGCGGCCGCCGACATCGTCTATTACGCCTTGCACATGGCGGGCAAGGTGCCGGTGATGATGAACTGGACCACCGGTCCGGCCAATCTCGCCCACGGCATCGCCGTCACCGAGACGCGCCGGATCGTCACCTCGCGCAAGCTCGTCGACCGGCTCGGCATCACGGTCGAGGGGGCGGTCTACGAGTTCCTCGAGGACATCAAGGGAGGGATCGGCAAGGCCGAGGCGCTGGGCATGCTCGCCCGGGCCAAGTTCGCCGGCGGCTCGTTCCTCCGCGCCCTGCCGCGCCAGGATCGCGACGACCCGGCGGTGTACCTGTTCACCAGCGGCTCCGAGAGCGCGCCCAAGACGGTGCCGCTGACCCATCGCAACCTGCTCACCAACGTGTCCGACGCCCTCGAAGTGCTCCAGCCGACGCCCGACGACTCGCTGCTCGGATTCCTGCCGCCGTTCCATTCCTTCGGCCTCACCGGCAACGTCGTCATGCCGCACCTGACGGGGATCCGCAGCGTGCGCCACGCCGACCCGACCGACGCCCACGCGCTGGTGAGGCTCATCGACGCCTGGAAACCGTCGCTCTTGTTCACCACCCCGACCTTTCTCGGCTACATGCTCGCCGCCTGTCGGGGCGGGGAGATGAAGAGTCTGCGACGGATCATCACCGGCGCCGAGAAGTGCCCCGAGGCGACCTTCGCGGGGTGCGGGCAGCGCGCCCCCGACGCGGTGATCCTCGAGGGCTACGGGATCACCGAGTGCTCGCCGGTCGTGGCGGCGAACCGGCTCGACGTCGCCAAGCCGGGGAGCATCGGCTGCCCGGTGCGGAACGTGGAGGTGACGATCGTCGATCCCGAGACGCACCAACCGGTCGACCCGGCGGCCGGGGGGATGCTCTTGGTTCGCGGCCCGTCGGTGTTTCCCGGCTACCACCGCCACGACGGGCCGTCGCCGTTCGTCGAGTCGCAGGGGCGCACCTGGTACCGCACCGGCGACCTGGTGAGCGCCGACGCCGACGGGTATCTGTATTTCCGCGGGCGACTGAAGCGATTCCTCAAGGCGGGAGGGGAGATGATCTCCTTGCCGGCGCTCGAGGAGCCGTTCCAGAAACGCTTCCCCCCCGACGACTCCGGGCCCCGGGTGGCGGTCGAGGGGATCGAGACCCCCGACGGGCGGCACATCGTGCTGTTCACGACGTTCGATCTCGCGCTGCGCGAGGCGGCGGCGATCCTGCTCGAGGGCGGGTTCCGGGGCGTGATGCGGCTCGACGAGGTGCGACGGATCGACGCGATCCCGGTGCTCGGCACCGGCAAGACCGACTACACGACGCTGCGCGGCCTCGTCACCGAGTCGGTGGCGGGGTGAGCGGGAGTCGGCCGCGCCGCCGCGAGGAGATGACCATGACGCCGTCGGCCGGCATCGTCGAACGCCATCTTCCGAGGCGTGTGGTCACGGGGCGCGGGGCCGCGCTGTGCATCGCGGATCTGTGCCATGCGGCCGAGTGGCGCCGTGTGTTCCTGGTGGCCGACGCCGGAGTCGCCGCGGCCGGCCTCCTCGCCAGGGTGTCGGAACCGCTCGCCGCCGCCGGTCTGCTCGTGGCCATCGCCGCCGACGTGCCGGCCGAACCCCCTTTCGACGCCGTCGACGCCCTGGCCGCCCGCATCGTCGCCGCGGCCGCCGACGTGGTCATCGGGGTCGGCGGTGGGAGCGTGATGGACGCGACGAAGGTCGCCGCGATCGTGGCGGCCCACGGTGGCCGTGCGGCCGACCGCGCCGGCATCGGCCGGGTGGGACGACGCGGACTGCCGACCGTGCTCGTGCCGACGACCGCGGGGACCGGATCGGAAGGGACCCGGATCGCGATCCTCACCGACCCGGCAGGTGGGACGAAGGTGGGGGTCGTCGATGCGGCGCTCCTGCCGGAGATCGCGATCGTCGATCCCGCCCTCACCGACGGACTGCCGGCACACGTGACCGCCGCCGCCGGGATGGACGCCCTCGTCCACACGATCGAGGCGTACACCGCCCGGGTGGCGACGCCGCTCGCCCGAGGCTTGGCGCTCGAGGCGGCACGCGGCATCGGTGCGGCCCTCCCACGGGTCTGTCGCGCGCCCGACGATACCGACGCCCGCGACACGATGGCGGTGTCGGCGCACCTCGCCGGCATCGCCTTCAACGACTCCTCGTGCTGCGCCGTGCACGCCCTCGCGCTGCCGCTCGGGGGGCGCTTTCACCTGCCACACGGCGTCATCACGGGCAGCTTCGTCGGTGCCGTGGCCCGGTTCAACGCCCCTGCCAGTGCGGTCGATCAGACGGTCTTGGCGGCGGCGCTGGGCTGGGGAACGCTCGCCCCCGCGGCATTCGCCGACCGGCTCGATCGGCTCGCGGAGTCGATCGGTTTGCTGGCGACGCTCCGCGCCACGGCGGTGCCGGCGGCGACGGTACCGGTGCTTGCGCGCGACGCGGTGGCGAACCGCCGGCTGATGGATCCCAACCCCCGCGCGATGACCAGTGATGACGCCGAAGCGATCTACCGCGAGGTGCTGACGATCGTGCCCTGACGGCAGTGAACTTTCGAGGAGTGCCCGGGATGCGTGAGTTGCCCCCGCTGTGGTTCGAGACGCTGCCCTGGGTCGGCGGCCGTTGGCACCCGACGAACGAGCGGTTCGCGGTCACCGATCCCGCCACCGGCGGCCGGATCGCCGAAGTCGGCCGGGCCGACCCCATGCTCGTGGCTCGCGCCTGCGACGCGGCGGCGGCGGCGCTCCCGGCGTGGAGCGGCGCGTCGGCCTTCGAGCGCGGGAGGGTGTTGACCGGTTGTGCGGCGCTGCTCGTCGCCCGGCGCGACGAGTTCGCGCGGCTGATCACCGCCGAGCAGGGCAAGACGCTCGCGCAGGCGGGCGCCGAGGTGGACTACGCGGCCAGTTTTTTCCGGTGGTTCGGCGAGGAGGCGCGACGGGTCCCCGGCCGTCTTCAGGCCCACTCCGACCCGGGACGGGAATTCATCGTCGAGCGCCGCGCCGCCGGGGTGGCGGGGTTGGTGACGCCGTGGAACTTTCCGCTGGCGCAAGGGGCGAAGAAGATCGCCGCGGCGTTCGCGGCCGGATGCACCGCGGTGTGGAAGCCCGCCGAGGCGACGCCGCTGGTGGCACTGGGCTTGGTGCCGTTGCTGGTCGAGGCCGGGATGCCCCCCGACGCTTTGCAGGTGGTGCCGGGGCGGGGTGGCGAAATCGGCGCGGTGCTCGCCGACCACCCCGCGGTCCGGGTGCTGAGCCTGACCGGTTCGACGGCGACCGGACGCGTGTTGATGGCGGCGGCGGCGGCGCAGATCAAGCGCGTGTCGCTCGAACTCGGCGGCAACGCGCCGTTCATCGTCCTTCCCGATGCCGATTCCGACGTCGTGGCGGAGGAGTTGCTGCGCCTCAAGCTGTTCGTGACCGGTCAGGTGTGCGTGACGGCCAACCGGGTGTTCGTGCCCGCCGCGCTCGAGTCGAGGCTCGTCGCGGCCATCGCCGACCGATTGATGGCGGCGCGCGTGGGCGACGGCCGCGATGCGGGGGTCGATGCCGGGCCGCTGATCCACGCACAGGCCTGTGCCGAGGTGGCGGGGCGCGTCGCCGACGCCGTCGCCCACGGTGCGCGGAAGGTCGCCGAGAACCGCGGGTACGACGCGGATCCATCCCTGCGGGGCGGCAGTTTCTTCCCGCCGACGCTGCTCGTGGGTGTCGACGACGCGATGCGCGTCGCCCGCGAGGAGATCTTCGGGCCGGTGATCGCGCTTGTGCGATACGGTTCGGTGCGCGAGGCGGTGCAGCGGGCCAACGCCACGCCATCGGGCCTGGCGGGATACGTCTATGGCACCGATCTGGCGTCCTGCCGCGCCGTGGCGTCGGCGCTCGAGGTGGGGATCGTCGGGGTCAACGAGTGGCGCCCGCTCAAGGCGGAGATCCCCTTCGGGGGTGTGAAGGAGAGCGGCATCGGCGCCGAGGGCGGACAGGAGGGGCTGGCCGAGTTCCTCGACACGCGGGTGATCTCGATGCCGAAGCCGCAGGTGCCCGGCTGATACCGTACCGCCGACGGCGGTGCGGGGTGTTCACTCCGTCGCCCGGGTCAGCAGCGTTCCGGCGAGCGGACCGAAGACGCCGCGACCCCACGCGACCGTGGCTTCCCCGAGCGCGCGGCTCGCCGCCGGATCGACCGGAGCGATTCCCAACTCCCGGCCATTCTCGACGACGCGCAGGCGGTCGGCGGAGAACACGAACTCGTACCGGATCGGATCGGCGGCCCAGCGGCTGGGCACGGAGAGATGACCGGGCAGCACGAGGCGGTGGATCGTGCCGTACTGGGCGAGCGTGTCGTCGTCGAGAAACGTGTCGTCCGCGAGCCGTGGCAGGCCCCCTTTGTTCGAGGTCGCCATGAACAGCGCGGCGCCGACGGCGGTGAGGCCGCTGACGCGTTGCCCCCACTCGTTGATCACCCGCTTCGTGCCGTGGGCCGCGTTGGCGGCGACGATCTCCCCTTCGAACGGGTGCCCGACCGCATCGCTGGGATCGGGTCGGTCGAAGAGCCGTCGGACCAGCGACCACTCGTCGCGGTGCCGGTCGAGCCGCCAGACCTCGGCCCATGGCCAGACACCCACGTACAGGTCGCCGCGGTAGATCGCCATCGACTGTGCTTCGCGGGCGTACGCGACAACCCCCGGCATCGGAGGCGGCCGGCGCTCCCGGCGCAGGAGCGATTCGCCGTCGAACTCGTGTACCGAACCGTCGGGATACTGGCCGAGGAGCAACCGATCGCCGACGGTGAGCATCGAATACACCTGGAAGCTCCTGCCGTCCTGCTCGCGCAGCGTGCGCCAGGCGCGGCCGTCGAAGGCGAGCACGGTGCCGCGGTTTGTGACGGTGAGCACCGTGCCCCGCAACTGGCCCCAGCTCCAGGTGGTTTCATGGGGCACGTTCGTGGGAAAGACGACCGCGCGACCGATGTCGAGCGGCGTGGTATCGCCGGGCTTCCAGGGGATCGCGGCGATGCGGGTGAATCCCCCCGCGTCGGCGTCGCCGGGGCGATCGTGAAAGAAGAACAGGTGGCCGAGTGCGTAGTACACGTGGTGGATGTGCTCGCCGGCGGGGGCGGCGAGCACCTCGGCGCCGTCGAAGGTCACCCGGTCGTCCCGGAAGGAAAGACGACCGTCGCCGAGAGCCATCGCGCCGTCGCCGTGCCGCAGACCGCCGCTGCCGAATCGCGTCGACAACCGCCAGGTGCGGTCGTCCGGATCCCACTCGTGGGCGCGGGAATCGACGCGGTGTCCGGTCGCGTACAGCCGGCCGTCGAGATCGCCGATGGCGACGCCCGTATCAGCGCCGAAGCGCGGCAACGTCTCGCAGTGGGGCGTGCCGCCACCGTCGGGCGGGCGGACGTAGCATTGGAGGGCCCGGCGATCGGCGCGGCTGGTGGTGTTGTAGAGGCCGGGAAATCCCGCGCCGGCGATCGGGCGCCCCGACGCGTCCGCGACCTCGAACAGGGTGCCGAAGTTCTGCCCGAGGTCGGGGCCGAAATCGACCGTGAGCGTGATCGTGAGCAGCGGTGCGCCCGGCGGCTCGTGACCCGACGCCATGACCGCCGCGCCGCCGACGAATGCGGTCGCGAGGAGGAAGGCGTGGCGGACGGTGGACGGCATCGACACCCCCCGATCGACCGTGATTCGTCGCGGCGGGCCGCTCAGACGAATCGACGTCTGACTCCCCACGCGGTCGCCGCCACCGCCAGGCCGACGACGTCGAGCGGCACCGGAATCGCGCGGTCGCGGAACCTCCGTACGACTTCCTGATGCTCCGGCCCGTCGGTGTGGTACGTGAAGCGGAGGTCGTCGGTCCCTGACGGCCAGCTGCGATCGTCGAACGCGGTCAACCAGGCTCCGGCCGGGGCCGACGTGCCGGCCGGAAGCACGGTGCCGAGGGCCTCGGCGACGCCGTCGCCACCGAGCGGCCGCGCGTAGCGGCACTGCGCCTGCTGCCAGCCCCGTGTCGCCTCTCCTTCACCGAGCGAACCGTTGGCACGGCCGGGGAGCACGAGGTAGGCACGGAGCAGGTTCGGGCGGGCGTCGGGATCGTCGCCGCGGGCGATGTTGTCGGCGGGCACACGGTAGGCGAACATCGGCACGTCGGTCCGGAAGCTCATGCGCACCGCACCGGTGTCGATCCGTCCGCCGCCGGCGGCGTAGCGAAATGCGGTGATGATCCAGCCCTTCGCGACGTAGGGTTCGGCCCACTCCTCGAGCGCGGGACGGGAGTCGAACCCGTTGGTGGCGAGCCAGGCGGTGAGCGCCGAGGCGTCGTCGGCCTGGAGCACGGCGACGTCGTATTGACCCACCTGCTTGCGTTCCAGCACCACGACGTCGCGCGGCGAGCGCTCCGCCGTGTCGATCGCCCGCGAGGTCGGTTGTGCCTTCAGCACGAACGGCATGAGGAGCAGCGGCATCGGGTCGGCCTTCCAGCGGTCGATCACCTCGATGCGCGGCCGGACCGCCTCGTCGAGCGCGGCGAACACCGCGCCATCGGCCGCCGCGACCTCCGGCTGCGTCGGCGAGGGAACGAGAAAGCCGAATCCGCCGCCGTCGGAATCGGTGGCGCCCCGTTCCTCGGCGGGGGGGGGCGTGCCGCGGAACCCGGCCGAGCGGATGAAGTGCTCGGTTTTGGTGTCCGGATCCCAGACCACGAGGATCTTCTGGTCGGCGATCGTGACCGCATGCCCGATCCGCCACGCCGGGCAACAGGCCCGCGTGTCGGACTCCGCCGCGCCGAGCCACGCCATCGCCGCCGTCGCGGCCACGAGCCGCCACCTGTGTGTCATCGCCGCTGCCCCGCCGGGAATGGCGACCTCCCTCGGTGCCGCCGGCGCGGATTCTACCCCCATGGAGACCACGAAACCTCCCCGCACGTTGGTGGGTCACCGACGGCGGTACGGGGCCGCGATCCGGGCGGAGGCGCCTCAGTCGCCGGCGCCGAGGCCGGGCCGCGGCCGGACGAGGAGCACGAGCACCACCGAGAGGATCGCGCAGGTGGCGAACGCCGAGAAGATCGCCGGCAGGGGCACGCCCCGATCCCGCAGCAGGCCGAATCCCCAGTCGGCCAGGCCGCCGCAGGCGATGCTCACCATGTTCATCAGGCCGTATCCGGTGGCCCGCTGCCGGGGCGGGGCGATCTGGCAGAGGATCGGCATGTTGTTGATGTCGAACAGTCCCCAGCCGAGACCGAACACCACCAGGGCGGCGATCGCGGCACCGAGGCTCCCCGCGCCGCCGTCGCCGAACGCCGCCGCGCTGCCGAACAGGGCCAGCACGATCAGGGTCATGCCCAGGGCGCTGGTGTGGATCCGACCGCGCTCGCTGCGGGCCATCCAGCGGTCGGCGAGCCAGCCGCCGCCGGCGGCGCCGACGATCGCGGCCGCCTGCCAATAGAGCGTCGCCGACACCCCCGCCTGCCCCTGGCCGATCGCGAACCGCTCCTTGAGGATCGCCGGCATCCAGTCGCGCACCACCCAGCCGGCCAGGGCCGGGAGGGTGAAGTAGAGGACCAAGAGGATGAACGACGGGTTGGCGAGCAGGTCGCGCAGCGTGGCGAACACTCCGGCTGCCGGCTCCTCGGACGTCGGCCCGGTCCGCGTGCCGTCGCGGAGCAGCAGGGCCAGCGGCACGGCGTAGGCCATCCCCGCCAGGCCGCAGATGTCGAAGGCGCTGCGCCATCCGAGGCGCGGATCGTCGGCGATGTAGCCGCCGAAACCGCCGAGGATCACCCCGCAGTAGATCGCCATCTGATGGAGACCGACGGCCCGCGATCGCGTGGCGCCCGCATGATGGTCGGCGATCAACGCCAGCGCCGCGGGGATGTAGCAGGCCTCGCTGATCCCCATCGCCGACCGGGCCCAGAGCAATTCCTGGTACGTCGTCACCTGGCCGGTCCACCACGTGACCGCCGACCAGACGAACAGGCTGCCGCAGATCACCCAGCGGCGGCCGAGCCGGTCGGCGAGCAATCCGCCGAGCGGGCTCACCGCGGCGTACACCCATTTGAACTGGCCGAGCATGTAGCCCCAGTTCTCCTGGGTGCCGATCGACGGGATCGACTCCATCACCGACGTTTTCATGCTCGCCAGCAGCTGCCGGTCGAGGTAGTTGAGCAGCGCCACCGGCCACAGCAGGGCGACGACCAGCCAAGCGGTGTGGAGCGACGGGCGAAAGCGGGATGTGGGCATGGTCGGGCTCCGGCGCGCGATCAGGAGGTGCTGCCGGCGGCCAACCGCCGGCGCTGGTCGAAGGGGATCCGCCATTGACAGGCGGCGACGGGAAGTGCGGCGGGTGGGGCGGGCGATGCCATGGCGGTCGACGGCGGCCGGGAGGGTCAGGGAGACACCACCTCGGCGGGGCCCTCCGCGGCAGCGGGCGCGCCGAGACGGACGACTTCGCAGGCGAAGGCTTCGAACGACACCTGCCCCGCGGTGGCGCGCAACTCGGCCACGAGTTCCACGTCGCCCGACTCATGGTCGACGTAAAAAACGTGTTCGACGACGCCCCGTGACGTGCCCTCCAACCCCTGGTCGCGCGGGGCGCCGGAGATCCGCACTCCGGCACCACGTCCTTTCTCGTCCTCCAGTGCCTCGACGCCACGCGTGCCGAGGGGCATCCGCAGCCGGTAGGTGCCGCGCGGCAGCCGCAGCCGGCAACGCCATGAGGCGGTGCAGGGGATGCCGGGTGTGGCATTGATCTCGAGCCGTGGCCCGGCATCGGTCTCGTGGCGTTCCAAGGAGGCGCCCTCCGCCGCCGTGGCGGGTTGCCAGTCGGTCGGTCGCAGCGGCGCGGAATCGTCGAAGACCAACGGTGGCGGATCGGGGGCATGGGCCTGGATGCGGAGTGCCGCGGCGTGGGCCCGCAGCCGCTCCACCAGCTCGTCGCAGCGCGCGGCGTGCGCGGCATCGAGAGCGGGGTCGATCGCGGCGAGCGGTACCGCGAGGCGGTCGCGCAGCGCCCTGACGCGGGCCACCAGCCCGTCGGGTGGATCGAACAGCGGCAGCGATTCGCGGACCCGTTCGCGCCACGCTGCCCGCCACGCCGGCTCCCCCATCACCGCCGCGGCGACGAGGCCGCGGGGCGGATCGAGAATCGACGCGTCGGGATCGCCGAACAGCTGGTCGGCCCCGTGGGGGAGGAACACCGCCGGCCCGGCGGGTGGCGGGAACAGGAGGCGGTAGTTGTTGACACCGCTTGTGTAGCCGTCCCAGTGGACGGTCATCGCTTCGAGCGCCACCAGCGTGAGGAAGCGGTCGACGTCGAGGACGGCGGCGATCGCCTCCCGCCGCCCCGGCCCGTCGGCACGGCAGGCGGCGACGAGCGCGGACAAATCGCTGCGGTCGTCCGGGCCCGCCCCGGAGTCCTTCTCCAACTCGGTATCGACGTCCTGGCAGAAACCGCCGTCGTAGAGGTTGCCCTCGGCGGAACCGAAATGCCGTTCGAGGAACGGGGTGTCGAAGCCCTCACGGAGCACGTACAGCCCGAGATCGCGGTCGTTGATCCACAGCCGGACGTGACCGACGCGCGGGGCCGGCAGGCCCGCGTCGGCGGCCAGTGCCGCGAACAGCCACTCGTGGGCGAAGGTGTCGTCCTGGACGGCGTTATTGAGGTGGAACTTCTCCAGGCCATGGAAGCGTCGGCCCGCGATCGTCCGCGCGACGTGCAGGGTGAGACCGGGCCGGTCGTCGTAGTCGCGGAAGCTCCCGGCGGCGCCCTTGAGTTTCACCGCGACGCCGTCGAGGCTGTCGCCGCCCTCCGTGTCGAGCCGGCAGGCGACGTAGCGCCGCGGTGCGTCACGCAGGCGCTGCTCGTCGCCAGGGGCGATGTGCAGGCGCATCGTGCCCACCGGCCCGGCGAACGGCTCCGCGCCGCCGGCACGCGCCGCCACCACGGTGGCGGCGATCGTCGCCAGCACCACCCTGCCGACCAACACGAGCGCGTCGCGTGCCCGGGCACGGATCGCGCCCGGTGACGTGATGCGTGCCGCCCCCTGCCGGTTCACGGCCCGGTCGCCAGGCGCAGGCAGCGGAGCCAGAACGACGCGTAGCCCTTCCAGAACACCATGTTGCAGCCCCAGTGCGGCGCCGGATCGGACGTGTAGCACACCACGCGGCCGTCTCCCACACGCCCGGTCACCAGCAGCGGATCGCCGCAGTGGGCGAGGTCGAGGAGCACCTCGGCACCCGGCCGCGGCCTGACGAGGTTGTAGCCGAGGATCGGCGGACAGCCGGCCAGATCGATCCCGGAGAACGCCGCGCGCCCCGCGGCGGTCGCACGCGGGTGGTAGCCCTCGGTGCTCTCCACGAGGTCCTCGTGGTCGAGGCAGGTGACGGGCATGACATCCTTGAGCAGCGTCCGCCCCCAGCCACCCTTCCCCTGCTCGCCGGTGAACGAATACCAGCCCCCGAGCAGCAACAACCCCTTGCCGCCGCGCACGGCGTCGATCGTCAGCCGCACGCGGTCGGGAAAGGTGAGGATGCCGTGGCCGAACTTCTGCCGGTCGAAGAAGCTCGGGGCGAGCTGGAACAGCTTTCCCTCGACGTCGCTGAACACGATCACGTCGTGCGTGGCGAGGATCTCCTCGTAGGCGCCGGGGCCGAGTTTGTAGAAGTCCCAGGCCGGCACGCTGGTCACCACGTGCTCTCCGGTGGACTCGAGCGCCGTCTTGAGCCAGTGGCCGTAGTTGACCACCTCCAGTCCCTTCATCGCGTTCTGGAAGGGGGTCTCGGCGAACCACGGTCCGGTGAGCACCGCCCAATCGCCGACGTAGTACACCCGTGCCATCGTCATCCCTCCTCGCAGCCAGATGCTATCCGAACCCCGCTGTCCACCGCCGACCACCGCGTGCCGTCAGGCCTGGCGTGGCACCTCGACGCCGGCGCCGAACGGACGGGGCAGGAAGTCGGCAAGACGGAACACGCCTCCCCCGTCGATGACGATCGCCGTGTCGGGCGCACCGAACTCGTGAAGCACCTGCAGGCAGGCGCCGCAGGGAACGATCCCGGCGACGAGGTCGCCGGCGCGGTCGCGGCAGGTGAGCGCCACGCGGGCGATCGGACCGCCGGCTCCGGCGACCACGCCGCAACAGACGGCCACCCGCTCGGCGCAGATCGTCAGCCCATAGGAGCCGTTCTCGACGTTCGCGCCGCGGAACACTCCGCCGTCGGCGAATGCGACCGCCGCGCCGACCCGCCAGCCGGAGTAGGGCGAGTAGGCATGGTCGGCGGCCGATCGCGCCTCGGCGAGGAGCTCCGCGTCGGTGCATGGCGATCGCGGCGGTGGCATGACGCCGTCCCTCGGACGAGCAGGGGTTCGCGGGGACCACGGGGTGGTGGCTACGTCGCCGGCGACCGACGCGATATCATCCGCCGGTCGCGCCCCGAGGGGCGGAACGCAGGGAGCATGCCATGCAGGGCGTCCACGTGTCGACCCATCCGCTCGTGGCCCACCACGTGGCGCGGCTTCGCGATCCAGCCACCCGGCCACCCGAGTTTCGCCGGCTGGTGCGCCAACTGGCGGCCCTCGTCGCCTGCGAGGCGACGGTGGGGCTGCCGACGGCGACCGCCGAGGTGCCGACGCCGTTGGGAAGAGCGCCGGCGCGGCGCCTGGTCGATCGGATCGCGATCGTGCCGATCCTCCGCGCCGGGCTGGGCATGGCCGACGGATTGCTCGACTTGTTGCCCGACGCCGAGGTGTGGCACGTCGGGCTGTCGCGTGACGAAACCACGCTCCAACCGCTGGAGTACTACAACCGTCTTCCCGCACGCTGCTCCGCCACGCTCGCCCTGATTGCCGATCCGATGCTCGCCACCGGCGGGTCGGCGGTGCGGACCTGCGAGATTCTCCGCACGGCCGGGATCGGTCGGATCATCTACCTCGCCCTGATCGCCGCACCGGAGGGGGTGGAGCGGCTGCGCCTCGGCATGCCCGACGTGGCGATCCACGTCGCGGCGCTCGATGCCGGGCTCAACGGCGTCGGGTTTATCGTGCCCGGCCTCGGCGACGCCGGCGATCGGCAGTTCGGCACGCTTCCCGACCATCCCTGATGGTCCTCCATCCACCGCGGAGCGCCCCATGCGTGCCGTCGATCTCATCCGCCGCAAGCGCGAGGGAGGGACGCTCTCGGCCGCCGAGATCGGTTTTCTCGTCGACGGCATCGCCGATCACACCGTGCCGCACTACCAGTGGGCCGCGTTGCTGATGGCGGTCGTGTGGCGCGGCATGGATGCCGACGAGACGCGGGCACTGGTCGAAGCGATGCTCCATTCCGGGACGGTGATCGACCTCGGGGAGATCCCCGGACCGAAAATCGACAAGCACTCCACCGGCGGCGTCGGCGACACCACCAGCCTCGTGCTCGCTCCGGTCGCCGCCGCCTGTGGCGTGACCGTACCGATGGTGTCGGGCCGCGGACTCGGCCACACGGGAGGCACGCTCGACAAATTGGAGAGCATCCCCGGCTTCCGCGTCGATCTGTCGCTCGCCGACTACCGGCGCGTCGCCCGTGAGTGCGGGCTGGTGCTCGTCGGCCAGACCGACGAGATCGCCCCCGCCGACCGCTTCCTGTACGCGCTGCGCGATGCGACCGCGACGATCGAGTCGATCCCGCTGATCACCGCCTCGATCCTCTCCAAGAAGCTCGCCGAGGGCATCGACGGGCTGGTGCTCGACGTCAAGACGGGCGACGGGGCCTTCATGCGGGAGCGCGCCGACGCCGAGGCGCTCGCGCGCAGCATGGTGGCGATCGGCGGCGCGCTCGGCAAACCGGTGCGCGTGTTGCTGACGACCATGGAAGAGCCGCTGTGTGGCGCGGTCGGCAACGCGTTGGAGATCCATGCGGTCATCGACACGCTCTGCGGCCGACGCCGCGATCCCATGGGCGAGTTGGCACTCGAACTCGCCGCCGAGATGCTCCTCCTCGGTGGCGTGGTGGCCGACCGCGCCACGGCACTGGCCCGCTGCCGCGCGGCGATCGCCGATGGCACGGCGCTCGAGCGTTTCCGTCGGGT
>JBJSXB010000290.1:0-8597 GCA_046086245.1 Planctomycetaceae bacterium | reverse complement strand
TGCCTCGGCCGCCCCGGCGCCGGCGGCGGTGACGGCCAACAGCGCGAGCGCCACGATGGCGGCCCCCGTGCTCACGACGTCATTTGCCCCTTCGGCGCATCGGAGTGACCGACCGCCACGGACTTGCCAGAGCACGCTCATGGGCACCTCCTCGACATCACGGACGGGTTCCGTGGAATGCTCACGACCCCACCAACCCCGGCGCCGCGACGGCCCCCGGCACCCGCGCGGGGATCGCACCATGCCCGGTCGCGAACGCCGCGTGAACGCACCATTCCGCCGCTGCCGCCGGTTTGCCGTCCACTGCCGGCCGGCAATCTGCGCCGCGCAGCCGCGGGGGATCAAGCCCCGACCGCTCGGGCCACCGCCAACACCCGGCCGCGGTGCGAGCCCGCTTCACCCACCTATGGAGGCATTGAAAAAACCGATTGTTTCCGAAGAAAAGGTCTGGGGGGCCACTTCGTGGGGGTTTCTCTAAACTCCGCTTGCTTGGGCGGGGGGCTCAAGCGCGGTTCGCGGTCTTCGCCGCCCGCTTCTCCCTAGGCGGATCGTTCCATCTCTCTCCTTCGAGGAGGATATCCATCATGCTCGTCTCCCGATCCCAGTGGCGCGCACGGCGTGGCTTCACGCTCGTCGAGCTCCTGGTCGTCATCGCCATCATCGGCACGCTCGTTGGTTTGTTGCTGCCGGCGGTGCAATCGGCCCGCGAGGCCGCGCGGCGCAGTCAGTGCACGAATCATCTCAAGCAGTGGGGACTCGCCAACCACAGCCACGAGGACTCCTACAAACGGCTGCCCTACGGGATGCTCCGCCGCGATGGCGGCCGCTGGGGCCATCCGGAGTGGGACAAGGGTGCCCCCAGTTGGGACCGGCGGTTCCCGCTGCTCTACCAACTGTTGCCATACGTCGAGGAGGTGGCGTTCCATCGCGCGTGGGACCAGTTGAACTTCGGTAACAACCAGCGTTCCAATCCGCTCTTCGGCGGCGACGGCACGACGATGAACCCCACCAACGGCACCGCGGCCGTCGGTCAGCGTCTGTCGTCGGTCCTGCGCTGCCCGTCGAACACCGGTCCGGAGTGGAACGAGAGCCACAGCGCCACCGGCAACGGCGTCTACGCGCGGGCCGACTACTTCGCCTCCGCCGGCCGTCGCGGCTACCCCGGCTTCAGCTCCACGCTGCCGTCGCTTTGGTATCCGCTCGGCCCCGGATCGGATTATCCGGGTCCCTCGACCGGCAGCGCGACGTCGGCGCGTTTGGCGGCGAGTGACGGCATGTTCACGCGCAACGTCGCCCGCGGCCTGAAGGACGCCACCGACGGCACCAGCAAGACGATCCTGATGGGTGAACGCAGCAACTTCGATCCGGTGTTCGATCGCTGCGGCCCCGAGACCGGCTGGTCGACGACGAAGATGGCCAACTGGAACTGGGTTTGGTTCGGTGCCGAAGGCAACGCGTTCCTCGGCACGGGCGTGCCGATCAACATGCGGATCCGCGACTGCGTCGAGTACCGGACGCAAATCCGCTACGAGGATCGGCTCAACTCGTTCGGCAGCCAGCACGGCGGCGGGGCGGTGTTCGCCTTCACCGACGGGTCGGTGCGGTTTCTCAACGACAGCATCGACCAAAACACGTTCATCGCTCTCGGCTCGCGGGCGGGCGGCGAGAACGTGGCCGACGAGTGAGTCCCGATCGCACGGCGTCGTTCCGGGGGTGGCGCGGGCTACCCCCGGAACGTCGGCCGGATCGAAGTGCTGGTATTCTTCTCCGGGTGAATCTTCAACCCGCACGGCTCGAGCCTGCCTTTTCCTCGCGGGGACCTTGTTGCGATGACACGTCCATTGATCCTTCCTTCGATGGTGCTGGCGCTGCTGGCCCTCGCCGGTTGCGGACCGAAGTACCAGGTCGCCGAGGTCAACGGCCGGGTCACGCTCGACGGTGAGCCGCTCGACATGGTGCGCGTCGAGTTCCTTTCCACCACCGGACCGCGATCGACCGGCGAAACCGACGCCAACGGCCGGTTCTCGCTCACGCTCGACGCCCCCAAGCCGCAGAAGGGGGCGATCGTCGGGTCGCACAAGGTGGTGCTGCTCGACCTCTGGCCGATGAAGGACAACAAACTCGGCGACGGCGGCGAGTGGGTCGACAATTCCAATGGCAAGACGCCGCGGATCGACTCGAAGTATTACGACGTCGGGATCTCGCCGCTGTCCGCCGAGGTGAAGGCGGGTCAGGTCAACGAGATCGAGTTCAAGGTCGACGCGAAGAAAAAGAAGCGCTAGCGTCCGGTCGCACGGCGTCCCGACCACGTTCACCGAGGCGCCGATGGCTGCCGCGAATCCCTCCACACGGCGTCTGCCGTCGCTCGACCAGTTCCGCGGCTACACGGTCGTGGGGATGATGTTGGTCAACTATCTCGGCGGGTTCGCCGCCTGCCCGCGGATTCTCAAGCACACGCACGACTACTGCAGCTACGCCGACACGATCATGCCGCAGTTCCTCTTCGCGGTCGGCTTCGCGATGCGACTGACGTTCGGGCGGCGTGCGGAGAGCGGCGGCCGTGCGGGCTACGGACGCATCGTGCGCCGTCTTCTCGGGCTCGTCCTGGTGTCGCTGGTGGTCTACACGGTCGGCAGCCGGGCGGGGTCGTGGAAGGAGCTGTGCGACATGGGGTTCCTCGCGGTGATCGGCGAACCGCTCAAGCGCAACTGGTTCCAGACGCTGATGCACATCGCCGTCACGTCGCTGTGGATCCTGCCGGTGGTCCGCGCGACGGCGGCGACGCGGATCGCCTGGCTCGTGCTCTCGGCGGCGGCCCACGTGGCACTCTCGTGGTGGTTCAATTTCGCCTGGGTCAACGCGCCGCCGGCCGGCATCGACGGCGGGCCACTCGGATTCCTCACCTGGTGCGTGCCCGCGCTGGTCGGCACGCTCGCCTGCGATGCTTTCGTGCCATCCACCCACGGTGCATCGACCCGCGGTGCATCGACCCACGCGCCGGCGCCCCCGATCCCCCTCGGGCGGATCGCGGCGGCCGCGGCGCTGTTGATGGCGCTGGGCTACGTGTTTTCCTGCGGCACCCGGTCCTACGATCTGCCCGCCGAACGAGTCCCCGGCGCCGCGAAAATGGCCGACGACCCGGTCGTGCCCGGCGCCGAACGGCTCGGCTGGAAACGGGAGGCGGGGGGAGGGATCGGGGCCTGGCTCACCGAGGCGCCGTTCGTGCCGCCGCCACCCGCGCCTCGCCGGCAGTGGAACTATTGGATGATGAGTCAGCGGGCCGGATCACTCTCCTACCTGGTGTTTTCCGCCGGCTTCTCCCTCGCCGTGTTCCTCGCGTTCCACCTGGCGTGTGACCGGGCCGGCTGGCACCTACCCCTCTTCACCACCTTCGGCACCAACGCCATCCTCGCCTATGTCCTCCACGACATGGTGGGCACCGCCGTGCAGGGCTTCGTGCCGCGCGATGCACCCGGGTGGTACGTGACCGGATCACTGATCCTCTTCGGCTGGATCACCTGGCTGTTCATCCGGCATTTCGAAAAGGACGGCGTGTACCTCCGCGTGTGACCGCCGGGCGGGCAACCGCCGGTGGCCCGTCGGCTTTCGCCGGCCGATGGCGATCGTCCTCGGCGGCTCCGCCCCGCCCGTGTCATCCCACCGCACGGCGGAACGTGGCGGCCACCACGACGCCCGCGGCGGCCGTGGCTCCGAGCGCCCAGGCCATCGCGCCGTATTCGCCGTAGATGAGGTGGCCCGTGGCGAACAGGCTTCCGTAAATCGCCACGCACCCGGCGATCGCGAAGACGATTTCGACCGGGAGATTCCACGTCCCGCCGACCTCGGCCAGACGACCCGTCTGCCGGGCCCGCTCGAGCACGCGTCGCCAGCCCGGCCCCCCGGGACGCGCCCGCTCGAGAAAGCGCTCGAGCGTGGCATCCGACTCGGATGGGCCGTAGAACGCGGCGGCCAACCAGCACGCCGTGGTGACGCCGACGATCCAGAGGAACTGCTGCCACTCGGGGGGCACCGTGCCCGGCGCGGCGCGCGCCATGACGAAGAAACCCGCCGCCAAAGCGAACGACACCATCATCGCGACGATCTCGGCGGCAGCGTTCACGCGCCACCAGAACCAGCGCAGGATGTAGATCAATCCCGTACCGGCGCCGACCTTGAGAAGGATGAGGAAGCCCTGGTACACGCTCTGCAGCTGCACCGCGAGATACGCCGCCAGAGCCATCAGCACGACGGTCATCACCCGCCCCACCGCCACCAGTTCGCGCTCGGTCGCCCGCGGACGAATGAAACGCAGCCAGATGTCGTTGCTGACGTACGACGCGCCCCAATTGAGCTGCGTGGAGATCGTCGACATGTAGGCGGCGACCAATGAGGCGGCGACCAGGCCGAGCAGTCCCGCGGGCAGGCGCGTGAGCATCGCCGGATAGGCGAGGTCGTCGCCGATCACCGACGGATCGACCGCCGGCAGCGCCTGCTCGAGCGACTGGCGGTCCGGAAACACCACCAGCGACGCCAGGGCGACGAGGATCCACGGCCACGGGCGCAGCGCGTAATGGGCGGCGTTGAACAGGAGCGTCGCACCGGTGGCGTGACGCTCGTCCTTCGCCGCCAGCATCCGCTGGGCGACGTACCCGCCCCCGCCGGGCTCGGCACCGGGATACCACGCGGCCCACCATTGCACCGCCAGCGGCACGATGAAGATCGTCATCGCCAGGTCGCGCCCCGCGGTGGTGGAGAAGTCGAGGGCCGGCCACATCGAGGCCCGGTCGCGGACGGCGGCATGGGTGAGCAAACCGGTGATGCCACCCACTTCCGGCAGCCCCAGCGCGATCACCGCGGCGGCGATCGACCCCGCCATGGCGACGATGAACAGGGCGAAATCGGTGACGAGCACGCTCGTCAGCCCCCCCGCGGTGCTGAACACGACCGTCGCCAGCGTGGCGGCGAGGACCGTCTCCAACGGACCGAAGCCGAACATCACCCCGCCGATCTTCACCGCGGCGAGCGTCACGTTGGCCATCACCAGCACGTTGAACACCAGGCCGAGGTAGAGGGCGCGGAATCCGCGGAGGAAGGCGGCAGCCCGACCGCCGTAGCGCAGTTCGTAGAACTCGACGTCGGTGACGACGCCGCAGCGCCGCCACAGCTTGGCGTAGACCGCGGCGGTGAGCATCCCGGTGAGGAGGAACGCCCACCAGGCCCAGTTTCCCGCCACCCCCTGCTCACGGACGATGCTCGTCACGAGCAACGGGGTGTCCGCGGCGAAGGTCGTCGCCACCATCGACGTGCCCAGGAGCCACCACGGCTGTGTCCGTCCCGAGAGGAAGAAGTCGGCGGACGATCGCCCCGCCCGCCGCGCCACGGCGAGGCCGACACCGAGCGTGAACAGCAGGAAGCCACCGATGACGATCCAGTCGAGTGGTTGGAGGCGCATGGTTGGCGTCCGGGCGGGGGGAGTCGATTGCGGCCGTAGACTAGCACCTGACCATCAACGCGACGACCGCGCGTGGCGGAGGCCAACTGCTGGCGACGCCGCTGGTCGTGCCTCCCGCCGATCCCCCGGTCTCCGCGCGATGACGACGCCCGCCGACCCCTCCACCCCGCGTTTCCATTCCCTGGCGATCGACCAGGTGGCGGTCATGCTCGCCACCGACGCGCGCGGCGGGCTCGTCCCCGAAGAGGCCGCCGCACGCCTCCGCCACCACGGCCGCAACGCCGTCGCGGAGCCCGTGCCGGAGCCGGCATGGCGGCGGTTTCTTGGACAATTCCGCGACCTTGTCGTGTGGATCCTGGCGGCGGCCGCGGTGGTGTCCGCCATCCTCGGCGAGTGGATCGACACCGTCGCGATCGCCGGCATCGTGCTCGTCAACGCAGTCATCGGCTTCCTGCAGGAGCAACGCGCCCACCGGGCGCTTGCGGCCCTCGCGAAGCTCACGGCACCGCAGGCCCGCGTGCGCCGGGCGGGCGCCGTGACCACGATACCCGCCGCCGAGGTCGTGCCGGGCGATCGCCTCGAACTCGAGGCCGGCGACGCGGTCGTCGCCGATGCCCGCGTGGTCGAGCAGCATGGCCTCGAGCTCCAGGAGTCGGCCCTGACGGGAGAGTCGGAGCCCGTCGTCAAGGAGGGCACGGCAGCCGTCGCCGCCGATGCGTCCCTCGGCGATCGTCGCACGATGGTCCATGCGGGCACGATCGTCGCCGCCGGCCGAGGCGCGGCGGTCGTGACGGCGACCGGCAGCGCCACCGAACTCGGACGGATCGCCGCGCTCCTCGACCACGCGCCTGCCGAACAGACGCCGCTCCAGCGGAGGCTCGCCGGACTCGGACGCGTGCTGATCGTGGTCTGCATGGCGATCGTCACGGTGATCTTCTTGCTCGAACTGGCGCGCGGCGCGGATCCGTGGGAGGTGATGCTCCGCAGCGTGAGCCTCGCGGTGGCCGCCGTGCCGGAGGGATTGCCGGCGGTCGTGACGCTCGTCCTCGCGGTCGGCGTGACGCGGATGGTACGGCGCAACGCCCTGGTGCGACGCCTTCCGAGCGTGGAGACGCTCGGATCGGTGACGGTCATCTGCTCCGACAAGACCGGCACACTGACCCGCAACGAGATGACGGTGCGCGAAGTGGCCACCGGTTCCGGCCAGTGGCGTGTGACGGGCGTGGGCTACACCCCGCGCGGGCGCTTCGTGCCGGCCGACGCCCCGACCGACGACACCGGGGATCGGGCCGACACGGAGCCCACCGGTGCCGCCGTCGACGATCCCGACCTCCGCCGCCTGCTCTCGATCGGGGCACGGTGCGGCAACGCCGTGGCACGCCCGACCGCTTCGGGCGGCTGGCAGGTCGTCGGAGACCCCACCGAGGGAGCGCTGGTCGTCGCGGCGCTCAAAGCGGGAATCGAAGCCGGCGATACCGACGAGCCCGTCGTCTACGAGGTGCCGTTCGATCCGGTCCGGCGGTCGATGGCGGTGGTGGTCCGGCCCCCCAACGGGGCCCCACGGCTCTACACCAAGGGTGCGGCGGAGGTGATCCTCGCGGCGAGCCGCTTCGAACAACGGGGTGGCACCGTGGTGCCGCTCGACGACGATCGGCGCCGCGCGATCCTCGGCACCGTCGACACCTACGCCGCCCAGGCGCTGCGCGTGCTGGGCATGGCGTGGCGCGATCTCGACCCGGGGTTCGTGCCGACCGATGCCGACGGTGGCGGTGATCTGGTGTTCGTGGGCCTCGTCGGAATGATCGACCCGCCGCGCGACGAGGCGCGTGAGGCGGTGCGCCGCTGCCGCGCGGCCGGTATCCGCCCGGTGATGATCACCGGCGACCATCCCGCCACGGCACTGGCGATCGCCCGCGAACTGGGGATCGCCGGTCCCGACGGGCGGGCGCTCTCCGGACGCGATCTCGACGCACTCGGCGACGAGCGTCTCCGTGACGAGGCGCCCGGCATCGACGTCTATGCGCGGGTGTCGCCGGAGCACAAACTCCGCGTCGTCCGTGCCTGGCAGGCGCGGGGGGAGATCGTGGCGATGACCGGCGACGGCGTCAACGACGCGCCGGCCGTGAAGGCGGCCGACATCGGCATCGCCATGGGCATCGGCGGCACCGACGTCACACGCGAGGCGTCCGACATGGTGCTCACCGACGACAACTTCGCCTCGATCGAAAGCGCGGTCGAGGAGGGACGGGGCATCTACGACAACATCCGCAAGGTGGTGCACTATCTGCTGTCGTGCAACGCCGCCGAGGTGCTCGTGATGTTCGCCGCCGCGCTCGCCGGCTGGCCCTCGCCGCTGGCGGCGATCCAGATCCTCTGGATCAACCTCGTCACCGACGGGTTCCCCGCGCTGGCCCTCGGGCTCGAGTCTCCGGAACGGGACGCGATGCTCCGGCCGCCACGCCCGCCCCACGAGCCGGTGATCACCCTGCGCCACGGCATCGTGATCGTGTCGCACGGCTTGCTGATGGCGGCGGTCACGCTCGCCGCCTTCCTGATCGTCTGGCGCCACGACGCCGCCCGTCTGCCGCTCGCCCGCACCGTCACGTTCTGCACCGTGTCGTTCGCACAACTCCTGTTCGCGATCGGCTGTCGCAGCGACCGCGCGACCGCCCCGGCACTCGGATTCTTCGCCAATCCGGCCCTGCTGGCGGCCCTCGCGGTCTCGGCGGCGCTGCAGGTGGCCGTGGTCGTGCTCCCCGCGGTCGGCCGGGTGTTCGAGATCGACGCCCCGCCCGGAAGGGAATGGCTGCTCGTCGTCGGCCTGTCCCTCATCCCGGTGACGGTCGTCGAAGTCGCGAAACTCATCGGGCGTCGTCGCTGTGGCGGCCGGGCCGTACGCCATACTGGTCGAGACCCCGGAGCGGCACCATGACCTCGGACACGTTTCTCACCAGTCGCTCGCCGATCGACGGCGGTGTCATCGGCACCGCGCCGGAAACCCCCCGCGCCGGCGTCGCCCATGCGGTCGCGGCGGCGCAGGAGGCGTTCGTCCAGTGGCGCCAAGTGCCGGCGCCGCGGCGCGGCGAACTCGTGCGCCTGTTCGCGGAGGAGCTGCGGCACGCCAAGGGCGATCTGGCGGGGCTCG
>JBJSXB010000289.1:0-9033 GCA_046086245.1 Planctomycetaceae bacterium | reverse complement strand
CCGCAGCCCGTTGGCGGCGAGTTCGGCCGGGTAGAGCGCGATCGTGTCGGCGATCACGATCACCTGGGGGTCGCGCGTCCGGCCGGGATCGAGCCCGAGCCCGCCGGCTCCCCGCGTCACCACGACGCGCACGTAGCCATCGCGGAGGCCGTTGGCGACGAGGGTCTCCTCAATCACGGCGCCGAGGGCCGCGGGCGTGGTGGGGATCTCGAGGCAGATGGCACGGGCGCTGGCCCACAGCCGGCGAAGGTGTTCCTCGAGGCGGAACACGCGCCCGGAATAGGCGCGCAGCCCTTCGAACACCCCGTCGCCGTAGAGCAGACCATGATCGAACACGCTCACGCGCGCCTCGTGCTCGGGCACGAGGCTGCCGTTCATCGAGATCATTCGGGGCATGGGAGCACCTGGGGGTCAGGCCTCCTCGACGCGGCCGGCCACCAGCCGGACGACGCGATCGGCCCGTGCGGCGATCGCGGGATCATGGGTGACCAAGACTATAGAAAGCCCGTCGGCGCGGTTCAACTCGACCAGGGCGTCGAGGATGCCCGCGCCGCTCTCGGCGTCGAGGTTGCCGGTCGGCTCGTCCGCCAGCAGCACGCGCGGCTTGGTGACCAGCGCCCGCGCGATCGCGACACGCTGCATTTCGCCACCGGAGAGTTGGCGCGGCTTGTGATGGAGCCGAGCACCGAGGCCGAAGCGATCGAGAAGCCGTTCCGCCTCGTGGCGGGCGTCGCGCCGTCGCGCCAACCACTCCCAGGGTCCGTATCGCACCAGCAGTGGCGCGACGACGTTTTCCACGGCGTCGAGCTCGGGCAGCAGATGGTACGACTGGAACACCATGCCCAGCGCCGTGTTGCGGAGGCGGTCGCGCCGGCGCGCGGGTTGATCGTCGGCACGGACACCGTCGAGCAGCACCGCGCCCCCGTCGGGGGCGTCGAGCAGCGCCATCAGGTGCAGGAGGGTGCTTTTCCCCGAGCCGCTGGAGCCGACGATCGCCACGAACGCGCCCGGTTCGATCTCCATGTCGACGCCGCGCAGCACCTCGAGAACGCTGCCACCGGAGCGGTAGCGCTTCACCAGCCCGTGGACGGCGACGGTGGGATGCGCGTGGGCGGTGTCAATCATGGCGCAGCGCCTCCACCGGATGGAGCCGTGCGGCGCGGAGCGCCGGCAGGACGCTGGCCGCGACCGCGATCCCCACCGCACCGGCGATGATCCAGGCCACCGTCCACGGATCGACGATCGTCGGGATGCGGAAGAAGTAGTAGATCGAGGGATCGAAGACGCGCTGCCCGGTGACCCACTCGACCGCCTCGCGGACGCGGTTGATGTTCCAGGTGATCGCGAGGCCGAGGGCGAGGCCCGCGCCCGCCCCCACCAGCCCGAGGAACAGTCCATAGCCGAGGAAGACCCCGGCGATGCCCCCCGATCCGGCGCCGAGCGACTTGAGGATCCCGATGTCGCGCGTCTTCTCCACCACGATCATGAAGAAGATGTCGAGGATGCCGAACCCGGCCACCGCCACGATCATGAACAGGAGGATGTTGAGCACCGCCATCTCCATGTCGACCGCGGCGAGCAACGGCCCCTGTTTGTCTTTCCAGGTGGAGACGGAGTAGACCTCGGCGGGAAAGGCGCGGCGGAGGCGGTCGCGGACGGCGTCGAGATCGGCACCGGGAGCGAGCCGGATCTGGATCGAATTGACGCTCGGTACGCCGGTCTGCGGATCGATCATCCCCCGGAGCCGCTCCAACGCGGCGATCGGCACGAAGACGAAGTTCGAGTCGTACTCGCTCATCTTGCTTTCGTAGAAGTCGACCACGGTGAAGGTGTCGGTGACCGCCTTCGGCGGCGTGCCGGCGGTGGGAAAGGTGATCTTCACGTCGTCGCCGGGCAGGATGAGGAAGCGGTCGGTGCCGGAGGAATCGCGGAAGCTCGCCAGGCCGATGCCCGGCACGATGCCGATCGACTGCTCCTGCGCCGGATCGAAGACGCGTCCCTGCTCGGGCAGGGCGGCGCGGAACGGATCGACCGGCGCGTCGTCGGCGCCCGCGGGGGCGATCGGCTGCGGAGGCGGTTGCGTGGCGTTCGCGACGGAGAGGGTGGGGACCTCGGTCGGGGGCTTCGCCGGCGCGTCGGTCGTGGCCAGGACCGCGTCGACTTGGCGGTCGCCAGCGCCGGGCGCACGAGTGGCGTCGGTCGTGGCCAGGACCGCGTCGACTTGGCGGTCGCCAGCGCCGGGCGCACGAGTGGCGTCGGTCGTGGCCAGGACCGCGTCGACTTGGCGGTCGATCGTCCGGACCGGGCCGCCGGCGGTGGTGACCCCGGCCGCCTGCTGCCGCTCGCGCCACGCGCGCTCGCGCGCCACGCGCATCCGCCGGTGTGGCCATCCCGCCCCCTCGAGCGCCGGCCGGTTCGCCTCTCCCTGCCCCTGGCTGTCGACCGTGTCGTAGCCGCCGTCGCGGAGATCGAACGACAGCTGCCGCCGGTTGGCGGGGTGCTGGAGGTAGCGGCTGAAATCGCTCACCGCGGCGTGGGTCGACTCGTCGATGCCGATGAGCATCACCTGGCGTGTCACCCACTGGCCGCGCACCTGGAAATTGAGCATCGCCGGCACGGCCACGGTGGGAGTCATGCCGGCGACCGAGTCGCCTGCGGCGCGGCGGATCTCCTCCATGTGCCACGCCGGATCCTGGAACCCCGAGAGCGAATGGCTCTCGAACACCAAGTCGGAGAGGATGCCGTGGATCCGCGTTTGCATCTCGTGCGAGAAGCCGGCCATCACCGCGTTGACGACGATCATCGTCGCCACACCGAGCGTCACGCTCACGACGCTCGCCAGCGCGATGAAGCGTGTGCGGAGGTAGCGGCAGCAGAGGAAGAGGATGTACATCGCGGGTGTTCGCCGACGAGGGGGAATCAGCCGCCGGTGCGGCCGGGCGGCACGGCGGGCGGGGACGGCTCGGCCGGGGCCGCGGTGTCGGTCGGGCGGTGGATCGGAAACAGGATCACGTCGCGGATCGACGCCGAGCCGGTGAGGAGCATCACCAGCCGGTCGATCCCCACGCCGAGGCCGCCGGCCGGCGGCATGCCGTGACGCAACGCGCGGAGGAAATCGTGGTCCATCCGCGCCATCGATTCGTCGGCCGGAAGGCCGGCCAGCTGGGTGCGAAACAGCTCCTCCTGGAGGTCGGGGTCGTTGAGCTCGGTGTAGGCGTTGGCGAACTCCATGCCGGCCACGTAGAGCTCGAAGCGCTCGGCGATCGCCGGCAGCCCCGCCTTGCGCTTGGTGAGCGGACAGATCGCCGCCGGATAATCGATGACAAACACCGGGCCGGAGAGGCCCGATTCGCAGGTGGCTTCGAAGAGATCGCTCTTCACGACATCGGGATGCCGCCCGGCGGTGGCGATGCCGCGCGCGGTGGCGGCGGCGGCGACGCTCGTCGGATCGGCCGGATCGCAGCCGGTCACCTCGCGGAGCAGGTCGTCGTAGCGCGCCCGGCGGAACGGTTTGGCGAGGTCGATCTCGTGGCCCATCCAGGTCAGCTGCGGCGGGGTGCCGGCCGCGGCCGCGGCGTTGCGGATGATCGCCTCGGTGAGGTCCATCATCGTGCGGTAGTCGCCGTAGGCCTCGTAGGCCTCGAGCATCGTGAACTCGGGGTTGTGACGCGGGCTCACCCCCTCGTTGCGGTAGACACGGCCGAGTTCGAAGACCCGTTCCATGCCGCCGACGAGCAGGCGCTTGAGGTGGAGTTCGAGCGCGATCCGCAGCACCAACGGCATGTCGAGGGCGTTGTGGTGCGTCTTGAACGGCCGGGCGGCCGCGCCCCCGGCCGACTCCTGGAGCGTGGGGCCCTCGATCTCGAGGTAGCCGCGATCGGTGAGCGTCTGCCGCACGGCGGCGACGATCCGGCTGCGGGCCATGAAGCGTTCGCGCACGCCGGTGCCGTGGATCAGGTCGAGATAGCGCTGGCGCTGCTTGATCTCCGGATCGACCAGGCCGTGAAACTTGTCGGGAGGGGTCTCCAGCGACTTGGCGAGGAACTCGAGCCCCGACGCGAACACCGTCATCTCGCCGGTCTTCGACCACCCGAGGCGCCCGTCGACGCCGACGAGGTCACCGAGATCGAGGCAGTCGGCGACCTGCCACGCCTCGGGCCCGACCTGCTTCTTGCCGAGCATCACCTGGATGCGGCCGCTGCGGTCGGCGAGATCGAGGAACACCAGGCTCCCGGCGCTCCGCTGGAGCATGATCCGGCCCGCCACGCGCACCGTCGGGCCGTCGTCGGCCGGAGGTTCACCGGGAGGCCGACGGAGCGGTTCGCCGAGGGCACGGACGGCGATGATCGGTGTGACGCCGTCGTAGCGTGCCCCCCACGGATCCTTGCCCAGCGCGACCAAACGCGCGAGTTTGTCACGCCGCGCCCGTTCGAGCGCCGCGGCCATCCCCTTCTGTTGGGCGTCGTCGGGGGAAGGTGCGGAGGCGTGCATGGGGCCTGCGGCGGGGGTGGGAGAAAGGCGATTGTCGGGATCGGTGCCGTTTTGGAGAAGGCCAGTCGCGGCGGAGGTTTTCGGCCGTCGAACGGGCACCGGGCCCGCGGTCTGCTACAACCGCGGTCCCCGTCGCGAGTCTGCCGTGAGCGCCTCCCCGGAACCGTCGTCGCTGTTCAGCGTCGAACTGCGGACCGGCCGGTGGGCCGAAATGGTCGCCTGGTATCGCCACGCCCTGGGGCTGCGCGTGGTGATCCGCGTGCTCGACGAGGGCTACGCCCTGCTCGTCGCCGGCGGGACGCGGCTGGCGATCCTCTCGCGCGCGGCGCCGCCGGCCGCCAGCGCACGGTGGAGCCTCGCCTTCGAGGTCGACGACCTCGACGCCGCCCGTCGTCGGCTCGCGGCCGCCGGCACCGAGGTGCCGGCGCCGCACGATCACGCCGAAGGGTTCCGCGAGGTGGTGCTGGCCGACCCCGACGGCAACCGGATCCGCCTGTTCCACTGGGCCGATCCCACAACACGGCGGTGATGCCGGTTGCCGCGGTCAGGGGCCGGGGAGCGGGCCTTTGGTGGTGAGCCGCACACGGCAGAGGAGCGAGTCGGCGGTCATGTACAGGGTCGCGCCGTCGTCGCCGAACGCGCAGTTGGCGGTGGCCTGTCCGGTGAGGAGCGTGCCGAGGTGGGTGCCGTCGGGAGCGATGACGAGGACGCCCCCCGGTCCGGTGGCGAACAGATGGCCGGCGGCGTCCACCTTGAGGCCGTCGGGCAGCCCCTTTCTCCGCGCGCGGAACAGTTTCGTGCCGTCGAAGAACGTCTTCCCGGCGTCGAGCCGGCCGTCGGGCTGCACCTCGAACACCTTCCAGATCGGCGCCTCGGGATCGGACTGCGCCACATAGAGCTTCTTCTCGTCGGGCGCGAGGGCGATGCCGTTGGGGCGCGTCATCGTGTCGCAGACCAGCGTCACCGTGCCGTCGGTGCCGATGCGGTAGACCCCGCAGTGCCCGAGTTCGCGGCGCGGGTCGTCGAATCCACCGGGCAGGCCGTAGGGTGGATCGGTGAAATAGATCGCCCCCGTCGAATGGACCGCGACGTCGTTGGGGCTGTTGAACCGTTTCCCCTGATAGTGATCGGCCACCGTGCGTTTGCCACCGCCGGGCGTCAGCCGGCTCACGCGACGGTCACCGTGCTCACAGGAGATGAGCAACCCCTGGCGGTCGAGGGTGAGGCCGTTGCTGCCGCGCTCGTTGCCGTAGGCGCCCGGGCCGGTGAACCCCGCCGGCTCGAGAAACACGCTCAACCCTTGGCCCGGTTTCCATGAGTGGACGCGGTTGTGGGGGATGTCGGAGAACAGCAGGTGTCCCTCCGCCTTCACCCACACCGGCCCCTCGGCCCAGGCGAACCCGCTGGCGAGCACCTCGATCACCGCATCCTTCGGCACCAGGGCGTCGAAGCGGGGATCGAGCCGCTCGATCGAGCCGACCGTGGGGAGGAGGTCGGCCCCCTCTTCCGCCAGTGACGACGACGTCCGGAGCGCCGGGCCGACGATGGCGAGGGCGACGGCGATGGCGAACAGCGGGGGAACCGGGCGGCTCATGCGGGCACCTCTGGGGAGGAGACGCGGATGTGGCGTTGGCGGCATGGTACCGCAGGGTGCCGTGCCGTTCATCCGTGGCACGGTATGCACCGCAGGGGTGGCACGGTATGCCCCGCAGGGGTGGCACGGTATGCCCCGCAGGGGTTGCAGCGATGGTGCCGGTGGCACCGCGGCGGTGCGGCGCCGGTCGCGAGGCAAGACGGGCGTGGCTGGGTGGATTGCGGGCTATATTCCCGAGGGAGCGGATGAGAGGGCGCGGACGCCACTGGCCTGGCTGTCCGGGAGCCGCCGCCCCGCGCGCCGTGCCATTCGGGCTCGGATGCTGGTCGTTCGAGGTCTGGCAGCGATGAGCGTCGACGACGAACTGCTCAAGGAGTTCCTCATCGAGTCGTCGGAGAGTCTCGATCAACTCGACCGCGACCTGGTGGCGCTCGAGGAGAACCCGCGCGACGCCCAACGGCTGTCGAGCATCTTCCGCACGGTCCACAACATCAAGGGCATCTGCGGGTTTCTCGGCTTCGTCAAACTGGGCGCGATCGCCCACAGCGGCGAGCACCTGCTCGGCAAGCTGCGCGACGGATCGATCGATCTCGACGACCGTGTCACCGGTGCACTGCTCACCTTCGTCGACACGGTGCGGGTGATCCTCGGCTCGATCGAGCGCACCGGCGGCGAGGGGGATGGCGACTACCGCGATCTCTCCCAGTCGTTGGCGGTGATCGCCGAGGAGGCCGCCGCCGCGCGGGCCCGCGGCGGCGGCGACATCGTCGTCACCCGCCTGACGCCGCCGCCATCCGCCACACCCGCCCCGGGCGCTCCACCGGTCGCCGGGTCGACCGCTTCCGAAGTGCCGGTGCCCGAATCGGCCCCGGGCGCTCCACCAGTCGCCGGGTTCATCGCCAGCGACGCGCCGGTGCCCGTATCCACCCCGGTCGCCGCGCCCCTTCCAGCGCCCGGCAAACCGGTCGGCGTCCCGATCGCCGAGTCGGCGATCCGTGTCGACGTCGGCTTGCTCGGATCGCTCGTCGATCTGGTGGGGGAGTTGGTCCTTGCGCGCAATCAACTCCAGGCCACGGTGCGCGGCCTGTCGGCCGCCGCCGGCGGCGAGGATCCGGAACTGCTCAAGGTCGCCCATCGGATCGACAGCGTCACCGCGGCGCTCCAGTCGGCCGCCCTGAAGACGCGCATGCAGCCGATCGACCAGGTGTTCAACAAGTTCCCGCGGCTGGTGCGGGATCTCGCGGTGGGCTGCGGCAAGGAGGTGCAACTGGCGATCCAAGGCGCCGACACCGAGCTCGACCGCTCGCTCATCGAGACGATCCGCGACCCCCTCACCCACCTTCTCCGCAACGCCGTCGACCACGGCATCGAACCGCCGCAGGTGCGTCTCGAGCGCGGCAAGCCGGCCGCGGGCACGCTGGCGCTGCGTGCCTTCCACGAGAGCGGCCAGGTGACGATCGAGATCACCGACGATGGCGGCGGCATCCGCGTCGATGCGGTCCGCGAGAAGGCGATCGCCCGCGGCCTGGTGACGGCGGAGCAGGCGGCGCTCCTCTCCGACGAGCGCGTCTTCCAGTTCATCTTCGAACCGGGATTCTCCACCGCCGCCACCGTGACGAACATCTCCGGCCGCGGTGTCGGCATGGACGTGGTCCGCACGAACATCGAAGCGATCGGCGGCACCGTGGAGCTCGACAGCCGCCCGGGGCGCGGCACCACCGTCCGCGTGCGGATTCCGCTCACGCTGGCGATCATGCCGGCGTTGATCGTGACCGCCGGGGGGCAGCGGTTCGCGATTCCCCAACCGGCGGTCCGCGAGTTGATCGCGCTGGGGAGTTCGCGCTCGGCGGCGGTCGTCGAGGGGCTCGAGGGGGCGCCGGTGATGCGGGTGCGCGAGCGGCTTTTGCCGCTGGTGTTTCTCCGCGGCCTGCTCGGCATCGACGGCGCGGCGGAGGGTCGCGCGATTCCCAGCGGGGGCCCGCGCGGCACGGTGATCGTGCTGCGGGTCGATTCGCAGGAGTTCGGCCTGGTCGTCGACGGCGTGGCCCGGGCCGAGGATATCGTCGTCAAGCCGATCGCCAGGATGCTCGTCGCCCTCGGGGTGTACGCCGGAGCGACCGTGCTCGGGGACGGCGACGTGGTGCTGATCATGGATCCGCGCGGCGTGGCGGAGGCGGCCGGGATCCCGGCGCGGCAGACGGAGGAGGCGCCGGTCGTCGCCGCCCCACCAGCCGCACGCCCGCGCTACTTGATCTGCGAGACGGGCCGCGGACGCCGGATGGCGCTGCCGCTGGAAGACGTGCAGCGGTTGGAGACGTTCGCCGCCGATCGGCTCGAAGAGGCCGCCGGCCGGATCGTCGCCCACCGCGAAGGCCAACTGCTGGCGCTGGCCGATATCGACGCCATCGTGCAGGGCTCGGCCGAGCCGATCGCCGGCGCGGTCACCGCGGTGATCCTGCCGGTGTCCCGCGGCGAAGTGGGCGTGCGCGTCCGCCGGATCCTCGAGGTGGTGGAGCCCGACGCGCCGCTCGATCCCTCGATCAACGCCCCCGGCCTGCTCGGCACGGTGGTGGTCGACGGGCGCGCGGTGGAAGTGGTCGATCTGCGCGGGGCATCGGCCGCGCCCGCACCGCGGTTCGCCGCCCGGATGGTGGCGCCATGATCGCCGCGGCGGAGGAACCGGCGGCGGGGGGTGGAAACGCCGCGGTACGACGGTGCTGCGCGTTCCAGGTGGCGGAGCGCTGGTTCGCCCTCGACGCGGGGCGGATCAGCGAGGTGCTCCGCGGCCAGCGCACGACACCGGTGCCGCTGGCCCATCCGGCCGTCCAGGGCCTCCTCAATCTCCGCGGCCGGATCGTGCCGGTGATCGACATGCGCGTCCGGCTCGGCCTGACCGACGGCTCCCGGGTCGGACAGACCGACGGCTCCCGGGTCGGACAGACCGACGG
>JBJSXB010000288.1:0-2551 GCA_046086245.1 Planctomycetaceae bacterium | reverse complement strand
TGGCGGGCTCCGCCTTCGTGATCAGGCACCCGGCGACCGGCGTCGCCTTGACCGCCACAGCGCCGCCGGAAAGGACGGCGTCGATCGCGTCGCGCAGCGGGGTTTCCCGCGGCGCGTCGCGTGAGAAATCGTACCCGTATTGATCGTCGATCGCCCCGCGGTAGCGGATCGTCGCCCGGGCATCGAGCAGGATCGCCTCGTTCGAGCGCTGCACCATCAGCGCGTCGGCCTGCACGCTGCCGCTGTCGAGGAGGATCGGAAACGTCGGCGTGCGCTCGGCGGCCCACGCCGCCAGCGACTCGCGCGTGTCGCCGGCGCTGGAGGCGACGCCGAAGAACCGCACTCCCTTCGCACCGTACTCGGCCGCCAGTTCGTTGAGCCGCGGCAGGTATTTGTCGCCGAGCGGGCAGCCCGGCGAGACGAACACGAGCACCACCCCCTGGACCGGTTTGAAGCCGAGCAGGCGGCCGACGCCGCCGTTGTTCATCCGCAGGCCGTAGAGCCAGGTCTCGGTGCCGTTTTGCACGTCGGTCAGGCGAAAGTCGCCGGCCCGCCGTCCGACGAGGCGATCGATCGCCAGCGCCGGCGATTCCTCCCCCCGCGCGGCCGACAACGCGCTCCAGGAGAGCCCGATCGCCGCGGCGATCGCCAGGGATGCAACGACGCGGCTGGTGCGACGAATCGTCATCGAACGTGTCTCCGGCGTGCCCGTCGGCCCGGCGAGTCGATCGGGTCCGCGGTAATGATAGTCGGCCCTCCGCGTCCGGTCGACGCCGCCGCGCCGCGCGACGCTCGGACCCCGTCCTGCGGAGCGTTCCCCGTCCTCCGACCACGCGGCCGGGACGCCCCGCGATGGAGCCCACCGGCGCGAGGTGGCCGCGGGGCGTGGGGGAGGTTCAGGCGGCCTGGATCAGACCGCGGAGATACCCCGCCGCGTACAGCCGGCCGAGCATCTCGTAGCCGGGAGTGTCGTTCGCCTCGCCGGCCATGCTCGGGGCATGGTCGGGGCGAATCGTGCCGGCGTAACCGATCGCCTTGAGCGCCCGTACCACCGCCGGCATGTCGATGGCGCCGTCGTCGTGCCAGGTCTCCGTGAACCGCGCGGCGCTGCCGCGGACGTTGCGGGCGTGGACGAAGGCGATCGCGTCGCCGAGTTGGCCGATCCCCGCGACCACGTCCTCGCCGGCGGGGTGGAGCGATCCGACGCAGTAGCAGACGCCGTTGGACCGGCTCGGCACCAGGTTCACCACGCGCTGGAGTGCCGCGACGGAGCCGATGATCCGCGCCTGGCCGCGGAGGCACTCCAGCGGCGGATCGTCGGGATGCAGCGCGAGGCGCACGCCATGCCGCTCGGCCACCGGGACCATCTCGCCGAGGAAGCGTTCGAGATGGTCCCACAGCCGGCCTGCCGGCGTGCGCACCGCCGGCAGACCGTCGGCGTCGGTCACGTTCGTCCCCGCGACGGCGTCGGCGTCGAAGGCGGTCACGAGCGATCCGCCGCGGGCGGGGGCGGTGGACGTGGTCCGCTGCCAATCCTCGTCGGGCATCCAGTTGTAGCAAAGCACCCGCATGCCGTTGTCCCCCATCGCGGCGACGAGATCGCGGATCGCGCGCCGCTCCCGGTCGGCGCCGGGCAGGTCGTGGACGATCGCGCGATGGGGCAGCTTGCGTTCGACGTGGGTGCAGGCGATGCCGAACGACTCCGCCCGCCGGCAGGTCGCCGCCAGCGCCGTCGGATCCGGGCCCGGGTAGGGCACCACCAGGTCTTCGACGCCGATCTGGGCCGCCCAGGCGAGGTGGCGGTCGGTGGGCGGTTGAACCACCATCGACAGGCGCATCGGGAGTATCCTCGCAGGTGTCGGGCCGCGTGGGGCGGTCCGTGCCAGCCACACGATCCCGAAGTATCCCCGTCGGCATCCGCGGGCGGAAGCGGCCCGGTCCCCGACCGACGGCGCGCGGCCGACCGCGGATCGGATCGCCGCGCCCCGACGCGGGGCGTCCCGCGGCCGCTCGTGCCGGACCATGCCGCGGAGCCGCTCGATGCCTGCCCTCCGTCACCGTGCCGCCGTCTCGCTCCTGACGGCGATCCTCGCGGGGCTGCTGCGTGCCGGACCGGCGGGTGCGGCGGAGTGGACCGTGCCTTTCGGGGGCAACGCGTTCGTCGTCGACGCGGCGCCCGACTCGGGCGACGGGCTGGCCCGCGGCGGCGCGGCGGTGCGCTGGCGTGATCCGGCGACGGTGTATGCCGTGTTTTTCCACGTCGATCGTCCCGCCCGAGTCGAACTCCACCTCCGCGGGTTCGCCCCCCGGACGCCGCTGACGGCCACGGTTGGCGCGGTGACCGGGGACGGCCGGGTGACCCGGGACGGCCACGCCACCGACGAGGGGCTCGCGCTCGGGGGGTTCGACCTGCGCGCGGCGGGCTACGTGCGCGTCGAATGCCGTCGGCGCGACGATGCGCCCGTCGACGTGGTCGTGGGGCGCCCGGAACTGGTCGTGCGTTCCGACACCGAGGGGTTGACCGTCGCCGCAATCCGTGACGACCGCGACG
>JBJSXB010000287.1:0-9431 GCA_046086245.1 Planctomycetaceae bacterium | reverse complement strand
CCGGCTCGGTGGTGCTGGCGGCCGTGTTGCTGAAGATGGGGACGTACGGGTTCATCCGCTTCAGCCTGCCGATTCTGCCGCAGGCGACCCACGCCTTCGTCCCCTATATCGTCGTCCTCTGCATGATCGGCATCGTCTACGGCGCGCTCGTCGCCCTGGCCCAGCGCGACTGGAAGCGGCTCGTCGCCTACTCGTCGGTCAGCCACATGGGCTACGTCGTCATGGGGTTGTTCGCGCTGGAGCCGGCGGCGGTCGAGGGGGCGAACTTGCAACTGGTGAACCATGGCCTGTCCGCAGCCGGGCTGTTCGCGCTGGTGGGGATGCTCTACGAGCGGTTCCACACCCGGTCGATCGCCAGTCTCGGTGGCGTGGCTTCGCAGGCGCCTTGGCTGACCGCGATGTTCGTCCTGTTCACCTTCGCCAGCATCGGACTCCCGGGGCTCAACGGTTTCGCCGGTGAGTTCCTCATCCTCGCCGGTTCGTTCCAGCGGGCGTTCGGCGGTGTCGCCGCCGAATGGCGTTCGTGGTATCTGGCCCTCGCCGCCGGCGCGGTGGCGGGCCTCGTCCTCGGTGCCTGGTACATGCTCTGGGCCGTCGAACGGGTGTTCTTCGGCGCCGAGCGCCGTCCGCACGGGGCGACGTCTGCCGCCTCGGGCCACGGTTCCCGGGCGACACCCGGCGCCGACTCGGCGGCTGGAGTGCACGGCGCCGTCGCCGATCTCCATTGGTACGAATGGGGCGCCGTCGCTCCGCTGGCGGTCTTCGCGCTGTGGATCGGCCTGCAACCGGGAGCATTTCTCGCTCCCGTCTCCGCCGCGGTACGGGGTGCCACCGCTCCCGCCGCCGCCGCGTTCGCGACTCTTCATGACCACCGGCCGGCTCCCGCGATCGCCTCGGTCGCCCACCCCGTCGTCGAAGGGAGCGCGCGATGAATGCCATCACCTCCGCCACCACCTTCGCCCTTCTCGCCCCGGAGATCGTGCTCGTCGTCGGGGCGCTGATCGCATTTCTCGGTGGCGCGTTCGCCGGACTCCGCTGGGGCTGGTCGGTGGCGGTGATCACGATCGGCGCGGCGTGGCTGGTCGCGGGCCCCGTGCCCCTCGACGGCGGCTACGCGTCCGGACCGATCGCGATCGACGGTTTCTCCGGGTTCATCCGCTGGTTGGTTCTGCTCCTCGGCGGCCTGGTCGCACTCGTCCAGGCGGGTGACACCTTCCGCACGGCGGTGGTGCGCGACCCGCGACCCTCGGCGGGCACGTGTGAGGAGGCGGGGACCTTCCTCCTGCTCGTGGCCGGACTGTCGCTGGCGGGCGTGGCCGAGGATCTGGTGCTGCTGTTCATCGGTTTGGAGTTGGTGTCGATTCCGACCGCGATTCTGTTGGCGCTCAAACGCGTCGACGCCCGGGGGCAGGAGGCGAGTCTCAAGTACTTTTTTCTGTCGCTGGTCGCCTCGTCGCTGTTTCTCTACGGCGTCGTCTGCCTCTACGGGATCGGGGGATCGACCAGCCTGGAGGTGATCGGCGCGCGTCTGCGGGCGACCGACCCGCGGACGGTGGTCACCGGGGCGGCCCTGGTGCCGTTGGCGGTGGGCTTGATCCTCGCCGGGGCCGCCTTCCGGCTGGCGGCATTTCCCCTGCATTCCTACGCCCCCGACGTCTACCAGGGCACCAGCCCGGGCAACGCTGCCCTGCTTTCCACGCTGCCCAAAGTCGCCGGCATGGTCGTCGTCCTGCGTCTGCTCGGCCTGGCGATCGGACCGGCCACCGCCGGGGCGGCGGGCTATGCGGCCCAGGCGGCCTTGGAGTTGCTCTGGCCGGCGACGGTCGCCCTCGCCGCGGCGAGCATGACGATCGGCAACGTCATGGCCCTGCGCCAGGACAACCTTCGCCGGCTGCTCGCCTGCTCCTCGATCGCCCATGCGGGCTACCTGCTGGTCGGCGTCGCGGCCGCTGCGGCCGCCGCATCCGCGCCGGCCGCAGCCGGCGCGGGGCTGGCCGACGGCACATCGGGCGCGGTCGGCGGCGCGGCGGCGCTGTTCTATCTGGCGACCTATGCGCTGGCGACGATCGGCCTGTTCGCGGGGCTGACGTATCTCGGCCACCGTTGGCCGGAATGGACCCCCGGTCAGCCGCGGCCCCCGCGCGACGAAGTGAGCACCGTCGAGGACCTCGACGGCCTCTCCGGCACCAATCCGGTCATCGCCGTCTCCATCGCGGTCTGCCTGTTGAGCCTCGCCGGTATTCCGCCATTGCCGGGCTTCTGGGGAAAATTGACGCTCGTCACCGCCGCACTCGACGTCGATGCCGCGGGCTGGAGCCCGCGCCGCATCGCCTTCCTCGCGTTGGCCGTGACGCTGGTGATCAACGCCGCGATCGCGGCCGCCTACTACCTGCGGATCATCGCCGCGATGTACTTTCGCAGCACGCGGCGCGGCGTGCAGACCGACGGCGGCATCGGAGCGGGGCTGGCGATGCTCGCGGCCCTCGCGCTGCTCGCGATCTACACCGCGCGCCCGCAGAGCCTGTTCGCGTCGGCGCGCCGAGCGGGCGCGGTCGTCGGCGGTGGCATGCCGGATGCCCCCGACGCCAACGGCCTGGCCCAGCGTGACGCCGGCGCCGCGTCGACCGCACCGGCGGTTGACCGCCCCGAGGGTGCCGCGACGCCCGTCACCATCCCCGCCCCGCCCCCGCTGCGACTCGCACCATGAACGCCCCCGACCGCGCGGCGATCGCCGCCTTGCTCGCCGATGTTCCCGACCCCGAGACCGGCCGCGGGCTGGGGGCGATGGGGCAACTGGTGGCGATCGACGCCGACGCCGACGCGATCGCGGTCACGGTCGGGCTGACCAGCCACTCCGCCATCCTCCGGGCACCGACGCGGGCCCGGATCGAGGAACGGATCCGCGCCGCCTACCCCGCGGTCGGCCGCGTGAGCGTCATGGTCGTCGATCACGATCGGCCTCCGGGCCGGCTCGGTCAGGTGGGGCTCGAGGCGAAGAGCGTGATCGCCGTCGGCTCGGGAAAGGGGGGCGTCGGCAAGAGTACCGTGGCGGTGTCGATCGCGATCGGTCTGGCTCGGGCCGGGAGCCGGGTCGGGCTGCTCGACGCCGACGTCTACGGGCCGAGCGTGCCGCATCTGCTCGGCCTCGCCGGCCGGCCGAACATCGACCAGGGGCGGATCATGCCCCTCACGCTGCCGATCGGCCCGCATCCGTTGCCGGTGATGTCGATGGGGTTTCTGGTGCCACCCGGGGAAGCGGTCGTATGGCGCGGCCCCATGCTCCACGGGGCGATCGCGCAGATGCTGCGTGACACCGCCTGGGGGCCGCTCGACTTTCTCATCATCGACATGCCACCGGGCACTGGCGACATCGCCCTCTCCCTCTCTCAGGTCTTGCCGCTGTCGGGGGCGGTGGTGGTGTGCACGCCCCAGGACGTGGCGCTCCTCGACGCCACCAAGGCGATCGCGATGTTCCGGAAGGTCAACATCCCGATCCTGGGGATGGTCGAGAACATGAGTTTCTTTCTGTGCCCCGGCTGCGACCGTCGCTACGACATCTTCGGTTCGGGCGGAGCGCGACGGACCGCCGCGGAACTCGACATTCCCTTTCTCGGCGAGGTGCCGCTGCAGATCGCGATCCGCGAACACGGCGACGCCGGCCGGACCGCCGCCAATTTCGACGACGACCGCAGCCGGCCCTTCTTCGAGGCGATCTGCGAACGGCTCGCCGGCCAGCTGGCGGCGGCCCATGCGGCGCGGCCGCCACTGCCGTCGTTGCCGGTTTTGTGACGGGGCCGTGACGGTGCGGAGCCGGCACGATCCGGCGGTCCCTTTCCGGCGGACCGACTGCCGCTGCCGTGGGATCGGCGCCGCCGACTCCTCATCCCCGCGGCGGTCGAGGCGGCGGCGCGACGGCATGCCCGCGCGCCAGCCGCGCGCGGGTCGTGGCCACGATCCGCTCCGGTGCGTCCGCCACGTCGACCACGATCGGACGTTCGTCCGGGCCGGGCCGTTCGAGCGCCGCCAACTGGCTGTCGAGCAGCGACGCCGGCATGAAGTGGTCGCGCCGCGCGGCCAATCGGGTGCGGATCACGGCGGGATCACCGTCGAGGTGCACCAACCGCACGGCGGCTTGCCCGACCCCGAGACGACGGCGCGAAACGCGCGCCAGTGCCGAGCAGGCGAGTACGATGCCCGGCCCGTCGGGACCGGCGAGCGTCGCGCGTACCCGCTCGGCCAGCGCGAACAACCACGGGTCGCGATCGGCGTCGGTGAGCGGCGTTCCGGCTCGCATCCGTGCGACGTTGGCGGGGGGGTGGTCGTCGTCGGCATCGTGGAACGGGCAGCCGATCGCGCGGGCGAGCTCCCGCCCGACGACGGTCTTGCCCGAGCCGCTGACCCCCATGACGATCACCACCTCCGGTCGCATCGTAGGCCTCGTGGCGCGCCCGATCGCACCGGACGGCCAAACGTGCCCGGTTCCCCTCTAGTAGAGCCAGATCCGGCTCCCGTCGGCGAGTCGCACCGCTGGTTGCCGGGTGAAGCGCCGGCGTCCGGCGATCACCCTCACCTCGGCACCCCGGGCACCGATCCGTATCCATTCCCCGATCGTCGCCCGCCGCGCGGCGCTGGTGGGCAGTCCCCAGCCGGTGCACACCCGCTCCCAGAGTCGATCGAGACGGCGGCGGCGGACATGGATGGCGTCGATCCCGTACCAGTCGCCGGGTTGTTCGAGGAGGGTCGCCCCGTATCGGCTGGCGACCGCCGCCACCCCCTCCTCGAGCCTGTCGACCGCGGTCCTCAACTCGGCGAGCGACAGCCGGCAGCGTGGCACGTAGAACGCCCGCAGCGACCGGTAGCGCAGCGGACCGACGGTGGCCAGACTCGCCAGCGGTAACCGGGTGACGACCAGCCGCGCCTGCCGCTCCGCGAGCCGCGCCACGGTGGTCTCCACCCACCCTGTCACCGCGTCGGGGGCAAACCCGTACAGCAGGTCGTTGCCGATGTCGGTGACCAGCGCCAGCGGGGGAGGATGATCGCGCGGCACGCGGTCGAGGGCACGCCACAGGCCGCAGCCGAGGATCGACGGCAGCTTCCGCCAGGCGACGCGGCTGTCGGCTCCGTACGATCGGCCGTGCCCCGCCGCCACGAAACCGTCGACGGGACCGCCGCTGCGGCCCCGCGCCGCGGCGAACAACCTCGGCAAGCCGCGCGAGACGTTGCTCGCGCCGGCGACGACGAGCCACGGCACCGACGGGGCGGTCACCTCGAACGCGTCCACGGTGATCGTCCCTGACCGAGCGATTGCCAGCACGACACGGCCAGCGACGCGAACAGCATCGCCATGTACCACTGCTCCTGTCGCCAGGTCCACCAGGCCATCGCGCCTCCCGCCACCGTGCCGATGATCGCGGCGATCCGGTAGGCGTCGCCGATCCCCAAGGCGGCAAGCCCCTCGCGGACGATCTGTCCGCCGTCGAGCGGCGGCACCGGAACGAGATTGATCAGCGGCCAGAAGACGTTGACCTCGAGCAGGAACAGCGGAATCGCCAGGGCGATCATCGACGACGGTGGCGTGCCCACGTCGAATCCGAGCCATTCCCCGATCCCGGGGATCGGAAAAGGGACCATCCGTCCCGCCAGCCTTAGCGCGCCGACGACGAGCGCCGCGAGTGCCAACTGGGCCGCCGGTCCGGCGGCGGCGACGAGGAGCCGCTCCACCGGCCGGCGGGCGCCGGGCCTCCCCGGCCCCGCCGGGATCGCCAGCCCGCCGAACTGGTAGATCACGACGTGGGCCGGCTGGCCGAAGGCGCGGAAGGCGAGCGCGTGGCCCATCTCGTGGATCACGATCGACACGAAGACGATCGCCTCCCAGAGCAGGAGCAACTGCAGTGCCTCACGCGGATCGCGTGCCAGGCTCTCGCACAGTCCCCAGCCGAACAGTGCGGTGATCGGCCAGAACCAGGCCGACACGCGCACCGGGATGCCCCAGAGGGAAAACCGGAGGTCGTAGGGCCCCGACTGCGGCTGCGAGAGGATCATGCCGCCATTATGCCGCCTGGCGGCGCGCCGCGCTCGCCGTCCGGGGTGCGTCCCCGGCGGCGATCGCCAGCACCGCCGCCGCGGCCCGATCGGCCGAGCCGGGCCCCTCCACGCTCCGCGCCACCTCGTCGAGCCGTGCGACCACGGCACGCCGCGCGTCGGGATCGGTCAACCATCCGACGACGTGGCCGGCGGCACGCCGCGCGGGATCGGCCACCGACAGATACTCGGGAAACAGCGCGCTTGGATCGGCGGCCGGCACGCCCACCGGCGGTCGCCATACCGGCCGTACCGGTCCCACCGGCTCGTCGGTGGCCAGCAGATTCACCAGGGTGATGTGCCGGGCGTGGCGAAAAAAGCTCTGGACGACGTAGGCCACGCCGCCGATCCGGTAGACGATCACCGTCGGCACGCGGGCCGAAAGCAGCTCGAGCGACACCGAACCGCTGACGGCGATCGCCGCCGTGGCCTCGGTCATCAACGCCCGCGTCCGGCCGGCGACCACCTCCACCGACCCGCCCGCCCGTTCCCTCACGATCGCCGCGTGGCGCTCGTGCAACGCGCCGATCACGACGCGCACGCCCGGCACGGCCTCACGGACGATGGCGGCCGCCCCGAGGAGGCTGGCGAGGTTCGCGTCGATCTCCTGGAGCCGCGACCCCGGGAGCAGGAGCACCAGCGGCGCCGCTCCCGCGGCCGGCGGTCGGCGCGACGGCGGCGCATCGAAGAACGGATGGCCGACGAGGGTCGAGCGCACGCCGTGATCGCGGAACCACCGATCCTCGAACGGCAGCGCCGCGAGCACGTGATCGACGAGCCGGCGCAGTTTGCGCACGCGCCAACTCCCCCACGCCCAGATCTGCGGTGGGCAGTAGAAGACGACCGGGATCCCGTGGCGCTTGGCGCGCCAGGCGAGCCACCAATGGAAGCCGGGGAAATCGACCAGCACGCACACGTCGGGACGACGGTCGAGGAAATGGCGCTCGGCGCGCCGGGCCAGTTCCACGAAGCGATGCAGGTTGAGCAGCGCCCGGCCGAACCACATGACCGCCAGCCGTGTCATGTCCGCCAGCAGGACCGCGCCCGCCTCCTCGAGGCAGGGCCCGCCGAGCGCGACGCACTCCACGTCGGCGCGCCGGGCGCGGAGCGCACCGACGAGCCGGGCCGCATGGTGGTCGCCTGATGGCTCGCCGGCGGAGAGGAACACGCGCATGAAAAAACTCCGCGCGGGACGATCGTCCCGCGCGGAGTATGTCAGGTCGTCGCGGTGCACCCTAGGTCAGATTCGACCGCGATCGCGGAGCCCCGCCGCCCGGGCTCACTTGGCCGCCGGGGCGAAACCCTTCTCGATGTTGCCGAACACCATGGTCAGCTGCTCCTCGGCCGAGGCCTTCTCGACCTTGCCCTTGCAGTTGTTGCAGCAGAACCCGACCGTAGCATCGCCGATCGCCACTTCGGTGCCGGCTTTCACCGCACCGCCGCTGAACGGGCAACCCTTCTGGACGAGCTGCCCGGTGGACACCATCTGCTGGTGCGCCTTGGCGGCGAACTTGGCCGAGTCGCCGGTGAAGGCCGCCTGGCAGTTGCCGCAGCAGAAGTAGACCTTGCCTCCGGCGAAGCTGGCATGCTTCTCCGGGTTGCAACCCTTGCCCGACACCGGGCACTTGGCGTCCTTCGGCTCCTTCGGCGCGGCCGAAACGGCGGCGGAGGAGACGGCGACCAGGGCCACGACCGCCAGGACGGCGGAGATGCGCGAAATCGTCTTCATGAAATCGGACCTCGAACGGGAGGGGTGAGAAACCGGGGGGTCGGTGTCGTCACCGACGCCACCCGAACGGGGAGCTTACCGATGAGCGGCACCGGGAAGCAACCGCTGGTGCCGCTGGAATCCACGCGATCGCGGCGTCAGCCACGGGGGGCGTTTTCCCCCGATTCCGGCCCGGTGGCCGCGGCGTCCGCGAGCCGGTGCCGAGGTTCGGGAAGCCGGACGGCCAGCAGCGACCCGGCGGCGATCGCGACGAATCCGGCGATGAACACCGGTTGGAACCCGATCGCGTCGACCGCCATGCCCACCAGCGGCGAGAAGAGGAACGGGAGGGCCAACGCCACGCCGACGATGCTCACGTAGCGCGGCTGATCCTGTGGCCGCGGCGCCAGTTCGAGCGCGTAGTGCGTGAAGATCTTCAGCGAGATGGGATTGAGACCCAGCGGCAGGTACACCACCCAGAATCGGCCGGCCGCCAGCGACGGTGGCAGCCGACCGAGGGCCGTCACCACCAGCGGGGTGAGCGCCGACAGCGCCACCAGCCAGACGAGCACCACGCGCGTGCCGCGCCGGTCGGAGAAGGGACCGGCGACGAGGCTCGCCACGCCGGTGGCGGCGTTCTGGACGAGGACCCATGTCAGCAAGCTGCCGATCGGCGCACCGAGTCGATCGCGCGCGAAGGCATGGTAGTGCGGGAAGAGGATCAGGACGGCGGAGAAGCAGATCGCCACCACCGACACGCGCACCAGGCTCGGGTCGGTGGCCAGCGCCCGGCGCCACTCCTCCGCCCCGAGGGCGACCCGCGCGCGCCACCCGGCCGCGGCGGCGCGGGGCGGGACGGTGGCGTCGGGCGGCTCGTCGAGGAACAGGGGCACCAGCGCCGCCAGCGCGAAGAACCCGGCGGTGGCGGCGAAGATCTTGGGAAACCCGCCGGGCTCGTCCAGCCAGCGCCCCAGCCACACCAGCGCCGCGATGATCGCCAGGACGCTCCCCAGGGAGACGCTCACGAGCATCGCCCGCCCCCGATGGCCGGGGGCGACGAGTTTTCCCTGCAGGGCCGCCAGGACGAGTTGATTGAGGCCGTTGGAGGCGGCGAACAGCGCGTAGACGACGAGGAACAGTCCGGCGAGGAGGTCGGGGCGCCGCGCCTCGAGCGGGGTCCAGGCCGCCGCCAGCACGCCGAACGCCCCCGCCATCATCGCCGCCGTGCGGGCCAGCGCCCGCTTCTTCACCGGCAGGCGGGCGAGTGACCCGGCGAAGAACAGCGGCGGCACGCTCTGGCCGCCGCGGTTGAGCACCGGCAGCAGACCGCGGAGCGCGCCGGAGTCGACGACGGCGTCGAGCACCGCCGGCATGATGATCGTCTCGGTCTTGAAGATCCACCCGACGCGGACGATGACCTGGTACGCCTCGAGGCAGAGCGTGTTGCGGGCCTCGCGGCGGGCTCCCGAATCCAGCACCCCGGCGGCGGGGTCGGAGCCGGTGCCGCGATGGTGCAATCCTCCGGCCATGGGGGTACGATTTTCCTCCTGCCCGACCCGTCCGCGACGCCCGGCAGCATGATCGCTCCGCGGTCGAACGGACAGGGGGTTTTCCGAGGAGTCCGCCATGCCGCAGCCCCCCC
>JBJSXB010000286.1:0-4611 GCA_046086245.1 Planctomycetaceae bacterium | reverse complement strand
ATCAGCACGGCGCCCGGCTTGAGGTGGGGGCGGATGCTCGTGCGGTAGACGTCGGCCTGGAGCTCGTCGGGGAGGAGGATGTTGACGACGTCGGCCTGCTTCACCGCCTCCTCGACCGACAACGGCTGGAAGCCGTGGCTCACCGCCAAGCTGTGGTTGGGGCCGCCGGGGCGCTGCGCCACGACCACCTTGAGACCACTGTCGCGGAGGTTCTGCGCCTGGGCGTGCCCCTGGGAACCGTAGCCGACGATGGCGATCGTCTTGCCGGCGAGCACGCCGAGATCGGCGTCGGCGTCGTAGTACATCGTGGCGGCCACGGGCGCGTCCTTGGAGGCTTGGCGGGGATGCACCCGGAACCGCCCGGGTCGCTGGGATGGGATGGTCGGAAACGGGTGCCGGGCCGAGGCGACCCGGTCAGGCGAACGACTCGCTGGCGGCCGCGGCGTCGGCCGGCCGAGCGCCGTCGGCGGCGTGGGTCCATTCGCGTGTCGGCGGGCTGCCGCGCACCATCGCGATCCGGCCCGTCCGCGCCGTCTCGAGGATCCCGAGCGGGCGCATCAGGTCGATGAAACCCTCGATCTTCGCCTCGGGACCGGAGATTTCCACGATCACGCTGTCGGGGGCGACGTCGACGATCCGCCCGCGGAACACCTCGGCGAGCTCCTTCACCTCGGTGCGGCGCGGCCCGGCCGCCACCGCCACTTTGATGAGCATCAAGTCGCGTTCGACGTAGTTGCGCGAGCTGATGTCGTCGACACCGACGACGGTGACGATCTTCTCGAGCTGCCGGCGCACCTGGTCGAGCACGCGGTCGTCGCCGCGGAGGACGAACGTCATCCGCGAGAAACCGGGGTCCTCCGTCTCGCCGACGGCGAGACTGTCGATGTTGTAGCCCCGGGAGGCCAGCATGCCCGACACGTGGGCGAGGACGCCGGGCACGTTCTGGACGGTGGCCGAAAGGACGTGGCGCATGCGGATGTCGAGCGGCGGATGGGAACCCCGAAGTGTAGTTCGCCCCCGACGGGCCATGCAACCCACCGCGGTCGGCCGCGACGACGAAATCGAGCTTTCACGGCCTGAAACCCCCGATTCCGTTGACACTCGCGCGCCGCCGCCGCTATCCTGGAGGACTTCGTCGAATCCCTCCAAACCCTACAAAAGGCCTCAGCGTGTCGAATGTCCTGGCCCAGGAACTGATCGAGGCGGGAGTCCATTTCGGCCACCGTGCCAGCCGGTGGAACCCGAAGATGCGGCCCTACATTCACGGCCGCAAGAACCTCATCCACATCATCGACGTCCGCGAGACGGTGCGTGGGTTGCTGCGCGCCCGCAAGTATCTCAAGCAGGTCGCCGGCACCGGCAGCCTGGTGCTGTTCGTCGGCACCAAGCGGCAGGGAGCGGAGGCTGTGTCGCGCGAGGCTGCGCGCTGTGGGATGCCCTACGTGAGCGACCGCTGGCTCGGCGGCACGCTGACCAACTTCCGCACGATCCGCAATCGGCTCGCCCGCCTGGAGGAGCTCGAGAAGCTGATGCCGTCGGAGGAGTTCGGCGCGTACTCGAAGAAGATGCAGTCGTCGCTGCGGCGCGAGTTCCGCAAGATGGAGCGAAATCTCGGCGGCATCCGTACGCTGTCGCGCTTGCCGGAATGCCTTGTGGTGTTCGACCCGAAGAAGGAGAAGAACGCCGTCAACGAGGCCCGCAAGATGGGGATCACGACCGTGGCCCTGATCGACACCGATTGCGATCCCGATCTGGTCGATCTGCCGATCCCCGGCAACGACGACTCGATCCGCTCGATCGAACTGGTGGCGGCTCGCCTCGCCGACGCCATCGTCGAGGGGAAGTCGGCCGTCGGCGTCGCCGCCCAGATGGCCGCCGAGGGTGCCGATACGGGCGATGCGTCGGGCAAGACGGCTCCCAAGGCCCGCGGCAACGTCGCCAAGCGCGCCGTGCCCCGGCCTCCGAAGCCCTCCTGATCGGACGCGAGCTGATCGGACACCCGTTCGGCCGATTGCAGCCGCTGCGGGTGGCGTCGCCCATCCGCCCCGGCCGGTCGATCGCACGAGACGCCCGTTTCCGGCAGCCGGGAACGGGCATCGATCCTTGGCCTCGCCGGCGAACGGGGTCCGGATTCGAGGCCGAGCGCCTGCGGTAGCACCTGTTCACTTTCGGAAGAGGAGCCAGCGATGACGGAGATCACGGCGGCGGCGGTGATGGCCCTGCGCGACAAGACGGGCCTGCCGATGATGGAGTGCAAGAAGGCCCTGCAGGAGTGCGGTGGCGACTCCGCCCAGGCGGTGGAATGGCTGCGCAAGCAAGGGATCAAGACGCAGGCTCTGCGCGCCGATCGCGAGACCTCGACCGGCCGACTGGCGGTCCACGCCGACCCGGCACGCGGGGTCGGGGCGATGATCGAATTGAAGTGCGAGAGCGCACCGGTGGCCGGCAGCCCCGATTTCAAGGCCCTCGCCGACGACATCGCCGCCACCCTGGCACTCGGCCCCGGGGCGAAGACGGCGGCGGAGCTGCTCGCCCAGAAGAGCCATGCCCACCCCGACCGCACGCTCGGCGAATTGAAGGACGACCTCTTCAACCGGATGCGCGAGGTCTTCGACCTGTCGCGGATTTGCCGGATCGACGCCCCGTGCGGCGGCTACGCCCACCACGACGGCTCGAAGGCGGCACTGGTGGAGATCGCCGGAAAGACGACCGCCGCCGAAGCGGCCACCGTCGCCAAGGACGTGTCGATGCACGTCGTGGCGATGGGCCCCAAGAGCATCACCAAAGAGGAACTCGATCCGGAAGTCGTCGCCAAGGAGCGCGAGGTGCTCTCGGCCGCGGCCCGGGCCGAGGGAAAGCCGGAGAACATCATCGCCAAGATGATCGAGGGGCGGCTGCGCAACTTCTACAGCCAGTGCGTGCTCCTCGAGCAGCCGTTCGTCAAGGACGACAAGCAGACCGTCGGCCAGCTGGTGAAGGGGGCCGGCCTCGAGGTGAAGCGGATCGAGAACTGGCGCCTCGGAGGCTGACGCGATGGCTGGCTCCGCCGCGCCCTCGGTGCATCGCCGCGTGCTGCTCAAGCTCTCGGGGGAGAGTTTCGTCCGCCCCGGCGAGCGCGGCATCGCGATGGACGAGGTGCTCCACGTCGCCACGCAGACGTTCCGGGCGGCGGCCCGCGGCGTACAACTGGCGGTGGTGATCGGCGGCGGCAACATCCTCCGCGGCGCGAGCTTCTCCGGCGGCCAGACCGCGGTCCAGGAGGCGACGGCCCACTACATGGGGATGCTCGCCACCGTGATCAACGGCCTGGCGCTTCAGGACGCGCTCGAAAGCCTCGGCGCGCAGACGCGGCTGATGACGGCGATCCGCATGGACGGCGTGGCCGAGCCCTACATCCGCCGCCGCGCACGGCGTCATCTGGAGAAGGGACGGATCGTGATCCTCGCCGCCGGCACCGGCAGCCCGTTCGTGACCACCGACACCGCTGCCGCCCAGCGCGCCCTCGAACTCGAGGCCGACATCCTCCTCAAGGCGACGCGCGTCGACGGTGTCTTCTCCGACGACCCGGAAAAGAACCCCCACGCGATGTTCTACCGCGACCTCACCTACCAGCAGGTGCGCGAGCAGAACCTGCGGGTCATGGACGCGACCGCGATCTCGCAGTGCATGGAGCACGCGATGCCGATCCTCGTCTTCAACTACCGCCTCGAGGGCAACATCGAGCGCGCCGTGGCCGGTGAGCGCGTCGGCACGCTGGTCAGCGGCCGTCGCGACTGAGCGATCGGCCGGGCCGTTCCCGAGGCGTCGCGGGACGTCGCCTCACCTCGTTTCACATTGCGGTCCATCCGGGATCTTCGTGGGTGGACGACAAGAGACGACATCCCGGCATTCCCATGACAGGGCCGTCGAATCCCCCTCCGCAGAGCCCGAGCGGGGGCTGCGCCCGCCGGGATGACCCACGGTCATCCCGGATGGACCCATATTGAGAGCCCTGGGCAATCTGGGGAAGCCGCCGTCTCGCAATCTTGACTTACCCCCTCGGTGGGGAGACAATCCTGATCCTTCCTTCAGTTTCCGCCGCGGCTGGCGATCATCCGGCCGCAGTCCTGCCCCACCGACGTTCGGATTCACTGGCTGAGCACGGCGATCGGGATGGCATTCCCCGACGACTCGTCGGCGGCTACCGCCCGAATCGACCGGTTTCCCTCCACCGATTCTTCCTCGATCGTATGGGGTTACCCCGGAGTCGCTCCGGGTCACCGCGACCCCGCACGGCCTCCCCTTCCGGAGAATATCGCCATGGCGGTTTCCAGCCGTTTTCCCGTCGCCACCCCGATCGGCATCGTGTCCCCGTCGGCAGCCACCACCGTCGAAGGGGTGCCGCCGGGTGGGCGCAGGGGATTCACGCTGGTGGAACTACTGGTCGTGATCGCGATCATCGGCACGCTCGTCGGACTGTTGCTGCCGGCGGTGCAGGCGGCCCGCGAGGCGGCCCGGCGGATGTCGTGCACCAACAACCTCAAGCAGATCGGCTTGGCGGCGATCCTCCACCACGACGCCCGCAAGACGTTCCCGTCGGGGCGCAACACGCGCGACAACACCGGCGTGTCG
>JBJSXB010000285.1:0-35318 GCA_046086245.1 Planctomycetaceae bacterium | reverse complement strand
CGGACCAATCACCAACGCCGCCCAGTCTGCGGCGCCTTCCATTCATTCCGATACTCGAGCGCGGCTCGGACATTACTTGGAGTCGTTGCGATTGAAGTGACGCCATGATCACCTGCGCGGCGAACGCCTCGTCGATCTCGACGTGGTCGACTTCGTCGATGGCGACCGCGCCCGTCGCCAGTACGGCACGGATGGCGGCGACGGCACCGGTGCCGGCGAGCGCCGGCGGCACTCCGACGACGGCACTGGCGACGATTCGCGCCAGCGGAACGATCCCGCGCCGCCGCGCCTCGTCGGCGTCCATCAGCACCAGCAGGGCCGCACCATCCCCGGCCGGGGCCGTCGTGCCGGAGGTGATCGTTCCCCGACCCGGCAGGAACGACGGTGCGAGGCCGGCGAGCGTCTCGTGACGGAGTCCGGCGTCGATCGACTGGTCACGCGTCACCCGTGCCGGGCAGCCGCGGTCGTCGTACCCTTCGACCGGGACGATCTCGGTGTCGAACCAACCGTCTGCCGAGGCGGCGGCGGCCCGGCGGTGGCTCTCCAACGTCCACTCCTCCTGCCGGCGCCGCGAGATGCCGGCCGTGGCCGCCAGGTGTTCGATGGTCAGGCCGGTCGAGAGCACCCCGCGGCTGGTACGGGCGAGGGCCCGCGGATGAAGGTCGCGCGGGGCGTCGCCCGACGGCTCCTGCATCGCCTCGACACCGCCGGCGGCGACCACCCGTGCCCCCCCCGAGACCACGGCGTGCGCGCCGCGGGCGATCGCCTCCAGCCCCGAGCCGCCGCCCCGCTGCACGATCGTGCCGGCGACGGAGAGGGGCAACCCGGCCATCAAGGCCGCAGTACGGGCCACGTCGGCCCCGCGATCGCCGTGCGGCCGCGTGCAGCCGACCACGATGTCCTCGATCGCGTCGGGGCCGACACCCTCGCCGGCGACCACCGCCGCCAGGGTCGCGGCGAGCAGGTCGTCGCTCGCCAAGGCCCGAAACGCACCCCGCCGCGGGTCGGAACGTCCGATCGCCGTCCGGCGCGCGGCGACGATCACCACCGCGCCGGCGGTGCGCGGCTCACGGCCCATGGACGACGACGCGCCGCTCATGCGGTGAATCCATCTCCCGAGGCGGCCAACGCGAGCAGCCGGGGCGTGGGGCGCATCCGGGCCCCCAGGTCGGCAAAACGTGCCAGACGACGGACGACCTCGCCGGCCCCCAACGAATCGGCCCAGGCGAGGAGGCCACCGCGGAACGGCGGGAACCCGAGCGCGTGGATCATCGCCAGATCGACGTCATCGGCGTCACGGACGATCCCCTCGTCGAGGACACGCGTCGCCTCGAGCACCACCGGCAGCAGCAACCGGTCGGCGATCGCCTCGTCGGTCGACGGCCGATCGGGCAGACGGTAGGGGGCGATGAGCGGCGCGATCGAGGCTGACGCGTCGGCGCGGGGCGTGCTGCCGCCGCGGGGGTCGTGATCGTAGAATCCGCCCCCCGCCTTGCGACCCAGCCGACCGGCGCGGACGAGCGCCGGAATCACCGGCGATGCCTCGATGCGATCGCCGTAGGCATCGGCGAGCACCATGCCGGCGTAGAACGCGGTGTCGAGCCCGATGAGGTCGTACAACTCCAGCGGACCGAGTGGCATCCCGAAACGGCGCGCCACGAGATCGATCCTCGTCGCGGCGGTGCCCTCGCGCAGCAACTCGATGGCCTCGTGGAGGTAGGGCATCAACAGCCTGTTGACGACGAAGCCGGGGCTGTCCCGGACGACGATCGGGCACTTGCCGAGCGTCTTAGCGTGGGCGACCGCGGCGGCGACGGTCATGTCGTCCGTGGCCGGTCCGCGCACCACCTCGACGAGGGCCATCCGTCGGACCGGATTGAAGAAGTGCATGCCGCAGAAGCGTCCCGGTGATCGCAGTGCCGTCGCCAAGCGCCCGATCGGGTTTGTGGACGTATTCGTCGCGATGATCGCCGCCGCCGGCACGACGCGCTCGATCGCCCGGAGCAGTTCGAGTTTGACGTCGCTGCGCTCCGCCGCCGACTCGATCACCAGATCGCAGTTCGCCAACAGCGACGTCTCGGTGCCGCTCCGCAACCGGCCCGCCAGCGCCGTCGCCCGTGCGGCGTCGGTCCGATGTGTGGCACGATCCCAGGCGGCTTCGTCGAGGATCGCGGGCACCGCGCGGGCAAGCGCGGCGGCGTCGATGTCGACGAGCGCCAGCGGCAGGCCCGCACGCAGATGCGCCGCGGCGATCCCCACACCCATGATCCCGGCGCCGACGACCGCCGGTCGGACGGCGCGCACCGGCACCGCCTGATCGCCGTCGGCGGCGATTCCGGAATCGCGCCGGTTCCGCTCGCCGAGCCGGAACACGCGCACCAACTGGCGGGCGACCGGTGTGGCGACGAGCCGGGCGAACGCCTTCGACTCGAGCAACGCGGCCTGCGCGGCCGGCACCGCGCTGCCGGCGACGATCGTCTCCAGCACCACGGAGGGCGCTGGATAGTGGCCACCGGTCCGCCCGGCGATCACCGCGGCGGCACTGTCGGCGAGGAATCGCAGCTCCGCCGGATCGAGATCGATGGCCCCGGCCATCCGGCGCCGCCGCGCGAGATGACCGCCGTCTTCGCGCCGCCACTCGATGAGCCGGCGGGCGGCCTCCAGCGCTTCGCCCGGGGCGACGCAGTGGTCCACGACACCCGCGCGCGCCGCCGTGGCACCGTCGATCGATTCGCCGACGGCGATCAGTTCCACCGCCGCCGCGGCTCCGACGAGCCGCGACAGCATCACCGTGCCCCCCCAGCCCGGCATCAATCCGAGTTTCACCTCGGGGAACCCCAATTGGGTGTGGGGCGCGAGGGTCGCCACCCGGGCGTCACAGGCGAGGGCGACCTCGAGTCCACCGCCGAGGCAGGCGCCATCGATCACCGCCACACTCGGCCACGGCCGGCTCGCGAGCCGCGCCAGCAGCGACCTGCCCGACTGGCAGAGCCACTCGAGGTCGGCGGGGGCGGCCCGAAGGAGGGTTTCCAGGCGACCGATGTCGGCACCGGTGAAAAACGAGCCCTCCCTGGCCGAGACGAGGATCAGGCCGCGCGGCGGCGGGCCGCTGTCGAGGTGGTCGAGGAGCGCCTCGAGGTCGAGCAAGAACGCCTGGGTGACGACGTTGTGCCGGTGCCCGGGGACGCGGATCGTGGCGGTCACCACGCCGGCGGGATCACAGTCCGCACGCAGCGTCTCGAAGACCCACGACTCGGCACCGGAGTCAGCCGCTGGAGCGTCAACGCGGTCGAAGGCGTCGTCGCCGACGTCGCTGTCACCGGCTGGCGGCGGAATGGTCATGCGATTCGCCCACGAAACCGTCGCGGAGGGGGTCGCACAGCTTGCCTGAGCCGCGAAAACCGCTAGTGTACCGGTTTTGGCGCGGCGTGAGTCGCCTTCGCCCGACTGGCGGCAGGGGATCGCGGCCCATACGCTCCGGTGGTCGGCGAGCCCATCATTTCCATTCCACGCCGGATTTCCATTCCACGCCGGCCGACCCACTCCGCGGAACGTCCCGTGACCCACACCGTCCGATCGACGTCGGAACAATACCCCGCAGGCGACTCCTGGATCGGTCGCGGTTTCGCGGCCTTCCATGGCGTGCGTGCGTCGCTGGAGTGGAATGCCGGGGGGCAGATTGCTCGCGAGCCTGGGGGCTTCGTCCGACTGGGAATGGCATGGCTTGGCCTGGTGACGGTGATCGTCGTCGGACGATTCCTCCAGCCGGCTTGGAACGTCACCCCTTGCACCGGTGCGGCCCTCGTCGCGGGGGCGATCTTCCCGCGGGCGCTGGTCGCCGCGTCCGTACCGCTGGCCGGACTGCTCGTCAGCAATCTGATCCTGCCGTCGTACGAGAGCCCGGCGATGGCGCTGGTCGTATTCGCCGCCACGCTGTGGCCGGTCGCGATGCGCGGTTGGGTCCGGCCCGGTCGGCTGGCGGGAATCGCGGCCGGCTCACTGGCGGCGTCGGTCGTTTTCTTCCTCTCGACGAACGTCGCCTTCTGGTGGCTTTCCAGCGACTATCCGCATACCATCGGTGGACTGACCTCATGCTTCGTCGCCGCGTTGCCGTTCTTCCGTTGGATGCCGGTCGGCGACCTGGCGTGGAGTGCGGTGCTCGCCCTGACGATGGCCGCGATCGGCCACCGGTTGGCGTCGGTCGGCGACCGGTTGTCGGCGGCCGGTGACGCCGAACCGATCGGCAATCGAGGCGGGACGCTGTCGGTGGCTACTGCGGTGGCCATTGGCGGGGCGCCGTTGGATCCGTCGGCGGTATTCACTTCGGCGGTATCAACCTCGGTGGGCCCAGCCTCAGGAGCGGTGGTCGAACGCCCGTCGGCGACCCTCCAGTGGGAAGCGCCGGCGGCGATGCCTCCCAGCTGAGGCGTCGCGGTGACCGATCCGGTCGGATGCGATCGGGCGTGATCGTCCGACGGAATGCGGGGGGAGGTCGGGCAGCGGATGACGGCTGGGCCGAGGATGGAGATATCGGATGCAGGCCGGACGCCGATCGTCCGACCGATTCAATTTGAGCGGGAATGGCGGAATTGGCAGACGCGCCAGGTTGAGGGCCTGGTGGTAGTAATACCGTGCAGGTTCAAGTCCTGTTTCCCGCATTCGTTTCGCGTGCCATTCGTTTCGGTTGCACGGCCGCTTGCCCGGAGGCTCTTGCGATGACGGGCGGTACACCCGGCGACTCTCCCACCGAGGGGCGAGACGCGGACGAAGGTGGTGGCGATGCGTCGTCGGCCGTGCCCGGCTCACCGCCGCCGGCCCTGGATCATGGCGGTATCCGACCGGCGGACGATGCACCGGTGGCGGACGCAGTACCGATGGCGGACGCTGTACCGATGGTGGACGCACCGCAGGCGCATGGATCCGACAAGTCGCCGGCCGGAAGCGCCGCAGCCCGACGGATCGCGATCGGCAGCCAGCGACCGCGGACCACGGCACCACGACTCACTCCCTATCCGATCTCCGCCGTGTCGGCTGCGCCCCGTCCGGCGGCCGGCGAGGATGCCAAGGCCGCGCCGCCCGTGCCGCGTCCCGCACCTCCTCCCCCACTCCCACCCCCTCCCCCTTGGCCGACGCCTCCGGTCGCACTCGGCCCGGTCGCGATGCCAAACCCGCCCGTCGTCGAACATTCGCCGGCCATCGAGCCCGCGGACGACGGAGCGCCGAGAACGCCGGTCGCGCAGGCTGGCGCGGGTGAGGGACGTTCGGGCGGTCCCAGGGGGCGACGGCCACCGCGGCAAGCGGCATCCGCCTTCGAGATCCCCCGGCCGACCAAGGTGGTCGCCCCGCCCCGCACGCGCGGCGCGCTCGACGACGACCTCGAAGCCGACTTCGAGGCCGCCATGGAGGGCATCGCCGTCGATGACCTGCTCACCCGCGGCGATACCGCCGCCGCCGAGGCTCCCCTCGAACCAGGATCTCGTGTCCGCGGCACCGTCGTCAGCTTCGGTCCCGACACCGCGTTCATCGATCTCGGCGGTCGGCGCCAGGGCGCTCTCAAACTCGCCGGCATCGATCCCGTTCCCGAGGTCGGGGCGGTACTCGAGTTGACGGTGGGCGGGCGCAACGAAGAGGACAACCTCTACGACGTCGCGCCCGGCAACCGGGCGGTGGCGGTGGAGGATTGGTCGCAACTCGAGGCCGGTATGGTGGTCGCGGCGCGGGTCACGGCGGCCAACAAGGGGGGCCTCGAGTGTGACGTCGCGGGACTCCGCGGCTTCATGCCCGCCAGTCTGGTGAGCACGTGGCGTGTCGAGAATCTCGAGGAACTCGTCGGACAGACACTCGATTCCCTCGTCACCGAGATCGTTCCTGCGGCCCGTCGGCTGGTGCTCTCCCGCCGGGCGGTGATCGAGCGGCAGGCTGCCGACGCGCGCACCAAACTCCTCGAGAGCCTCGGTGTCGGCGACACGCTCGAGGGAACCGTCCGCAGCGTGCGCGACTTCGGCGCGTTCGTCGACATCGGCGATGGGGTCGACGGACTGGTACACGTCAGCCAGCTCTCCTGGGACCGGGTCGCGAAGCCCGAAGACGTGATCAAGGCGGGCGACAAGGTTCGCGTGGTCGTCAAGAAAATCGATCGCCAGACCGGCAAGATCGGTCTCTCGCTCCGCGAAACCGCCGAGAGTCCCTGGAAGACCGCCGCCGAACGGTTTCCGGTCGGCTCGACCGTCCGCGGCACCGTCACCCGGATCGCCCAGTTCGGGGCTTTCGTCCGCCTCGCGCCCGGCGTCGAGGGGCTCGTCCACGTCTCCGAACTGGCCCACCGCCACGTCCGCAGTGTCGGGGACGTGGTCAAGGAAGGGGAGACGGTCGAGTGCCGGGTGCTCGACGTCGACATCGAGCAACAGCGGATGGCGTTGTCGATCAAGGCGTTGGCGGCCCTCGCGCAACCGGTCACCGCGGCGGCCGAGGAGCCTGTGCCGGAGGAGCCGCCCCCGCCGCCGGTGAAGCGGTCCAACAAACCGCTCAAGGGGGGCCTCGGCGGCGGCTCGGCAGGCGACCGCTTCGGACTGAAGTGGTGATCTGCCGCGCGCCGACCGGTGGAGTGCCGTCCACGGTCGTTCTCCGCTGGCGGCCCGTGGCCAAAGTCCCTCCATGGCTTTTGGCCACACGAAAAGCTGCGCTTTTCACGGGAACTGCGTTCCCGGCACCTCATCCCAGAGGTGCGGCGGGCTGTGTGTCCACAGCCCGCTAGGGATCGCGACGGGCGAACACCCAACAGGCCTCGGCGAGATACGCCGCGGCGTGGAGGATCGTGAGCCCGATGCCCGACCGCCAGGAGAAGTCACCGCTCTCCACCAGCATCCGGAATCGGCCGCCGATGGCGAAATCGCGCATCAACTGGCGATCGACCATCGTGTCGAGATCCTCCGTGTGGGGCAGCACCGCGTACAGGCCGTCCGCCACACGCCCCGCCGTGCTCCTGTGGAACGCCGATCCGGGCCGCTGCGGCCCGTCCACGCCGGGCCGCCGGCCGCGCAGCGCGTCGACCACGCTGGTGGGGCGCGGTTTGCCGACGTTCTCTTCGCGCAGCCGGCTGGCGACCGATTGCTGGTGCATGATGCCGACGAGGAACAGGATCGCCCAATACGTCACCGTCACCAGCATCGCCGCCGGCGCCGAGCGGGTGATCACGCCGGTGCAGACGCTCACCGCCAGCAGCAGCGCGAAGAACACCAGCAGGCTGGGCAAGGCGAGGACGACGCCGGGCGAGCGGACGTCGGAGAGGAGCACGGTCACCACCCAGGTGGCGAGGATCAGGGTGCCGAGCAAGCCGGCGACGAACAGCAGGGCGGCGATGTACTTGAAGACGATCAGGCGCCAGCGGGGCACGGGGCGCACCAGCAGCAACTCCAGCGTGCCCTTGCGCAGCATGGTGGGCACGAACCCGGCGGTGACGACGACGCACACCAGGAGCAGGATCGTGCTCCCGAGACCGGTGCAGAGGAGCTTCTGGAGGATGAAGACTTCCAACCCCAGCGGTGCCCCCTGCGGGGGAGTCAGTTCCAGGCCGCCGAAGAACAGGGTGAAGCGATGCGGCCAGAGGATCCGGAGATCGGGACCGGGGGTCACGGTCATCTCCCAGGTCTGGCCACCGAGGGCGCGCCCCATCGCACCGGTCGTCTCACGGATCGCGGCGACGCTCCACAGCCGTCCGTCGGGAATCCGACCGAAGCGATCGGCGATCGCGTCGGCCTCCTCCACCTTGCCGACCATCGGTATCACGTTGCGTGCCAGCGTGACCTTCCACGACGAGGTCGGCAGATCCTCCCCTTGCGGTTCGGCCGCGGCCACCCAGGCCACCGAACCGTCGAGCCGCTCGATCGCGTCGGCGACCGTGCCGTTGGCCAGATCGAACCCCTCCAGATCGGCGCCGAGCGTCTTCGCGGCGAGGTCGAGATAGGTGCGGCCCGCAGGCTGCGGCTCGACGCGCCCTGACAGCGCGGTCACGAAGAGGGCGACGATCGCCGCCAGGAGCAGCCAGAGGATCCGCGCGTCGCGGAACTCCAGCCAGGTATCGCGAACGATCGCCAGGGCGCTGCGCAGCACCCCGGGACCGCGGGCGGCGGCCCTGGCGACGTCGTCCGTCTCGAAGTCGCTCATGCCGACGGCGCTCCCCCCTGGGCCGACTCGAGGTAGATGTCTTCGAGGCTGCCGCGTTCGCGCTCCAGGTGACGGAGCGCCAACCCCGCCGCCGAGGCGGCAGCGAGCAGGCGGTCGAGCGTCGCGTCGGGAGCGCTGGAAGGGTCGCCCCGCAGGCGAAACAAACCGGGCCGATCGGTCGCCTCCACCGGTATGCCCGGTGGGGGAATCCGGTCGAACCCGACGAGCCAACTCGATTTGAGGCCGACCAGATCGGGAACCGTGCCGGAGAGGACGACGTGTCCCTTGCGCATGATCGCCACCCGGTCGCACAGCTGCTCCACCTCGCCGAGCAGATGGCTGTTGATGAAGATCGTCACGCCACGGTCGCGCTCCGCGAGGAGCATCTCGCGGATCTGCCGGCGCCCCACCGGATCGACGCCGTCGGTCGGCTCGTCGAGAAACAGCACGCCGGGGCGGTGGAGCAGCGCCTGCGCCAACCCGAGACGCTGTTTCATTCCCTTGGAATACCCGCGCACCCGCAGCCGCTCCCGGCCCGCCAGTCCGAGCGCGCCGAGCAGCTCCGCGGTCCGTCGGCGGCAGTCCGTCCGTGACAACCCCTGCAGCCCGCCGAACACCTCCAAGAGCGTCGTCGCCGTGTGGTACTCCGGCAGCCGGTGATCCTCGGGCAGGTAGCCGACCATCCGCCGTGCCGCCACGCTGCCGACGGGGCGCCCCAGGAGGCTCGCCGTGCCGGCGGTGGGCAGCACCATGCCGAGGAGGATCTTCACGAGCGTCGTCTTGCCGGCACCGTTTTGGCCGAGGAGGCCGAAGATCTCCCCACGAGCCACCCGCAGACTCACCCCGCCGAGCGCCTTGAGCGGGCCGTAATGCTTCTCGAGCCCATCGACCGCGACGACGTCTTCGGTGCCGGTGACCATCGGGGGTATCCAGGGACGGGGACGAAGCGGGCAGCGAACGCGATCCGCGGCGGGGAACCGCCACGGTGTTCGTCGGGGATCACGCCGCGGGCGTGACGGGGCGGAGGCGATCGGTGCCCATCCACGCCACGAGCGGCGCCGGAACGCGGACCGACCCGTCCGCATCCTGGTGGTTCTCGAGCAGGGCGACGATCGCACGGCTGACCGCGATCGCGGTGCCGTTGAGCGTGTGGACGAAGGCGGTGCCCTTGGCGTTGGCCGGACGATAGCGGATCGCCAGGCGGCGGGCCTGGTAGTCGGTGCAATTCGACGTGCTGGTCACCTCGCCCCACTCACCGCGGTCGCCGCGCCCCGGCATCCACGCCTCGAGATCGAACTTCCGGTAGGCCGGGCCGCCGAGGTCGCCGCTGGCGGTGTCGATCACGCGGTAGGGGATTTCCAGGCCGTCGAACAGCGCGCACTCGATGTCGAGCAGCCGGCGGTGCACCTCCTCGCTCTGCTCGGGGAGGGTGAAGGCGAACATCTCGACCTTGGTGAATTGGTGGACGCGGTACAGACCGCGCGTGGCGCGGCCGTGGGCGCCTGCTTCGGTACGGAAGCAGTGACTCGTGCCAGCCAGTAGCAATGGCAGCTCGCCCGGCTCGAAGATCCGCTCGTGCATCGCGCCACCGAGTGTGATTTCCGCCGTGGCGACGAGCGACAGATCGGAGCCGGTGATCGAATAGATCTGTGTCTCGGGGCCGCGCGGCATGAAGCCGGTGCCCTCGAGGATCGAGTCCCGCGCCAGATCGGGCGTCGTCATCGGCGTGAAGCCCTCGCGGACGAGGAGATCGAGGGCGTATTTCTGCAGCGCCAGTTCGAGGAACACTCCCGGGCCGGTGAGAAAATAGAACCCGTGTCCCGCGACCTTCGCACCGGCGTCGAAGTCGAAAACTCCCAGCCGTTGGCCCAGCTCGACGTGATCCCGGGCTCGGAAGCCGAGCTCGCGGACCGCGGTGCGCCCACGACGGATCTCCACCGCCGCGTCCTCCCCGCCCCGCGGGGCATCGGGGTGGGTGAGATTGGGAATCGCCCGGAGAATCTCGTCGCCTTCCGCAGTGATGCTCGCGAGCCGTTCCTCGAGGGCGCCGACCTCCTCGCGCAGATGCCGTCCCTGCGCCTTCAGGGCGTCGCGGGCGGTGGCATCGGGAGCCTTGCCGATGGCCCGGCTGACTTGTCCGGCCTCCTGGTTGAGGCGGTCGACGTCGGCCTGTAGCTGCCTCCGCAGACGGTCGAGGTCGGCAAATCGCGCCACGTCGGCCGCCGAGCCGCGGTCACGGCAGTTGGTGGTGACGAGATCGACGTGGTCGGCGACGAAACGGCGGTCGAGCACGAAACGCGTCTCCGGTGTGGCGCGGGGGATCGGCCCCGACAGCCGGTACAATCGGCGGCCGGTGATTCCAGATCCGGAGTGTGCCAGACCGATGCCTGCCGCTGCCAGTGCCGAAGCTCCCGCCGTCGATGCCGAGACTTCCGACGCCGCACCGCAGGCCGATCGCCGCCCGCGTCGGAAGCGTCAGCCGCGCTACCACGTCGTGCTGTGGAACGACGATGACCACACGTATCAGTACGTGATCGCGATGCTCCAGGCGTTGTTCGCCCATCCTCCCGAACGGGGTTTCCGTCTCGCCAAGGAGGTCGATACCCAGGGACGTGTCATCGTACTCACCACGACCCGCGAGCACGCCGAGCTGAAACGCGATCAGATCCACGCGTTCGGGGCCGACCGCCTCCTCGCCCGCTCGAAGGGGTCGATGAAGGCCTCGATCGAGGCGGAGGACTGACCGGAGGGCTGGCTGGGCACGGCTTGCTGGGGGGGCTTGCTGGGCAGGGCGCGTTGCGTGCGGCGCGCCCGCGGCATCACGCCCGATCCCTGTCGCCGCTCGCCACGCGGGCGCGGGTGGCGATGGCGGCCTGGCAGGCGGCGATCACAGCGCCCGCGCCGAGCAGCGGGCCGACGACCACCGCACAGTCGGTTCGCGGGGCGCGTTGCGGCGGTCCGGCGTCCCCCGTCGCCCCCCCGGTCGTCGTCTCGAGGAGCCGGCGGGTCGCGATCGAATCGGCCCCGAGCCACTCGGCGCTCCCCACGGCGGCAGCGACCAGGGCGTCGACGCGATGCCCCGCGGCGGCGGCGGCGAGGTCACCGGCGGCGACGTGGAGGGCGACGGGTACACCGGTCTCGATCGCCAGATCGGCGAGAATCCCGGCATGCAGCACGAGGATCGCGTCGGGACTGCGGGCGTCCACCGCCTCGGCGAGCGCCTGCCGAGCGGTCTCGCGCACGAGGCCGAGCAACCGGGGAGAGAGCGTCGCCGTCGCTGTCAGCAGTGCCGCCGCGCTGCCATCGTGGACCGCGGCGAGAAACCGGCGGTTGGCCGCGGCGACGTCGTGGAGATGGATGCCGTGCAACCCGGGAACGGGCATCGCCAACGACGGCACGGTACTCGGCCCGCACGCCGTCGCGTCGACTCCGGAACGCTCCAGTTCGAGGCGCAGCCGATGCACCCGCGTGTCGGGCGGATCACAGCACCCATGATCGACGAGCAGCAGCCGCATCGGTCGAGTCGCCTTCCCGTGCCGATCACCCCCAGCGCCACCAGCGTGCCGCCGCGAGGAGCAACGCCGTCCAGCCGGCGGCGCCCCAATCGTCGGCCATGATCCCCAGCCCGCCGGGAAGACGCTCCAGGGAGCGACAGGGAAACGGCTTGAGGATGTCGAAGACGCGGTGGAGGACGAATGCCAGCCCCAGCAAGAGCGGATCGCGGGACGCGGCTGGCACCACCAGCAGCGCCAGCGGCAGGCTGAGGCACTCGTCGATGACGATCGCGGCGGGATCGGAACCGGCGCCCAGCCGGCGGGCCGCGGCGGTGCACAGCGGGATCGCGGCGAGATTGAGCATCCCGAGGATCGCCATCTCGAGCGTTGGCGGGAGGCGTGCCGCGGCCAGGCCGGCGGCCACGACCAGGCCCACCCCCGCGCCGAACGTACCGGGGGCGACGGGGGCCCGGCCCACCCCGCCGCACGTCGCCGCCACGACGACCGGATTTCGCCAGGGCGGCGGCACGGCGGAATCGGTTCCGGGGTGGAGTGGCGACGCCATCGACGTGTCGGATGCGGGAAACGATCGTGCCGGCGGCGGAGCAGCGCTCCGGCGCGGGGTATGATGCAGGATATCCCCGCTCCGGACACCGTCCCATGCCCGCGGAATCCGATGCATCGTCGTCCGCCTCGCCCCCCGAGGCGATCGGACGGCTGGAATTGGTGGAATACCCGCATCCGGCCCTCGCCCGGCGCGCGCGGCCGTTGGTGCGAATCGACGACGAACTGTGCGACGCCGTCGGCCAGATGTTCGAGATCATGTACGCCTCGGCAGGGATCGGCCTGGCGGCCAATCAGGTCGCGCTGCCCTACCGCTTGTTCGTCGTCAACATCGAGGGGCGTCCCGACGCGGGCGAGGAACTGGTGTTCGTCAACCCCGTGCTCTCTCGACCCCGAGGCGTCGCCGTCCAGGAAGAGGGTTGTCTGAGCCTGCCCGGCGTGCGGATGGACGTGCGGCGGCCGGAGCGGATCGTGGTCGAGGCCTGGTCGCTGGAGGGGGAACCGATCCGCATGGATCTCGATGGGCTGCTCGCCCGTGTCGTGCAGCATGAATACGACCATCTGGAGGGTCGTCTGTTCACCGATCGGCTGCCCGATGCCGCGGCGGTCGAAGCACGGCGCGCACTCGAACCGTTTCTCGATATGTTCCACGGACGGCAGTCGCGCGGCGAACTCCCCTCGACCGCCGCGATCATCGGGCGCCTCGAGCGTCTCGAGGCGGTGCGGTGTGGCAACGCGGGGCAGGGGACCCGATGAACGGCGCCGGCACCGGCGTGATCGGCGTCGGCATGCCGCTCCGTGTGGTGGTCATGGGCACCGGACCGTTCGCGGTGCCGATGCTTCGCACGCTGCTGCGGTCGGAGCACCACATCGTGGCGGTGGTCACCCGTCCCGATCGGGTGGCTCCCGGGCGCCGGCCCGCGGCCAATCCGGTCCGGACCGCCGCCGCCGCGGCCGGGCTGCCGATCCTCGAACCAGTCACCGTCGCCGAGGCCGCCCCCGCGCTGGCCGCGCTGCGGCCCGATCTTCTCGTGGTCTGCGACTACGGGCAGATCCTGCCCGCCTCCATCCTCGCCCTGGCGCCGCTGGGAGGGATCAACCTCCACGGCTCGCTGCTGCCGAGGCACCGCGGTGCGGCGCCGGTGCAATGGGCGATCCGCTGCGGTGACGCGGTCACCGGCACGAGCGTGATCGGCATGACCACCGCACTCGACGCCGGACATCTCCTCGCCATCGCCGAGACGCCGATCGGCGCGCACGAAACGGCCGCCGAACTCGAGGGCCGGCTGGCGGAGCTCGGCGCGCCGTTGGTCCTGCGGGCGATCGCGCGGCTCCGCGACGCCGTCGCCGACGGCAGCGAGCCCGGTGCCGTCGGCGAACCCCAGGATCCACAGCGCGCCACGCGAGCGCCCCGCCTCACGAAGCACGACGGCATCGTCGACTGGACCGAGCCCGCCGACCGCATCGAGCGGCTGCGTCGCGCGCTCGAACCCTGGCCCCGGGCGACGACCTGGTGGCTGCGCGAGGGGCAGATGCCGGTCCGGCTGGTGCTCGACGACGTGGCGGTCGCCCCACGGGAATCGGCCCCGGCCCCGCCGGGCACGGTCGACGACGCTGCGGCTGGAAGGATGCTCGTCGCCTGCGGCGGCGGCACCGTGCTCGAGGTGCTCCGCCTGGTGCCCGAGGGGCGGCGGAGCATGTCGGCCGCCGACTTCCTCCGTGGCCATCCGCTCCTCGCTGGCGGTCGGCTCGGTCGGCCGCCGGAGGGCTGATAAAATCCCCGCCATGCCACGACTATGGATCGAAACGGTGGGCTGCCAGATGAACGTGCTCGATAGCGAGCTCGTGGTGGCGGCCTTGCGCCGGCAGGGGTGGGAGCGCGCCTGCACCGCGGCCGATGCCGACGCCGTGTTCTTCAACACGTGCAGCGTCCGGCAGCATGCGGAAGACAAGATCTATTCGGCCCTCGGACGCATCCGGTTGGAGAAGGAGCGACGGCCCGGGATGGTCGTCGGGGTGTTGGGCTGCATGGCGCAGAAGGACCAGGCGCTGGTGCGGTCTCGGGCGCCGTGGGTGGATCTCGTGGTCGGCCCCGGCCAACTCCATCGCGTGCCGGTGTTGGTCGAGGCGATCCGCGCCGGGGGAGGGCCGCGGATCGAGGTCGCGCTGGGGCGGACCGCCGGAAGCCGCGCCGACATCGCCCGGAGCTTCGAGAGCTACGATCCCGACCGCGATCCGACGATGCGGCCGAATCCGTTCCAGGCGTTCGTGCGGACGCAGACCGGGTGCGACAAATTCTGCAGCTTCTGCGTCGTGCCCCACGTGCGCGGTCCGGAACAGGCGCGGTCTCCCGACACGATCGTCGCCGAGGCGCGGCGTCTCGTCGCCGAGGGTTGCCGGGAGATCACGCTCATCGGGCAGACCGTCAACAGCTACTCCTGGAGTGACGGCGGCCGCACCAGCCGCCTCGCCGATCTGCTCGCGCGGCTCGACGCGATCGACGGTCTCGATCGAGTCCGGTTCGTCACCAACTATCCGCGCGACATGACCGCCGACCTGATCGCCGCGGTCCGCGATCTTCCCTCGGTGTGTCCCTACCTCCACGTGCCGGCCCAGCATGGATCCGACGCCGTGCTCGCGCGCATGCGCCGCGGCTACACGATCGGGGAATACCGCGAGATGTTCGCCATGGTGCGTGCGGAGTTGCCCCATGCCGCCGTGACGAGCGACTTCATCGTCGGCTTCTGCGGCGAGACCGACGCCGAGTTCCGAGCCACGCTCGACCTGGTGCGCGAGTCGGGATTCAAGAACAGCTTCATCTTCAAGTACAGCCCCCGGCCGGGAACCAAGGCGTTCCAGCGTCAACCCGACGACGTCCCCGAAGAGGTGAAGAAGGAGCGGCACCGGCTGCTTCTCGACGCCCAGACCGAGGCCAGCCGCGCTGGCAATCAACCCTTCGTCGGCACGCGGCAGGAGGTGCTCGTCGAGGGGCTCTCGGCCCGCGACGAGAAGCGCGGGTCGGCCGGCACGGCCCCCGCGGCGGACGGCATCGCCCAACTCACCGGCCGCACCCGCTGCGACCGGATCGTCGTCTTCGACGCGCCCCTGCGGCTCGTGGGTCGCCTCGTCGACGTCGACGTGGTCGCGGCGGGGCCGTGGTCGCTGGCCGGTCTGGTGGCGGAGCCGGCTGCCACCGTTCCCCGCGACGATTCCGGCCGGGACGCCGCGTCGTGTGACACCGGCCCGGTGCTCCACGCGATCCGCCCGGCGCCGTCGGCTCCCACTCGCCGGGAGGCGTGACCCGGTGGCGCGCGGGGACGCACCCTCGGCGTCGGGCGAACCGTCGCCCATCACACCCGACGAACTGCGTCGCCTGTTGTCCGACCCGACCCGGGCGGCCGCCTGGGGCACGCGGGCCGGGCTCGACGATCCGGCGGCGGCACGACGGCATCTCGGCGAACTCGCCGCGCTCGGGCTTCCCGACGATCTGTTCGCGGCCCTCGTCAGTGCCTTGGAGTCCGTCCTGCCGCCGACCGGGGAATCGGAACGCGTGCTGGTGGCGCTCGAACGCTTCCTGGCCGCGGTCCGCAGCCCGCTCGCGGCGGCGGCACTGTTTCAACGCGACCCCCGCGCCCTCGGCATCCTGTCGGCGATCTTCGCCGCCAGCCCGTATCTGGCGGAGATCGTCATCGGCGATCCGGAGAGCTGGGAGGAGGTGCGGATCGGCGGCGGTGCCCCGCTGGGGCGCGACACCCTCGCCGCGCGGCTCGCCGACGAGGTCCGGCCCGGCAGCGATGCCGACGTCGCGATCCGGGGGCTCCGCCGATTCCGCCGTCGTGAGCTGCTCCGCATCGCTTACGGCGACATCGTCGCCGGCCAGCGGCTCGAGACGGTGGTGGGGCAGTTGTCGCTCGTCGCCGAGGTGATCGTCGACACGTCACTCCAGTTGGCGATCCACCACCAGGAGTCGCGCCGCGGCATTCCCCGCGGTCCCGGCGGGGAGCGGGCGACGGTCGCCGTGCTCGCGCTGGGCAAGCTCGGCGGGGGCGAACTCAACTACTCCAGCGACGTCGATCTGATCTTCATCCACTCCTCGGACGGCCGTGTCGAGGGGCCGCGGCCCTGCACCAATCAGGAATTCTTCGCCCGCGTCGGCCAGGATCTCGTACGGCTGCTCGCCGAGTCGAGCGACGTCGGGATCGGATACCGCGTCGATCTCGGGTTGCGTCCACACGGCACCGGCGGCCCGTTGTCGAGCTCCGTCGACGCGGTCCTGCAGTACATCGATCGCGAGGGGCGAACCGGAGACCGGCTCGCGTGGATCAAGGCGCGACACGTGGCCGGCGACGCGGCGCTCGCCGCCCGACTGCTCGTCCGGATGGAACCCTGGATTTACAACCGCTGGCTGACGCGGGCCGACATCGGCGGCATCCGTGCGCTGAAGCGGCGGATCGGCGCCCGCGCCGCCCGCGAGGCGGCGGGCGCGGAAGACGTCAAGCAGGGCCGCGGCGGGATCCGTGATATCGAGTGCACGATTCAATTCCTCCAACTGCTCGGCGGCGGGGACACGCCCTCGGTGCGGCAACCCGGCACGCTCGAGGCGCTGCGCCGGCTCGCCGAGGCCGGCGTGCTGACCGATCAGGAGCGCGAGGTTCTCGAGCGCACCTATTCCCTGCTCCGCACGGTCGAGCATCGGCTCCAGATTCTCCACGACCGCCAGGCGCACGGTCTGCCGGCGGCGCCGCGCGATCGGCAGCGGCTGGCTCTGCGGCTCGGCTTCGGCCCCGGGGTGGAGGGAGCCCAACGCCTCGTCGAGGAGGTGACGGGGTCGATGGCGCTGGCGCGGCGGATCGTCGATCACCTGCTCGACGACGCCTTCCCCGACGACCGCCCGCCCGAACCCGAGGTCGATCTGCTCCTCGACCCCGATCCGGCGCCCGGTACGGTCGAACGGATCCTCGCGGGCCACGGCTTCGTCGACGTGCCCGCATCGTGGCGCGCGCTGCGGGCGCTGGCCGAGGAACGGGTGCCGTTTCTCGCCAGCCGCCGGTGCCGCCATTTTCTCGCCGCGATCGCCCCGCGCCTCCTCGCCGCCATCGCGGCGACCCCCGAGCCCGATGCGACCCTGGCGACGCTCGGTGCGGTCGCCGACTCCCTCGGCGGCAAAGGGGTGCTATGGGAGCTGTTCAGCGCCCACCCGCCGTCGCTCGATCTCACCGTGCGGTTGTGCGCCTCGAGCCCGTATCTCTCCGGATTGCTCGTCGCCAACCCGGGAATGTTCGACGAACTGCTCGATGGCCTCGTCGTCCAGGACCTCCCCACGGCCGCGTCGCTGGCCGCCGAACTCGGCGACTTGTGTCGCGGAGCGGTCGACCCCGAACCGATCCTCCAGGCCTTCAAGGCGTCGCACCACCTCCGCATCGGCGTCCGCGACATTCTCGGCCGCTGCTCGATCACCGCGGTCACCGTCGCCTTGTCGGCGATCCCCGAGGCGATCCTCCGCACCGTGATCTCCCTCGAGGACGCCCGGTTGGTCGACCGGCTCGGCGAACCGATGGCGGGCGGCGGCGCGCGGGACGCCCGCCGGGCGGAAATGGTGGTGGTGGGGATGGGGAAATTCGGCGGCGGCGAGATGAACTACGCCAGCGACGTCGACGTCATGTTCCTGTACGACGAAGACGGCCGCACCTTCCCCGCACGCCGCAGCCGGCGCTCGAGCGAGACCACGACCAACGCCCATTTCTTCTCCGAGTTGGCACAGCGCACGATCCGTATCGTCAACCGCTCCGGCCCCCACGGCCGGCTCTACGAACTGGACTGCCGGCTGCGGCCCGCCGGCCGCGGCGGTCCGGCGGCGATGTCGCTCGACGAGTTGGCGCGGTGGTTCGCGCCCGATGGGCCGGCCAGTGCCGTCGAACGCCTGGCGCTGCTCAAGGCACGTGTGGTCGTCGGCAGCGGTGCCGCCGCGGACCGCGCCCGGGAGATCGTCGTCAGGGCGAGTTACGGTCATCGCTGGACGGCCGCCGACATCCGTGCCGTCCGCGAGGCGCGCTATCGCCTCGAGGCGGGGGCCAAAACCACGAACCTCAAGCGGGGCCCCGGCGGGGTGGCCGACATCGAATGCATCGTGCAGTTGCTCCAGGCGCTGCACGGGAGAGACGATGCACGCCTACGGACGGCCGACACCGCCGCCGCGATCGACGCCCTCCACGAGGCCGGCCACCTCGACTCGGCCGATCACCGCTTCCTCGCCGCCGCCTACCGTCGGTTGCGGTTGGTGGAGGGGCGTCTGCGGCTGCTCGACGCCGCGGCCCGGCACGACATCCCCGCCGCTCCGACGGAACAGCGGCGCCTCGCCCACCTTCTCGGGACCGATCCCGCGACGCTGATCGACGAACTGCCGTCGTTGACCGCGGCGATCCGCCGTCACTTCGAGACCTTCTTCGACCGACTGGTGGAACCTGCCGCGTCAGCGTGAACGCGCGCGACGGAGCGACCACCACGCCAGTGCCGCCGGAAGGATCAGCGACCACACCGCCGCGGTTCCCAAGGCCTCGTGCCGGCTGCCGAGCGCCCCGGCCACCGACCACACCACCGCGACGAGAAGGTTGCCGACGGCCGCCGCGGCGAGGTATGGCGCCGCCCGCATCTCCGTGGCACCCGCGAGGATCGCCGCCGCTTCGGCGACGAGGGGCAACGGCCGCGACAGGAGTACCGCCAGCGGACCGAATCGCTCCTGCCACCCGGAGAGCGCCGCTCGCTCCTCGGCCGCCAACCGGCCGACGACGCGCGACCCGGCCCACCGGCCGAGCAGCCAGCCGGCGGCGCTGCCGATCGACAGTCCGCACCAGGCACAGAGCGTGCCCAAAGGCGCGCCCAGCACCGCTCCGCCGACGGTCGCCACGAGGCTCGACGGCACCGGGAGGGCGATGTCGGCGGCGAGGATGCCGATCTCCAGGGCCGCGAGCCGCCCCGGTGCCGGGCCGCCTGCCAGCCAGTCCGCGCACCAGGCGTCGATCCGGGCGCCGAAGACGATCGCGGGCAGCAAAGGCACCGCGACCGCGGCGACGACCGACGCGACGAGCAGGCGGGTCGCACGCGTCATCGTCCCTCCCCGTTCAGATCCGCTCGACGCGGACGCCGACATCCATGGCATGGGCACCGCCCCCGACGTACACCCCCTTGATCGGGCAGACGTCGCCGTAGTCCCGTCCCCAGGCCACGGTCACGTGATGGGCACCGCCGCGGCAATCGTTGGTCGGATCGAGATCGACCCAGCCCACCGGTCCGCCCCAGCAGGAGATCCAGGCATGTGAGGCATGGGCACCGACGAACGCCTGGGCGGACGGCGCGGCGTCGGTCCCCCGGTCGCTGCCGATGTAGCCGCTGACGTACCGGGCGGGCAGTCCCAGCGCCCGCAGGCAGGCGATCTGCAGATGGGCGAAGTCCTGGCAGACGCCGCGCCGCAGCGCGAAGGCCTCGACGACCGGCGTGCTGATCGTGGTCGCCGCCGGGTCGTAGACGAACTCGCCGTGGATGCGCCGGGTGAGGTCGAGGACGGCGTCGCACCACGGCCGTCCGGGGGGAAAAGACCGCCCTCCCCAGGCGACGAGATCGGCGTCCCACGCCACCAGCGGCGACTCGAGGCGGAACTGCCGCAACCAGATCGATTCGCGCGTCGGTCGGTCGGTCACCATCGCCACGACCTCCTCCCACGGCCGATCACCCGGGATCGCGGCCGGCTCCACCGCCACCTCCACGTCGGAGACAGAGGTGACGACGAGGCGCTCGTGCGGTTCGTCCACGGTGAAGAAACCGACGCGGTTGCCGAACACGTCGGCATGGTCCGAGACGCCGGCCGGCGGCGGCGTGACGTCGAGCCGGTGGCAGCGCACCCGCTGCCGCGACGAGTCGCGGGGAGCGAGATGGACCTCGTTGTGGCATACCGGCACCGGTTCGCTGTAGCGGTAAGCCGTGGTATGGACGACACGCCAGGCGATCGCCCCGTCGCGCCCGTCGCCGTCCGGTGCGCGCATCGTGGGGGGACCTGCGTCGCGCGTCGGAGGAGGGATCATGACGACACGGGCGGCGGGGGGGAGATCGCGAACCGCTCGGCCTGCGCGACGATATCGACGCCGACGTCTTCCGACCACGCGGCGATCAGGCGGGTGAACGCCGGACCGGGGATCCCGTCCCCCACCGGACGCCCCTCGAACCGCGTCGCCGGCACGACGCACGACGGCGTGCTGGTGAGCAGCACCTCGTCGGCCGACGCCACGTCGGCGACTCCCAGGCTCCGTTCGCGCCAGCCGATACCACAGTGCCGCGCGAGTGCCCGCAGGTGGGCGAGACTGATCCCGGGGAGGGCGTCGGTCGCCGGCGGCGTGACGATGGTTCCGCCGGAGACGATGGCGACGTTGGCGGTGCTCGTCTCGCTCACCCGACCGTCGGCATGGCAGAGGAGTGCCCGGGCGCCCGGCTCCGTCGCAGCCGCGGCGCGATCGGCGAGATGGTAGTGCATCCGACTGCGACACTTGACGTGGAGCGGCCAGCAACTCTCCGGCACCTGGGTGATCGGGACCGTCCGCAGGGACAAGCCCCGGCGGTAGGCCGCGGCCCACAGTGGAAATGCCAGCGGGAAGGAATGCGCCGCCACGCGCGGCCGCCCCGGCCGGCCGCCGTGCTGTGCCGGCAGATCCCCCGGGGTGGCGAGGATCACGACGCCGAGATCGGCTCCCGGGGGCAGCAGGGGATGATTGTGCCGCACCACCTCGGCGGCCGCCGCGAACACCGCGCGGGGCGTGATCGCCGGAGCGATCGCGGCCACCGCCAGCGATGCGGCGAACCGGTCGTGGTGGGCTCGGGGGAGAAACAACCGTCCGCCGAACGTGCGCACCTGTTCGGTGACCGTCGCGCCGAGCACGAAGCCGGCATCGCCGGCGGGGATGGCGAAGGCCGTGCGTGCCACGAACACGCCGTCGAGCCACGCGATGTCCACCGCTGCCGGGGCGGCGGATGGAACCGCAGCCGTCGGGGAAGCCGCCGTCTCCGTCGGGGGACGGCCGGCGGCCAGAGGCTCGGGCATGGCACTCACACGCGCCCGCGAAAGAAGCAAGTGGAGGATAGGGGATTCGAACCCCTGACCTTCTGGCTGCCAGCCAGACGCTCTCCCAATTGAGCTAATCCCCCGAGCGTGATCGGTACGGCACTCCTCGCAGTGTCGACCCCGCGAGAGTCGGCATCGGCGACGCCTGACAGCGTTCTTCGGCAACCTGCAAACTATCGCCCGCTTGCACGACTGTCAACGCGAAGCCAATGTATCGCCCGGGCGTCGGCCGGACGGCGCACGGACGAGCGGGCGAAAACGCGGAGCGACCACGACCGATGCGTCGGGACCGGCGGGGCACGAGCGAGCGGACCGACCTGCCGCGGGCCAACGGCCTCGGCCCCGCCCGTGCGTCGGCAGGGCAGGCGCGCTCCGCCGGCAGCGCTGCCGTTGCGGGCCGCCGAGCGCCGCCGAGCGAGTCGGTCCGAGGCGCGATCACGCTGGCTGTCTCGATCTATATCGTCGGCTTGCTGCTGACGGTCGCGGCCCATTCGGGCAGCGGCACCTCGGCGCTCGTGGGCACGGTCCACGACACGTTGTTCGCGCCGTGGATGGTGCCGGCGTGGCTCGACCTCGGATTCGCCTACCGACTCACGTTCGGTCTGCCCGACGACGCCGATCATCGGCTCGAGGTGCGACCGTGGGATTCGAGCCGCGTGCCGGTGTCGCTGCCGGAGCCGCCGGTCTGGGGAGAGCGGGCGGCACGCTGGCGACGGCTCGCACGGGCGATCGCCGAGAGCGAGGCCGACGCCGATCGGGAGGGTTTGCTCACTGGCGGGGCCGCGCGCGGGCTGTTCGCGGTGGCTGGAGCCGACGATCTCATGCTCCGCGTGGTGAGGACGGTGCCGCCCGATCGCGACGCGGCCGCCACCGAGCCTCGCCGCGAGGACGTGTGGTCGGGTCGGCTGCGGCGCGTGGCGGGCCGCGTCCAGGTGATCCGCGACACCCCCCGCGAGGAACTCGCGCCGCTGGTCGCGCCGCCCGTGCCCTCCTCTGCTCCCGGTGCCTGACATGGCGCACGTCCACGGTGACGATCGGCACGTCCACCCCTGGGCGGCGAGATGGGAGCGCTCGTGGTTCGCGCCCGCCGCCGCGCGGCCGCTGGCGATCGTGCGCATCCTCACCGGACTGGTGGCGCTGGCCGCCTGGTGGAGTTGGTGGCCGGACATCGTCACCTGGTTCGGCCCCGACGGCCTGCTTCCGGCCGACGTCGTGCGCCGGTGGCGCTCCCCGTGGGCCGTGTCGTTTTACGATCTCGCCACGTCGGCCGCGGCAGTCCGCGGCTGCCACCTCGCGGTGGGCGCGGTGCTGGCCTTGCTGACATGCGGCGTGGCGACCGCCGTGACCGCCCCCTTGGCCGCGATCGGCTTCGCGAGCCTGCTCCATCGGGGGCCCATGCTCGCCGGCCCGGGCGACGACTGCCTCGCGATCCTGCTGTGGTGCCTCGTCGTCGGGCGGTCGGGGGACGACCTGTCGATCGACCGCTGGCTGGCGGCCCGGGCCGGAGCCGGTCCCCCCGCACCGTCGCCGCGCACCCGGATCGCCCTCAGTCTCCTCCTCGTCCACGCGATCGTGATCACCCTGGCGGCACTGGTTGCCCAGCTGAAAGGCGATGTCTGGTGGGATGGGTCGGCTGCATGGTGGCTTGCGGGCCGTGAGGCATCGTTCTTGATGGCGCCGACCGCCTTGCGCCGATGGGAATACCTGATGAACGGCATCACCCATGCGGTGACGCTCTTCGAGGGGGTCTTCGCCGTCGGCCTGTGCCTGCCGGCGACACGGTGCCGGATGGCCTGGATCGGCGTGCTCGTCTGGCCGGTGATCGGTTGCCTGGCCGGCGAGCCGTCGTGGGGGATGACGATGGCGGTGCTGGCCCTCGGCGTGGCACTCGCCTCCACGGAATCCGCAGTCGGGAGCGACGCGCCGTCGACGTGATCGCCGCCGGCGTCGGTCGGCCATCGGCCGTCGTCTGCCTGGCGCTGGCGATGACGGTCTGGACGAGCCCAGCCCGAGCCGCACGGGTGGCCTGTCATTCCTCCACCGGGTTGGCGAGCAACTCGAGGAACCGCGCTTCGTCGAGGACCGTCACTCCCAGATGGCGCGCCTTGTCGAGTTTGCCGCCGGGCTCGTCGCCGGCCACCAGATAATCGGTCTTCTTCGAGACGCTCGCCGTCGCGCGGCCACCGGCCCGCGCGATCGCCGCCTCCGCCTCGTCGCGCGACATCGTCGTCAGCTTGCCGGTGACCACCAGCACCTTTCCCCGCAGCGCGCCGGTCGCGGCGGCGCCGGTCTCCGAGAGGTCGAGCTTCACCCCGTGGCCGCGGAGTGCCGCCACCGTGCGACGACCGTGGTCGCTGGTCATCCACTCGTGCACCGCGGCCGCGATCACCGGGCCGATCTCCTCGACCGCCGCCAGCGCGTCGACGTCCGCCGCCGCCAACGCCTCCATCGACCCGAACCGCGCCGCGAGCAGACTGGCGACGCGCGGACCGACGTGGCGAATGCCGACGGCGTTGAGCACCCGCGACAGGCCGCGCGACCGGCTGCGTGCGATCTGGTCGACGAGGTTCGCCGCCGACTTGCTCCCCATCCGGTCGAGCACCTCGAGTTGCCCGACCGTGAGCCCGTAGAGATCCCCCACGTCGCGGACCAAGCGGGCCGCCACCAACTGCTCGACGAGTTTGTCGCCGAGGCCCTCGATGTCCATCGCGCCGCGGGAGGCGAAGAACCGCAGGCGCTCCCGCACGCGGGCCGGGCAGTCGACATCGGGACAACGGATGAAGACTCCCTCGGGATCACGGATCAGCGCGGTGCCGCATTCCGGACAGACGGTGGGCGGCACCCACGGCGGGGGCTCGCCCCGGCGGAGATGTTTCTCGACACGGACGACGTGGGGGATGACCTTTCCCGCCTTCTCCACCACCAGCACGTCCCCCACCCGGACATCCTTGCGCGCCACCTCGTCGGCGTTGTGGAGGCTGGCGCGTCGGACGATGGTGCCCGCCAACTCGACCGGCTCGAGATCGGCGACCGGCGTCACGGCGCCGCCGCGGCCGACCTGCACGCGGATCGCCGCCAGCGTCGTCGTGGCCTCGAACTTCTCGAACTTCCATGCGATCGCCCATCGCGGGCTCTTGGCGGTCGCCCCGAGGCGACGCTGCTGCGCGAACGAATCGACCTTGACGACGAAGCCGTCGACCTCGAAGTCGAGCGTGTGGAGCTCCTCGATCGCCGCGGTGCCATGCTCGACGAGGGCATCGAGCGTGGAAAACGCGCGGGTGCCGGGCGCGACCGGAAAACCCGCCTCCACGGCCCAGCGGAACAGCCCCATCTGCGTGTCGAATCCCAGCCCCGTCGCGTCGCCGACACCATGGCAGAAGAAGCGGAGCGGGCGGCGGGCACACTCCTGGGGGTCGAGCAGCCGGATGCTGCCCGCGGCGACGTTGCGCGTGTTCGCGAACGGCGTCTGACCACGGGCGGCCTGGGCCTCGTTGAGCGTCACGAGGTCGGAGTTGGCCATGTACACCTCGCCGCGGACGTCGATCGAGGCCGGCTGCCGGGCACCTTCGAGCCGCAGCGGCACGCCGCGGAGCGTGCGGATGTTGTGGGTGACGTCATCGCCCGTCGTGCCGTTGCCACGCGTCGCCGCACCGACGAGCCGGCCGTCGTCATAGCGCAGCGACACGGCGACGCCGTCGATCTTCAACTCCAGCACCCAGTGCACGGCGTCGGCAGCCACCCCTTCCGCGGCGAGCAGCTTCTCCACCCGCCGCCCCCAGGCGAGGAGGTCGTCGGTGTCGTACGTGTTGTCGATCGAGAGCATCGCGGAGCGGTGCGTCACCGACCGCAGCTCGGCCACCGGTTCGCCGCCGACGCGGCACGTCGGGCTGTCGACGGTGACGAGCTCGGGATGCGATTCCTCGAGCGCACGCAGCCGGGCGACGAGCGCGTCGTAGTCGCGGTCGCTGATGCCGGGGGCCGCGTCGACGTAGTAGAGGCGATCGTGGTGGCGGATCAGGGCCCGAAGCCGCTCAATCTCGGCCGCCGCGCTCACGGGCGGTCGTCCCCCGCGACGGCGGAGGGATCGTGCCGCCGCCGTTCGGCCGCCAGCGCCCTATGGGCCTTCCGACCCATCCAGCTGTCGACGGCGATCGAACCCGCGGTGCTGATCGCCAACAGCACCAACTCCACCGCGAGGATCGCCGTGCCGTGGCCGCTCATCAGCGCGTCGAACGGGTGTACCGAAGCCAGCGCCGTCGGCCGCACCCCGCGGAGCACCGACACGCAGTAACTCGCCGCGGTGAGCGTGAATACGACCCCGACGATCCCCAACAGCACGGTGAACGGGTTGGTGCGCGGCCGTGGCATGGCGGATCTCCGGAGTCGCTCTCCGTGTCCAGTATAGCCCTCGCGCCGCCGACGACGGACGCGTTCACGCCGCCGCCGACCGGGCGAGCAGGGTGTCGACCGCGGCCATCACCGCCTCGACGCCGATCCCGGCCATCGAGACGGTGTCGGTCTTGCGATCTTCCCAGGCGGGACGCAGATGGGGCGCCGGTTCGACGACGGCATGGCCCCGGCCGTAGGGGCCGTTGCGCGCGGCCGGGACCGGTCCGAACAAACCGACGCAGGGGGTGCCGACCGCGGCCGCGATATGGAGCGGGCCTGTGTCGCTCGAGACCATGAGCCGAGCCGCGCGGCACAGTTCGCCAAGATCCTGCAGCGTCGTGGGGGGCGCGAGGCTGGCCGCGCCGTCGGACGCGGCGACGATCCGTTCGGCGGCCGCGCGCTCGCCCGATCCTCCCCAGACGACGACCGAGGGCACGTGATGGTCGGCGGCCAGCCGGCGCGCGACGGCGGCGAAACGCTCCTCGGGCCAGAGTTTCGACCGCCAACCCGCCCCCGGATTGATGAGCGCCGGCAGGTCGTTCCATGCGTTGTCGGCGAACCAGCGGACGACGCGTGCGCGGCTGACGGGCCAGCGCGGCATCTCGAACCGCGGCACCGGGATCGGCAGGCCGAGCGCCGCGAGCAGTTCGCAATGACGATCGACCACGTGCGTCGCCGAAGCCGCCACGCGGTGCGTGGCGAGGAGCCATGACCGTTCACGCGACTCGGGCGGGGCGTGCGCGATCCGCAGCGGGGCGCCGGAGAGCCGGCTGGCCAGCGCACTTTTGAGCAACCCCTGCAGGTCGAGGGCGACGTCGGGACGGAAGGCGCGCAATTCACGCCGCAGCCGCACGATCGCGGCGGGAGAGCGTGACCAACCGCGGGGGAGGCGGAACAGGTGGTCGATCGCGGGGTGGCCGGCGAGGACGTCGCCCGAACGCCCCTCGACGGCCCAGCCGATGCGCGCCGCGGGGTAGGCCGCCTTGAGCGCGACCGCGACGGGGATACCGTGAACGACGTCGCCGATCGCGGAGAGCTTGGCGATGACGATGGACGAGGGAGACGACATGGCATCCTGCCGCGACGGCCCGGGGACGGTCGGGAATCTTGGCGGGTCCCCGCGCGTTCCGGCAAGCCCACTTCGCCCCGTCGAGGGGCCCTAGTCCGGCTCGGTCAATCGGCCGATCACCGCCTCCGCGACCGCCTGCGGGCAACTCCACACGAGGAAGAATGCCGCCTCGCGCTGGAGTCGCTCTGCCGGATGGCCGACGACGAAACCGGCGCCCTTGCTGGCGACGAGCGCCGCCTGCGCGGCGCGCAGGACGAGACCTGTGGCCCGGGCACGGAGGTGGTCGCGGGCGGCCGCGGCGATGCCCCCCTCGGCGGCGTGCCGGAGCGTCCCCGCGACACCTTCGGCCTGCACCCGGAACGCGGCCACGACCGGGTCGAGTGCGGGCCGTCGGACCGCTTCCGCGGCGATCCGATCGATCGACGCCCGCGCCGCCCCGACTGCCAGCGCGATCGTCGCCAGGCCGCCGGCGCGGACGCCGCCGTCGGGAGGCGTGAGCACCGCCGCCGGGCGCACCCCCGTCAGCGACACCACCGCGGTGCGGCTGCCCCCCAGGGCCGACAGCGGCAGTGGTGGACCGACGACCACGCCGGCGGCGGCCGTCTCGACGGCGAAGAATCGCTGCGCTGCGTCGTCGGCGACGGCGCCGATGACGAGCGTGTCGCTCCGGTCGGCGGCGGTGACCCACGGGCACTCGCCGTCGATGCGCCAACCGTCCGCACCGCACGTCGCGCCGACGGCCGCGGTGGCGAGATGCCGTCGGCTGGTCGAGAGCTGCGAAATCCCCACGGTGATGGAGCGACTGCCGTCGGCCAGCGGCGGAAGGAGACGCCGCCGGGTATCGGGATCGGCATCGGCGACCAGACGCACCGCCGCCGCCCACTGCGAGAGGACCAGTGCCGTGGTCAGGCAGTGCCGTGCGACCAGCGCCATCCAATCCAAGCGGGTCGCCTCACCGGCACCGTGGCCCGCGCAGTCGGCGGGAAGAAAATCGGCGAACACGCCGTGGGCGGCGAGTGCGGCGAAGGCGCCGCTGGCCCATGGCCCCTCCGTCGCCGAACGACCGGCGCGTTCGGCGAGGTCGCTGGCCACCGTCGCCTGCCGGTCTTCGAGATCGCGCATCGTGAGCATTCCGGCGGTTGGCGGCGCGCGGCGAGGGGTCGAACGACCTGCTCTGGCCAACTATACTGCGGGGCTTCCGGCACGGTTTCCCGCCGCCTCCACATCCCGCCCGGAGCTGAACCATGAGCCAGGAAGAGCGATCACATCCTGCCCCCCCGGTCGATCCGCTGATCGAGGAGGAGCGTGTCAGTGGCGGTGGCGGTCCGCAGTCGCCGGCTCCGCGGAGTCTCGCCCCGCCGCGGCTCGACGAGATGTCGCCGCAGCGGCTCTACGACAAGTGCCAGGCGCTGGCCCGCAACCTGTGGTGGAGCTGGCACCCCGAGGTGGGCAATCTGTTCCGTGAACTCGACCCGATCCGTTGGCGGCAACTCGACCACAATCCGATCGCGCTGCTCGCCGAGTTCTCCCCCGATCGCCTCGAGGCGCGCGCGGCCGAATTGGTGCTCTACAGCCGCATCAACCAGTCCTACCGAAGGCTCAAGGAATACCTCGCCACCGGGACCACGTGGAGCAACGTCCACGCCGGCGTGCTCGGGTCCAAACCGGTCGTCTATTTCTCGGCCGAGTTCGGGGTCCATGAATCGATCCCGATCTACTCCGGTGGACTCGGCGTGCTCTCCGGCGACCACATCAAGAGCGCCAGCGGCCTCGGCATCCCCCTGCTCGCCGTCGGCCTGTTCTACGACCATGGCTACTTCAAGCAGCAGCTCGACATCGACGGCTACCAGCACGAGGAGTATCTGCAAAACCGGGTCGAGAACCTCCCCATCGAGCCAGCGATCGGCGTCGACGGCCAGCCGATCCAGGTGTCGATCGACACCCGCAGCGGCCCGATCCATGCCAAGGTCTGGAAACTGGCGGTCGGCCGGACGGATCTCTATCTCCTCGACTCCAACGTCGAGGGAAACAAGCCCGAAGACCGCCAACTCACCGCGCGCCTCTACGGCGGGGATACCCGGGTCCGCATCCGCCAGGAGCTGGTGCTCGGTGTCGGCGGCGTGCGCGCGGTGCGGGCGCTCGGCGTGGTGCCGGGTGTCTATCACCTCAACGAGGGCCACTCGGTGTTCGCGACGCTCGAGGCCGTGCGCGGCCGGGTGGAGCGCGACGGCTACTCGTTCGACGAGGCGGTCCGACAGGTCGCGCGGCAGACGGTGTTCACCACCCACACGCCCGTGCCCGCCGGACACGATCGCTTCGACGGCGGTCTGATCGAGGAGCACCTCGGTCCGATGCGCGATGCGCTGGGCATCTCCCACGAGCAGCTGATGGGGCTCGGCCGTGTGGAGCCGCACAATCATGGCGAGCCGTTCTGCATGACGGTGCTCGGCCTCAAGCTCTCCCGCCGCGCCAACGCCGTCAGCGCGCTCCACGGGCACGTCAGCCGGAAGATGTGGGCCAATCTCTGGCCATGGCGGGTCGAGGAGGAGGTGCCGATCGGGCACATCACCAACGGCGTGCACGTGCCGAGTTGGCTCTCCTGGCAGATGCTGCAACTCTACGACCGCCTCTTCCCCGCCAACTGGTTCCGCCGGATGGGGGAGCCGGACGTGTGGCAACGGATCCACGACTGCGATCCGGGCGAGCTGTGGGAGACGCACTACGCGTTGAAGAATCTCCTCCTCCAGTTCGTCCGCCGACGGCTGGCCCGCCAGTGCCGTCGCCGCGGCGAGTGCGACGAGGCGGTGGAGCTGGCGCGGACCGTGCTCGATCCCAACGTGCTCACGATCGGCTTCGCACGCCGCTTCGCGACCTACAAGCGGGCCGACCTCATTCTCTCCGAACTCGACCGGCTGGTGGCTCTGATCAGCGATCCCGACCGACCGATCCAGATCATCTTCGCGGGCAAGGCCCACCCTGCCGACGAGCCGGGCAAGAACCTCATCCGCCGGATCGCCAACCTGCGTCACGATCCGCGCACGCATGGTCGCATCGTGTTCGTCGAGGACTACGACATCAACGTCTGCCGTCACCTCATCCAGGGGGTCGACGTGTGGCTCAACAATCCCCGGCGACCGCTCGAGGCGTCGGGGACGAGCGGTCAGAAGGTGGTGCTCAACGGCGGGCTCAATTGCTCCATCCTCGACGGTTGGTGGGCCGAGGCATTCGACGGCCACAACGGCTTCGCCATCGGCCGCGGCGAGACGCACGCCGACGACGCGATCACCGACCGCCGCGACGCCGACGCGCTGTTCGACGTGCTCCGTAAGGAGGTCATCCCGCTGTTCTACGAGCGCGACTCGGACGGACTGCCGCGGACGTGGATCAAGATGATGATGAATTCGATCAGTTCGCTGGCCTGGCGGTTCAGTTCCCACCGGATGGTGATGGACTACGCCCGCAGTTGCTACGTGCCGGCCGCCGGTGGCGTGTCCTGCGACATGGCCAGCCGCTGAGTCAGCGCGGCCCGGGTTGGCCTGCCGGAGGAACCGGTTGGCCTGCCGGAGGAACCGGGTCGCCTGCCGGAGGAACCGGGTCCACCTCCAGGCTGGCCGGGCGCGACGCGGCGAACGCGATTTCGTCCTGCCATCGCGCCGCTTCGGCACGGGCCTTCGCCACCCGCTCTCGCGCGGCCGTAAGCGCCTCGCGTGCGGCCGCCATCGCCTGCTCCGCGTCACGCAGCGCCACGGTCGCCGTGTCCACGGCGGCCGCGGCCATGGCGTCGGCGGCACGCGCGTCCGCCTCGCTGGCCGCGGCCTCGTCGATCGCCGTCCGAGCCGCCGCCAGGCGGTCGGCCAACGACGGCGGGTTCGTCTCGAGCGTACCCAACAGCGACCCATCGGCGGTCGCCGCGACCACGACCCGCCCGTTGAAGTCGCTGGCCAGGAGTGCGGCGGCGTCGTCGGTGGCCGTCACGCGCAGTCCGATGTCGCTCAGCCCCTCGATCGTGCGTTCCAGTCGGCCGTCCACGGTCCAAAGTTTCACGCGACGGTCTTGGCCGGTCGACGCGAGACGACCATCCGCCAGCCAGGCCACCCCCTCCGTGCCCCCCGCATGGGCATCCCAGCCCTTCGCGAGCGTGCCGGCGCGTGGATCCCACACCTTCACCGTGCCGTCCGCCGAAGCGCTCGCCAGCGCCCCACCGTCGGCCCTCCAGGCGACCGCCGTGATGCCCCCCTTGTGCCCGCGAAGCACGCCGTGTTCCCGCGCCCCCGCCGCTTCCCAGAGGAACAGGTTGCCGGCGCGGTCGCCACTGGCGAGCAACCGTCCGTCCGGGGCGAACTCCAGCGCCGTCACCCAATCGGTGTGCCGGTCGATCTCCGCATCGATCGCGCCATCGGTGGTGCGTAGCAAACGCACGCGACGGGCGGAGCCGCCGAGCGCCACCAGGCGTTGATCGGCGGACAGATCGGCGGCGAGCACTTCGTCGAACTCGTCACCCATCTCGAGCCGTCGCTCGGCGCTGGCCACGTCCCAGACGACGACCCGGCCACTCTGGGCGGCGACGCCACCACCGGCGAGCAGCAACCGACCGGACCGGGAGAATCGCAGCGTCTTCACGACACCTTCGGGAAACGCCAGTCGACCGAGCAGATCCCGCGTCGCGGTGTCGTAGAGCAGCACCTGCCGACGGCCACCGATCGCCACCACCGCGCCGTGGGGTGATGCCGCCAACGCCGTCACCGATCCCGACCGCCCGCTGGTCGACAGCGGTTCCTTGGGAAGGCGCGGCGGCAGGACGGGCGGGCCTTCCGGTCGGATCGCCGCGCCGGCCGCCATGGCGACCGCCGACGATCGCGGCCGCGCCGGCGCCGCGCCATCGCGTTCCAGCGCCCCCGCGGCGATCCAGCGCCGGATCACGTCGAGGACGTCGGCCGGGATGCGGTCCGATTCGGGAGGCATCTTCGGCTCGGACGCATGACTCACCAACTGCCACAGGTAGGACGCATCGGCGTCACCCGGCGCCACGACCTCGCCGGACCCACCGCCGGCGAGTGTTTGCGTGAACGACGACAGGTCGAGCCCGCCCCGCTTGCGATCGGGGTTGTGGCAGGTGCAACAGCGCTCGCGGAAGATCGGGGCGACGTCCCGCTCGAACGTCGGTGCCGGCGCGTCGGCCGCGCTGGCCGACGGCGACACGACGGCAATGGCGAGCAGCACGACCGCCGTGCGGGCGAGGCGTCGGGTGAGCATCAGTGGTTGAAGACGAATTCGGGGGAGTTCAGCAGTGCCCAGAAAAGATCCTCGAGGGCCTGCTTGGGATCGGCGGCTTGGACGACCATCGCGACCGTCTCCTGCCGTTCGCGCTCCGTCGGCAGGCGGCAGTAGCAGCGGGAAAAGAGCTCGTCGACGATCGACGACGGCGTGCGGCCTTCGGCGAGAAGCCGAGGCACGAGCTTGCCCTGCACGATGCGGTCGTTGGCGGCGTCACCGTTGAGCATGTGAAGCGCCTGCGACAAGCTCGGATCCATCCGCACCGCGCAGGTGCACACGTCCTCGCGCGTGGCCCGGCCGAAGGTGGTGAGAAAGTAATTCGTGGTTCGTCCGTCGGCGACCTGCACCGCCCGCCCCCCCTGCGGCAGACCCGGGAACTTCGTCGCCGTCTCGGTGACCTGCGCGAGCACGTCGAGGAGCACCTCGGCGCGGATGCGGCGCACCTCGGCGTGTGAAAAATTGGTGCCGTCGAGCGCGTTGGAAGGCGTCGTCTCGCAGGAGCGTTGGTAGGTGTGCGAGAGGAGGATGTCACGGGCCAAACCGCGGAAATCCCAGCCTCCTTCCGCGAGCCGGCGTCCCAGCTCGTCGAGGAGCGGGGCGTTGGATGGCGGGTTGCTCACCCGGGCGTCGTCGGGTTCGTGGACGATGCCGCGGCCGAGAAAGTGGGTCCAGGCGAGGTTGGCGACGTGCCTGGAGAAATAGGGGTTGTCGGCCGCGGTGATCCAGGCCGCCAACGCCTCGCGACGGTCGCGATCGGCCACGCGGGGCGTCTCGCCACCGAGGAACTTCGGGGCCACCGTGCGGCCGCTCACCGGGTGCTTCACGTCGCCGGAGCCGGCGTCGTAGACGATCGTCTCGCGTGGGTCGGCGCCGCGCTTGCGGCCGATCTGGGGAAAGAACGCCGCGAAACCGTAATAGTCGTCCATCGTCCAACGGTCGAACGGATGGTTGTGGCACTGAGCGCACTGGATCCGCATGCCGAGAAACGCCTGGGCGACGTTCTCGGCGAGCTTGAGGGTGTTGCGCTCGAGTTGGAAGTAGTTGGTCGGGGGGTTTTCGAACGTGCTCCCCGACGCGGTGAGCAGGTCGCGAACCATCTGGTCGACCGGCTGGTTGGCGGCGATCCGCCGGGTGAGCCACTGGTGATAGAGGATCGCCCCCTTCGTGCTGACGACGTTGTTCTGCGAGCGGATCTGGAGCATGTCAGCCCATTTCATCACCCATAGATCGACGAATTCGGGCCGCGTGAGAAGCCGGTCGACGAGCCGCGATCGCTTGTCGGCCGAGGTGTCGGCCAGGAAGGCGGTGCGCTCCGCCGACGTGGGCAGCAATCCGACGGTGTCGATCATCACCCGCCGCAGGAAGGTGGCGTCGTCGCACGGCGGCGAGGGGGCGATCCGCAGCGCCGCCAGCTTGGCGTCCACGAGGGCGTCGATCCAGCTGCCGCCGGGCGCGGCGGCGACGGCGACGGGGCGCTCGAGTCCCACGGGGATGACGACGATCGGCGTTCCCACGGTGATCGTGTCATAGCGCGCCATCACGAACGCTTCGCCGCGTTCACCGCCGGTCACCAAGCCGTCGGGCCCGACCTTCGCCGCACGGTCGTTGTTGGTGCCGTACCACACCAGATCGGTGACGTCGCGGTCGGTCCCGTCGGCGAACCGCGCCACCGCGACGAGCCGCTGCGTCATTCCCGGACCCTCGAGCAGCATGTCCGGCGGGTACAGGTCGAGTCCGACGAGTGCCGGCACCTCGGTGGCGTCGTCTGGCGCGCCGGCGGCGATCCAGCGGACGAGCGTCGCCGCCAGATCGGAGTCGGGGGCAAACCGTTTGCCACCGGTATGCGGCGCCGTCCCCACCGCCTTGCGCACCAGCAGGCTCTCGGCGGGATCGGCGAGGTCGATTCGCCGGCCGGGGAGTTCGCGGGTGATGCGGTGGTAGTCGCCCGCGGGATCGAAACCGAATAACGACAGCCGGAAGCCGTCCTTCCCCCGTGCGGCACCGTGGCAACTGCCCATGTTGCACCCGCTCCGGGCGAAGATCGGCATCACGTCGAGCCGGAACGAGAGCGGCGGATCGGATGTCGCCGAGATCACCTCCAGCGGGATCTCGACGCCGTGTGCGCCATGCTCGAGGCGGATCGTGCCGGTGCCGGCGGCGCGCGGACGGAACGTGAGCCCACCCGTCTCCACGGTGACGTCCGCGAGGTGCGGCGCGAGCAGCGTGCACGACGCACGTCCGGTGACGTCGCGGGTCCGGCCGTCGGCGAGGACCTCGCGGACGACGATCCGCTGCCGGTCGCGGGCGGAGTCGAGCCGGACCGCAGGGGGAAACACGTCGAGCCGCACCACCGCGTCGGCGGACGCGGCACCGCCGGCGGGCTCGCGCGCCCATGCGGCGGTGGCGAACAGCACGAGGCACAGCGCGCCGCGGACGGCCGATGGCCGCCGGGCGCCGTCACCGGCGCGAAAGCGGGGCGGCATCATGGGTTCCGGTCCGGGAGGGAGGCGGTGTGCAGGGGGCGGTCGATGCGCAGCTGCGTCGGCGGCAGGCGGTGGAGAACCCAGTGCCCCGCGAGGGGCACCTGCACCTGCACCAGGATCGTATCGTGCTTCCCGGGAGGGACGTCCGGGCCGATGGCGAGCGGCACGACCACTTCCCGGGCGTCGGCCGCCAATTCGACCTCCGGCGCCTCGACGCCCGCCGGCAGCCCCAACACCTTCACCCGGGCGACCCCGGTGAACGACGCGGGCTTGGTGAGCGTACCGATGAGCTTCGCCTCCCGTCCCACCTCGCCCGACACCTTGGCGAAGGTCATCTCGACGAGAGGCTCCACGACCCGGATCAGCACCGGTCGACTGGAGACGATCGGCCCGCCGTCGTCCCGGGTCCGGATCAGTCCCGTGACCACCACCGGCCATTCGCCGAGCGGCGCGTCGGCCTTGGCATTGAGCGTGAAGACGCCGGTGGCGGCACCGTCGGCGACGTCGACGTCGGCCTGCGCGGAGATGCCCGGCGGCTTGAAGGGAAAACCGAGCCGCACCTTTCCGGCCGCACCCGCCGAGCGCGTGACCTGCACGGCCAGTTCGAGCGCGCCGCCGCGCACCAGCGGCACCGGTGGCTGTTCCACGTCGACGTGCAGCGGGGCCGGACCGACCACCGCCACCGGCAGGCGGTCGGAGACGCTCGTCCGGTAGACGGTGTTGTTCGGCTGGCCGAAGACCAGGGCGGTGATTTGCCGCAGTCCCCCGACCCGCTG
>JBJSXB010000284.1:0-8252 GCA_046086245.1 Planctomycetaceae bacterium | reverse complement strand
CTCCGTGACCCACACTGCCACGCAGTCCGACCCCTGGTGGGAGGTCGATCTCGGCGCGGCGCTGCCGATCGACGCGATCACCGTCTGGAACCGCACCGACGGGTCGGTCGGTGCGCGTCTGGCCGGGGCACGGGTCATCGTGCTCGACGCCGACAGGCAGCCGATCTGGCAAACGACGTTCGAGCAGGCCCCGGCGACCTCCGTGCGGTCGGTTCCCGACGGCGGTCGCGACCTGCCGTTCGCCGTCGCCTTCGCCGATCGCACGCAGGAAGGCTTCGCCGCGGCGCGGGTTCTCGACGCGGCGGACGAGCAGCGCGAGCGCGACGGGGGCTGGGCCCCCGGAGGCACGGCGCCGTCTCAGCTCACGCTGGTGCCCGCGGCACCGGTCGAGGTGCCCGCGGGAATGCGCGTGGTGCTCGCGCTGCGCCAACGCTCGCGCCATGAGGGACATCTCGTCGGCACGCTGGCGGTCGCGGTGAGCGGCGATCCGCGCGTCGGGCGTGTGAGCGGGATTCCCGCCGACGTCGCCGCGATCCTCGCCAAGCTGCCCGGGGAGCGTGATGCCACGGAGCAGTCCCGGCTCGCCGACCATCACCGCCGCCACGTCGCCGCCGCCACCGCCGTGGTCCGGCAGCGTGCGGCGGAGGTCGCCGGCGAGCGGGCGGCGATCAAGCCGGCGACGGTGCCGGTGATGGTCGAACTCGAAGGGCCGCAGCGTCGTGCGACGAGACTCCACCACCGTGGCAACTACCTCGACACCGGCCCCGAGGTGGCGGCGGGGACGCCGGAGGTGTTTCCGGCGCTGGCATCGCGGGAGCGGGTCGACCGCCTGGCGCTGGCGCGCTGGCTCGTCGATCCGGTCAATCCACTCACGGCCCGGGTCGTGGTCAATCGCCTCTGGGAACGCCTGTTCGGCAGCGGACTGGTGGCCACCAGCGAGGAATTCGGCAGCCAGGGCGAGCCCCCCAGCCACCCGGAGCTGCTCGATTGGCTGGCCGTGGAACTGGTCGAGCGCGGCTGGGACATCCGGGCGCTGACCCGACTCATCGTCACCAGCGCCACCTACCGGCAATCGTCGCGGGCGCCGGCCGACCTGGTCGCGCGCGATCCCGACAACCGTTGGCTGGCGCGCGGCCCGCGCGTGCGCCTCGCGGCGGAGGTGATCCGCGATCAGGCGCTCGCCGCGGCCGGGCTCCTGTCGACGAAGAAATTCGGTCCGAGCGTCAACCCGCCGCAGCCCAACGTCGGGCTGTCGGCGGCCTTCGGCGGCGGGATCGACTGGCAGACGAGCGCCGGCGAGGACCGCTGGCGCCGCGCGCTGTACACCACCTGGCGGCGCAGCAACCCCTATCCGTCGATGGCGACTTTCGACGCCCCCAATCGCGAAGTCTGCACGGTACGCCGGCCGCGCACCAACACGCCGTTGCAGGCGCTGGTGACGCTCAACGATCCGGTGTTCGTCGAGGCGGCCCAGGGCCTCGCCCGGCGGATGCTCCGCGAAGGGGGGGAGAGCGCCGAGGCCCGCGTCGTGCGCGGCTTCCGGCTCGTGCTCGGGCGCCTGCCCGACGACGTCGAGACCGCGCGGTTGGTGCGGTTGCACGACGATTGCCTCGCCACGTACCGCGGCGACGCCGACGGGGCGGTACGGTTGGCTACCAGCTTCGACGGGCAGGAAGGGGCGATCGGACCGCTCCCCGCGGGTACCGACCCCGGGGCTGCCGCCGCGCTGACGGTGGTCGCCAACGTGATCCTCAATCTCGACGAAGCGTTCCTGTGTCCGTGATCGGCACCGCCGCCCCCGGGAGATGACGATGGACCCGCGGATCGAAGCCGGACTGCTGTCCACGCGTCGCCACCTCCTCGGCGGCATGGCGGGGGGTGTCGGTGGCCTGGCGCTGGCGGACCTGCTCGCCGCCGACGCGCTGGGCGCGGCGGTCGATCCGCTCGCGGCGCGGCCGGCACCCCGGCCGGCGAAGGCGCGGCGGATGATCGTCATCCACCTCACCGGATCTCCGCCACATCTCGATCTCTACGACCGCAAGCCGTGGCTGGTGAAGCACGACGGTCAGGAGTGCCCGCAGGAGTTTCTCACCGGCAAGACGTTCGCCTTCACCAGCGGCACGCCCAAATTGCTCGGCACACCGCGTGGTTGGGTGCGCTGCGGCGAGAGCGGCATGGAGCTGTCGGATGCGATCCCCAATCTCCATCGCGTCGCCGACCGGTTGTGCCTGGTGCGCAGCATGCACACCGATCAGTTCAACCACGCCCCGGCCGAATTGATGCTCTACACCGGCAGCGGGCGCGCCGGACGGCCGAGCCTCGGCAGCTGGGTGACCTACGGGCTGGGCAGCGAGAACGCCGATCTTCCCGGGTTCGTGGTCCTCATCTCTTCGGGCGTGCAGCCCAACGGCGGCACCGCCAGTTTCGGCCCCGGGTTCCTGCCCAGCGTCTACCAGGGGGTGCAGTGCCGGTCGAAGGGGGATCCGGTGCTCTATGTCTCCGACCCGCCGGGCATGGGTCGGGCCACGCGCCGCGCGAGCCTCGACGCCCTCCGCGACCTCAACGAGCACCAGGCGCGAGAACTGGGCAATCCCGAGACGCTCACGCGCATCGCCCAGTATGAACTGGCGTATCGGATGCAGACGAGCGTGCCCGAGGTGATGGACATCGCCCGCGAGCCGCCGCACGTCCTCGCGGCCTACGGGGCGGTGCCGGGGCAGCCGAGCCTCGCCGCCAACTGCCTGCTCGCCCGGCGGCTGGTGGAGCAGGGTGTCCGTTTCGTCCACCTCTTCGATTGGGGGTGGGATTTCCACGGCACCAATCCCGCCGAGGACATCCGCGACGGCCTGACGCGCAAGGCGGCGACGTTCGACAAGCCCGCCGCGGCGCTCATCGAGGACCTCGAGCGACGCGGCCTGCTCGACGACACCCTGATCCTCTGCACCGGCGAGTTCGGCCGCACGCCGTTCCGCGAAGGGCGCACCGCCGGCGGCGGCGTGCTCGGCCGCGACCACTTCCCCGACTGCTATTCGCTGTGGATGTGCGGCGGCGGTGTGCGCCCCGGTCATGTCCACGGGGCGAGCGACGATCTCGCCTTCCGCCCCGCCCGCGACCCGGTCCACATCCACGACCTGCAGGCCACGATCCTCCATCTGCTCGGCTTTGACCACGCGAAGCTCACCTGGCGGTTCCAGGGACGCGATTTCCGCCTCACCGACGTCCACGGACGCGTCGTTCCCGAACTGCTCGCCTGACGATCGTCGCCCCGTTGCCGGAGGGTTGCCGTGCGTCGTCCCCTCGTCGCCGTCGGATGCCTGTGGCTGGTCGTTCTGGCGGCCCGCGCGCCGGCTGCCGATCCAGCCGCACCGCGGAGCGCCGTCCGCCCGCTCCCGCACATCCTCTGGTTCGTGGTCGACGACATGTCGGCCGATTTCGGCTGCTACGGCGAGACGCTCGTCGCCACCCCGCACGTCGACCGGCTGGCCGTGGAGGGGACGCGCTTCCGTCACGCGTTCGTCACGGCGCCGGTCTGCTCCCCCTGCCGTTCCGCGCTGATCACGGGGATGTACCAGACGACGATCGGCGCCCATCACCACCGCAGCGGCCGCGGCGCGTTGGCGATCGACCTGCCGGCGCCTGTGCGCCCGTTGCCGGAGGTGCTGCGCGGGGCTGGGTACTGGACCTGTATTGGTGAAGGGCTCGGCGCTGACGCGTCCGCCGCCGGCCGCCCCGGCAAGACCGACTACAACTTTCGCTGGGATCCGGCGATCTACGACGGCAGCGACTGGGCGGGCCGCGCGCCGGGCCAGCCGTTCTTCATGCAGGTCACCCTCCCCGGCGGCAAGCTGCGCGGCCAGGGGGGAGAGGCGACGGAGAGACTCGCGGCCCGCGCCCGGGAGCGGTTCGGCGCCGCGGTCGATCCGGAGGCGGTGACATTGCCGCCCTACTATCCGCGCGATCCCGTCCTGCTCGTCGATCGGGCCGCCTATCTCGACGCGGTGCGATTCACCGACGACCATGTCGGCCGCGTGATGGCCCGGCTCGAACGCGAGGGGCTGCTCGCCGGCACGCTCGTGGTCTTCATGACCGATCACGGCATCAGCCACGCGCGCGGCAAGCAGTTTCTCTACGACGAGGGGACGCACGTGCCCTTGGTGGTCCGCGGGCCGGGGATCCCGCGCGGGGCGGTGCGCGACGATCTCGTCGAGCACATCGACCTGGCGGCGCTGTCGCTCGCGGCGGCCGGTGTGGCGGTGCCGCCCTGGATGGAGGGCCGCGACCTGTTCGCGGAGCAATACCGGCCGCGGGCCGCGGTCTTCGCCGCCCGTGACCGCTGCGACGAGACGATCGACCGGCTCCGCAGCGTCCGCACGCCGACCCACCTCTATATCCGCAACGAGCTGCCGCGACGCCCCGCCCTCCAGCCCAATGCCTACAAGGACGACAAGGCGATCATCCGCCGCCTCCGTGAGCTGCACGCCGCCGGAACGCTCGATCCACTCGCCGATCGGCTCCTGTTCGCACCGGAGCGGCCCGCCGAGGAGCTCTATGACTGGACGACCGATCCGCACCAGTTGCACAACCTCGCCGCCGATCCGGCGCACGCCGTCGTGCTGGCCGAGATGCGCGGGCGGCTCGCGGCATGGCGCGCCGCGACCGGCGATCCCGGGGCGGAGTCCCCGGCCATGTACGCCTCCGACATGGCGGTGTATCTCGACGAGGCCAAAGATGCGCGGCGCGAGGAGATCGAACGAAACATCGCGCTGTTGAAGGCCTGGGCTGCCGAGGGCCGCTGATGGCGATCCGCAACGCGCGCCGAGGGGCGATTCCCCGTTGGTAGGATGGCCGGACTCCCGGGCAGGCGTGCCGCCGCTGGCACGCGGACCCTCCGGGAGACCGGTGCGGCGGACGTCATGTGACATGGATCAGGCATCGCAGGCACGCAATCTGGTTCACCACTGGATCGTCAAGCAACTCGGCGTGACGACCGACAGGACGTCGATCGAGTTGATGACGGCCTGGAACGCCGATCCCTCGCGCCCCCTGCTCGAGGTGTTCGCGGACCGTGGGCTGCTCGTGCCGGAGGAGTGCCGGGCGATCGAGCAGCTTGCCGACCGCTGGGTCGAGCGCCACGGGGGCGATCCCCGCGTCGCGCTCGAGGCGCTGGTGCGCGGTGCGCTGGACCGCGACGACGACCGGACGCAGTCGCTGCCGCTGCCGACTGCCAAGGGGGACCGCTACGAGCTCCGTGGCGAATTGTCACATGGCGGCATGGGCGAGGTGATCGTCGCCGTCGACCGCCTGCTCGGACGGGAGGTGCTCGTCAAGCAAATCCGGCCCGATCGCGACGGCCCGGAGAGCCGGGCGATGTTCATGCGCGAGCGCCAGACCGCCGCGCGGCTCGAGCACCCCAACATCGTGCCGATCCACGACGCCGGCACGCACGGCGACGGCCGGCCGTTCTACGTGATGCGCTACATCCGTGGCGACACCCTGAAGCAGGCGATCCAGCGATTTCATCCGGCGCCGACGGGGCAGACGGCCGCCGAGCGGTCGCTGGCGCTCCGCGCGCTGCTCGGTCGGTTCGTCGACGTCTGCGAGGCGGTGGCCTACGCGCACGAACGCGAGGTGCCGGTCATCCACCGCGACATCAAGCCGGGCAACATTCTTCTGGGCGACTTCGGCGAGACGCAATTGATCGACTGGGGGCTGGCCCGAGCGGGTGGTGAGCACGGGCCCGAGGCCGTGCTGCCGTCGGAATCGTCGGCCTGGGCCGACGACAGCGGCTCCCAGCCGACGCGCACCGGCCAGCAAAAGGGCACGACCGAGTACATGTCGCCCGAGCAGGCGGCCGGCGAGCAGAAGCGGGTCGGCCCCTTGAGTGACGTGTACGGCTTGGGCGCGACGCTCTACCACATCCTCGTCGGCCACACCCCCTTCGACCGCAGGTCGGAGTCGGTCGATGCGGATATCCGCCGCGGCGTGTTTCCGTCGCCGCGGCGTGTCAATCCCGAGGTCGCGTTGGCGCTCGAGGCGATCTGCCTGAAGGCGATGGCGTGCGAGCCCGCCGATCGCTATCCGTCGGCCAAGGCGTTGGCGGCCGACGTCGAGCGCTGGTTGGCCGACGAACCGGTGAGCGTGTACCGCGACCGCTGGCCGATCCGCGTCGCCCGGTTCGCGAAGCGCCACCGCACCGCGGTGACCGCCGCGGGCGTGCTCGTGGTAACTTCGGTCGCCGCCCTGGCGGTGAGCGCCGACGTCTTCCGTCGCCAGCGCGACGAGCAAGAACGGCTCAAGCAGGTCGCCATCGAACAGCGCGACAGGGCGGTGCGCAACGCCGACGCGCTGGCCGACGTCATCGACCGATTCCTGATCGAGATCGCCGACGACGCCTGGTCGCAGTTTCCCGGGACCGCCACGTCGCGATTGAAGATGGCCCGGCTGGCCGTCGACCACTACGAGGATCTGCGCAAGCAGTCGCCTGGCGACGAGGCGGTGCTCGCCGGTCTGGGCCGTGCGCTGCGGCGCGCCAGCAATCTCTGTCGGGTGATCGACGATCTCCCGACGGCCCGGGACTATTTCGCGCGATCGCGGCAGGTGTTCGAGAGGCTCGCCGATGGCGATCCGCAGTCGGTCGAACGCACCACCTGGCTCGTGGATCTGTTGATCGACGAGGTGCCGGCGACGATGCACGAAGGAGGGCCGGCGCTGGCCGAGACGCTGCTCGACGCCGCCGAGGAGCGATTCGATCGCCTCGCCGGCAGGGGGCAGCCCTGGCAGGCGGCACGATTGGCGTACGAGCGGGGATCGCTGCTCAGCGAATTGGGGCGGTGGGACGAGGCGGTGGCGTCGCTGCGCCAGGCGGCGACGATCTTCGACCGGCATCCACCCGCGGCGTTCGCCCTGCGCGCGTTGCGGGTGCTGGTGATCGCCGAACTGGCGTCGGCCGAGGCGCGCGCCGGCATGCGCGGTGAGTCGCGCCGGACACTTGCCGACGCCGAGGGCTTCGCGACCGCCCTGCGAAGAGAGCACAGCGACGTCCCCGACGCCCTGCTGGTCGCCGCCAACGTGGCGCGGATCGGCGCCGCGATCGCCGGCGACGACGGGGAGACGGCGCTGGCCAACGCGCGCCTCGCGGCGGCGATCGAGATCGGGGAACGCCTCGTCAGGGAATCCCCGTCCGCGTCCGGCTTCCGGCGCGAACTGAGCCGTGCGCTTCTCGATCGTGCCGAGCAGGACCTGCACGACGATTCGCCGGGGTCGGCGTGCGATGCGGCCGACCGCGTGCTGGAATTGCTCAGCCCGTCCACCGGCCCAGCGGCGGCCGGCACGGGAGACAGCACGGAGCCCCTGGTGCTGGTCGCTCGTGCCTATGCGGCCCGGGGCACGGCGACGATGAGGCTCGACGGCCCGGCCGCCGCGCGGCCGGATCTCGAGGCGGCGCTCGAGTACTGGCGGCGGGCCAAGGTGATGTACCCGCGTGCGACCGACATCGACGAGGGGGCGGACGAGATCCGCGAGTTGCTCGACGGAATCCCACGTGAGGATCGACGACCGGACTGAATCACCCTTCGCCCGCGGCAGCGGCGTTCATGGAGCACCGGGATCATCGATCGGCGGATATGCGATCCTCCTGTACGTCCGAGTGATTTTCTTGTGCATGCCACTGTCGATCGTGATCGTCAGGTCACCGCTCTTGATCGGCCGTGAGGTTGTTTTTGCCGTCCGGGTCCACGTGAAGGTGACCGACACATCCTGCTGAGCAGGGCCGGCGGGAAACTTGCAACTGCCGATCGTGAACATGCCCTCGCCGCCGACGGCGGGGTTGGTGACCGGTTTCACGAAGTTCTCGGTCTTGAAAACGATCGTGTTGGAGCCCTTTTTGATCGCAGCGGGAATCGGAGGTTCGTCCTTGAATCGGGGAGGCGCCGCCTGCGCGCCAAGCGACATCTGTGGCGGCTTGCGCCGTGGGACGGCGCGCTGCTTCGCCGGTGCTTTCTTCTTGGCGGGCGTGGGTTTGCGAGCGACCGCTTTCTTTTTTGCCATCGGTTGATCACTCCTTCGCGGCTGACACACGGGCGACGCATCGCGTCGTCCACAGATGGTTCACCGCCTCGTGTCGTCGAATTGTCCGATCACCCCGGTGATCGTGCCAACCCCTCACGTTGGTGGATGGCTGGCGATGGGTCCGGCGCGGTCCATGGGCCGCTGCCGATTCAGCGCCGCAGGTCGTAGACCGCGAGCATCTCCTG
>JBJSXB010000283.1:0-18226 GCA_046086245.1 Planctomycetaceae bacterium | reverse complement strand
CTCCGCGATGCGGTGCACGAGCTTCTCCCGCTGCCGGCGGTGCCGGATGAGCTGCTCGATGGAGATGATCTCGAGACCGTGCGCCCGGGCCAGCGCGAAGAGCGCCGCGCGGTCGGCCCGGTTGCCGGTGTCGTCGAGGATCTCGCAGAGCACGCCGGCGGGCTCGAGGCCCGCCATCCGCGCCAGATCGACCGCCGCCTCGGTGTGCCCCGCACGGCGAAGCACGCCCCCCTCCTTGGCGACGAGCGGGAAGAGGTGCCCCGGCCGGACGAAGTCGGTCGGGCGCGATTCGGTGGAGAGGATCGCCGCGATCGTCGCGGCGCGCTCTCCGGCGGTGATGCCGGTCCGCGCGGAGACGTGATCCACCGGTACGGTGTATGCCGTGCCGAGAGGGGTGGAGTTGGCCGTCACCATCCTCGGCAGGTCGAGCCGCCGGGCCGTCTCCGGCAGGATCGGCATGCACACCTGCCCGCGTCCGTGGCGGATCATGAAGTTGACCACCTCGGTCGACGCCTTCTCCGCGGCGCAGACGAAGTCTCCCTCGTTCTCCCGATCCTCGGCATCGACGACGATCACGATCTCGCCGCGGCGGATCGCCGCCACCGCCGCCTCGACCGACGAGAATTGCTCCGCCATGTCGGCGATCCGATCCTGGGAGTGGCTACGGAAGACCACGGTGACCCTCCGATTATAGGATGCCCGGCGCAGCGGTCCGCCGGGCGGACGGGCTGCGGTGGAGAAGCACGATGCTCGACCGTGAGGAATACATCGAACAGGCCTACCTGTTCCGGGTCCTGGCCGAGCGCGTCAGCGGCGGCGTGGCGGCGCAGGAAGCCCTCCAGGCGATCGGCCAGGAGGTGCTCGCCACGTCCAAGCTGCCGATGGCGATCGACTACATGGTCGGCGAGTTGAAGCTCGTCGGCACGCTGTCGACGGCGATGGCGCGCCTCCCCCACTACTTCAGCGCCTTCCAGACGTTCGTCATGCACGAGGCGGAGGAGGAGTCGGGACGGTTCGACGTGCGCACGGCACTGGCGGTGCTGGAGCGCGAGGCGCAGTACCGGGCCGAGGGAGCCACGCCCCAGGGGTTGTTCTTCTACCGGCTGGAGAGCCTGTCGCGGAATCGGCTCGACTACGCGCGCGGATTGGTGGCGGTGGCCGACGATCCGCTGTTCGACGCCGCGTGGAAGGAGTGGATCAACACCGTGTCCCGCCAGGTGGGCTTGGTCGATCTCGCCGACCTCGTCAGCGTGCGCAGCCCCGAGTACTGGCGCCTGGAAAAACGCGAGGCGCTGCTCGCCGGCCGCGACGACACCGGCCCCGATCGGGTGATCCTCTTCGGCGAGCGCGAGGGACGCATCGCGCGGGCCAACCGTGGCAAGGACCCGCTCTATTTCTTCGCCGCCCTCCAGCGGCAGCTCGGCTATCCCGCGGTGCCACGCCCCGCGCCGGCGGTGTCGTCGGCCGAGACGCCGGCCGTGCTCGCGCGGCGCCTCGAACGCCTCGAGATGCGCGTCAAGCTGCTCGAAGAGGAGGCGCGCGGCGGCATCGACCTGTCGCGATTCGATCCGAAGAACGCGGCCAAAAACGCATCCCGTGACGCATCGCCATGACCGACGTCCGCCTGCGGACCGATGCCGGCACGATCGGGTCGGCGGCGCTGGCTGCCGTCGATCCGTACCGCTTGGCGGCGGCGGTGCCGTGGTCGGTCGGTCCGACGGGCCGCGTGGTGGTGGTCGGCGGCGGCAAGGCGGCGGCCGGGCTCGCCGCCGGCGTGGTCGCCGGGCTGCACCGGGCGGGGGTCGCACGCGGGCGGATCGACGGCGTGATCAGCGTGCCGGTCGGCTGCGGGCGGCCCGTCCCGGGAGTCGTCGTGCGGGAGACGCGTCCGCCGGCCGTCAATGAACCGACGGCGGCGGTGGTCGCCGCCACGCGGGAGATGCTCGAACGCGTCGGCGGGCTCGCGCCGGCCGACGTGGCGATCGCGGTGATCGCCGGCGGCGGTTCGGCGCTGCTCGAGGTGCCCGTGGAAGGGGTCCCGTTGCCCGAGATCGTCGCCGTCACCGGCGCCCTGTCGCGGGCCGGGGCCGGCATCGACGACCTCAACACGGTGCGGCGGGCGGCGAGCGCCGTGAAGGCGGGCGGCCTGGCGCGGGCCTGCCGCGGCGGGCGGATGGTGGTGCTCGTGCTCTCCGACGTCGCCGGCGATTCCCTGGAGATCATCGCCTCCGGGCCCTGCATGCCGGCCCCGGCCGATCCCGCGGCCGCACGCGCCGTGCTCGCACGGTACCGCATCGACCGCGCGATCGCGCCCCACCTGTTCGACCACCTCGCCGACCACCTCGCCGGGCACCGCGACCGCGCCGCGCCGCGAACGCACGCGACGGCGCCGGTCGGGTCGCCCGCGGCCGCCGATCCGGCGAGCGACCACGCGTGGACCACGCCGCAGGGCTGCCGCGTGAGCCACCGGCTCGTCGGTCGCAACGCCACGGCCGTCGCCGCCGCCGTGACCGCCGCCCGTGCGGCGGGCTACGACGTCGCCACTCCGTCGCCGGGGCGACCGCCCGCGGCCGACGAGCGGGCGGAACAGGTGGGTCGACGGTTACTGGCGCGGGGACGTGATCTTGCCGCGGCGGCGCGGCGTGACGGGCGACCGCGGGCGTGGATCGAGGGTGGGGAGGCGACCGTCGTCGTGCCCGCCGATCATGGCCACGGTGGACGCAACCAGCAGACCGTGCTCGCGGCGCTCGCCGCAGCGGACGACTGGCCGGAGGGGATGGTGCTGGCGAGCATCGCCACCGACGGCGAGGACGGCCCCACCGATGCGGCGGGAGCGATCGCCGACGGGCACGTCGCGGCCGTCGTCGACGGCGCGGTGGCCCGCCACGGCCTGGAACGCTGCGACGCCTATGGGGTGCTCGACGCCGCCGGCGCGCTGGTCCGCACCGGCCCCACCGGAACCAACGTCGCCGATCTCCGCGTGGTGCTCGTCCGGCCCGGCGGGCGCTCCCCGTAGGCCGCCGTCCGACGGCGGGCCGCATCATCCGCCCCGCCGGGCGATCACACGTCGCAGACCGCCACGGCCTGCTTCAGCCCGGCGAGCGCGTCGCGGGTCGGGATGAACTCGTGACCGACGTAGCCGCGGTATCCGATGTCGACGAGCGTGCGCATGATCGGGGGAAAATTGATTTCCTGGTGCTCGTCCAGTTCGCCGCGCCCCGGGCACCCAGCGGTGTGGACGTGACCGATGAGATCCTTGTACTGCTCGATGCGCCGGATGACGTCGCCATTCATCACCTGCACGTGGTAGATGTCGAACAGGAGCTTCACGTGCGGCGAGCCGACGCGACGGACGATGTCGGCGACGTAGTCGATGTCGTCTCCCTGATACCCCGGATGGCCCTTCATCGGGTGGGAGTCGTCACGGGTATTGAGGTGCTCGAGGCAGATCGTCACCCCGCGCTTCTCGGCGTGGGGGGCGATCCGCTTGAGACCCTGCACGCAGTGGTCGGCCCCTTCCTCGAGGCTGATCGCACCGCTGGTCGGATCGTCGGCGTCGCGCCACTTGTAGCCGGTGAAGGCGATCACGGAGGGCATGCCGGCCGCCGCGCAGGCGTCGATCGTGCGGCTCGTCCGCTCGATCACCTCCGGTTGGTAGCGCGGGTTGTTGAAACCGCGCATGAACGGCGCCCCCGGCATGCCGTTGGCCGCCAGTGCACAGGTCAGGCCGTGGCGGGCGAGCGTGGGAAAATGCTCCGGCTCGAGGATCTCGATCGACTCGCAGCCGAGGTCCTTGGCGATCCGGCACAGCGTCTCCAGGTCCCACCGGTCACCGGCGATGTTGTAGCACCAATAGACGAGCGAATGATGGATGCGCCCCTTCATGATTCCCCCTTCCGGCACGATACACCGTGCGTGCTGAATCGCGGCGTCCGGGATGGTACACCGGGGCGATTCCCCACACCATGCCGGAGGTCGCATGCCCTCGCTGAAACGAATCCTGGTCACCGGCGGCGCCGGCTTCCTCGGCAGCCATCTCTGCGAGCGTCTGGTCGCCGCCGGCCACGACGTGATCTGTGTCGACAACTTCTTCACCAGCCAGAAGACCAACGTCGCCCATCTCCTCGGCGCCCCCAACTTCGAACTCGTCCGCCACGACATCGTCCATCCGCTGTGGCTCTAGGTCGATGAGATCTACAACCTCGCCTGTCCGGCATCCCCCGGCCACTACCAGTACAACCCGATCAAGACGCTGAAGACGAGCGTGCTCGGGGCCATCAACGTGCTCGGCATGGCGCGGCGCTGCCGGGCGAAGGTGCTGCAGGCGTCCACCAGCGAGGTGTACGGCGACCCGGAGGTCCATCCGCAGCCGGAGAGCTACCGTGGCGCGGTCAATCCGATCGGACCACGCGCCTGCTACGACGAGGGGAAACGGGCCGCGGAGACGCTGTTCATGGACTACCACCGCGCCAACGGGGTCAACGTCCGCATCGTGCGGATCTTCAACACCTACGGGCCGCGGATGCATCCCTACGACGGCCGCGTCGTCTCCAACTTCATCCGCCAGGCGCTTCTCGGCGAGCCGATCACGATCTTCGGGTCGGGGGCCCAAACCCGGAGCTTCTGCTACCGCGACGACCTGGTCGAGGGGATGATCCGGATGATGGACGCTCCCGACGGGTTCACCGGACCGGTGAACCTGGGCAACCCGGGAGAATTCACGATCCGCGAACTGGCCGAGCTGACGCTCCGGCTCACCGGCTCGCGCTCGCCGCTGGTGGAGCGCCCGCTGCCGAAGGACGATCCCGAACGGCGGCGACCCGACATCACGCTGGCCGGGACGCGGCTGGGATGGCAACCGACCGTGCCGTTGGCCGAGGGGCTGGCCAAGACGATCGACTGGTTCCGCTCCGTGAACCTCGCCCACTATCGGGCACCGACGCCGAATTACTGACGGCTTACCGACGGTGCCCGCCGGCGCCACGGCACGACAAAGCGCCACGGCCGGGGCACGCCGCCGCCCGGCGAGCGTCTGCCCCCCGGTGGAATCGACGGCAAGGTCGGGCCCCACGTCAAACGGGGCGATCGCGGAAAGCTGGAAAAGACCGGACGCGGCCAGTGAAGGAAGTCGCCCGTGGGGGCCGATACCCCCCTGTGGCACAACCGGCCCGACCCGTGTGACCGTTTCCATGCATCAACGCGTCCCCCCGTTCGCGGTCCGACGGCACCGCCGCGGCTTCCTCGCCGCGGAGGGGGTGCTGGCGCTCGACGAATGGTCCGCGTTGATCGGCGTCGATGGCCCCGCCGAGGCGTCGGGGCTCGAACACCGCTCCGCCACCACCGGCTCGGCGGTCGTGCCCATCGACCCGCTTCCGCCGGGCACGCGGCGCCCGCGGTTCTCGGTGATGCTGCCGACGTTCGAGCCCGACCACACCTTCGAACGGGCGCTGGCCAGCGTGCTGGCGCAGGCCCCCGTCGCCGACGACATGCAGATCGCCGTCGTCGACGACGCGTCGCGCGAGGTCGACGTCCGCCGGTTGATCGATCGGATCGATGTCCACGGCCGCGTCGAGTTCCATCCCCACCGCCGCCGGCTCGGTCTGGGGCGCAACTGGAACCGGGCGCTGACGCTGGCACGGGGTGAATTGGTCCATCTCCTCCATCAGGACGACTTCGTCCTGCCGGGTTTTTACGCGCGGATGGACCGCGGCCTCCGCGCCGTGCCCGGTGTCGGCATGGCGTTTTGCCGGTCGCGCTTCGTCGACGGCGGCGATCGCTGCATCAAGACCGCCTCGCGGTTGCAGTGGACCGCGGGCATCCTCGCCAACTGGCTGCCGCGAATCGCCGAGCGGCAGCGCGTCCAGACCCCGTCGGCCGTCGTCCCCCGTGCCACCTTCGAACGCCTCGGTGGCTTCCGGATCGACCTGCGTCAGGCGCTCGATTGGGAGATGTGGGTGCGGATCGCCGCGCTCTATCCGGTGTGGTACGACCCGAACGTGCTGGCGGTGTATCGCCGCCACGACAACAGCGAGTCGATGCGCCTGCTCTCGAGCGGTGCCGTCTGGCCCGATCTGATCCACACGATCGCCATCAACGCCGGGGCCCTGCCCGAGTCGCTGCGCGTGCGGGTCCGCCAGGCGAGCGCCCGCTGGCACGCCGGGTCGGCGATCCGCACGGCGGAAAAGCAGCTCGTCGGTGGCAACTACGACGCCGCGGCGACGACGCTCGAACACCTGCCGCGGCTTCTGGAGTTGCTGCCGCGTGCCGGGGATCGAAGCCTGCCGCTGCGGCGCGCCGGCATTCTCCAGGACCGCCTCCGCACCGCGCGGCGCCGGGCCGCCTGAGGCGCGGTCGCCCGTCGCGGCATGCCATCGCCACCGGGAGCCACCGCGATGCGCCGGGCCGTGATCCTCGCCCACTTCGACCGCGACGGCGTCGTCGATCCCCATGTCCGCGCCGCGCTGGCCGCCTACCTGCGTGTCGCCGAGCGGGTCGTGCTCGTCTCGACGAGCGTCCGCCGCCTGCCCGCCGACCTCGGTGGCGTCGTCGACACGTTCATCGCCCGCCCCAACGAGGGCTACGATTTCGGCAGCTGGCGCGCCGGCCTCGACGCGCTCGACGCCCGCGCATTCGACGAGGTCGTGTGCGTCAACGACAGCGTCTACGGCCCGTTGTGGGAACTGGGGCCGGTGGTCGCCGACCGGCGCGTCGCCGACGCCGATTTCTGGGGCATGGTCCGATCCGTCCAGGGTCCGCGCAGCCGCGGCCGGCGCGGTGCGCCGCACCTGCAGAGCTGGTTCTTCGCGGCGCGGCGCCGGCTGCTCGACCATCCGCGGTGGCACACGTTCTGGGCGGGGGTCGTGCCACTGTCTTCGAAGGAGGCGGTGATCGATCGCTACGAGATCGGCCTCTCCGAGATGGTGGCGGCGACGGGGCTGCGCACGGCCGCCCTGTTTGACGCCGCGCGCGCCGGGCCGTTGGCGACCGCCGAGATTCTGCCTCACCTCTCACTCGGCGATCCGCTGCGGAGTTGGCGGCACCTGCGCAAGGCGCGGCGTGTGCCGCACAATCCCAGCGAACTCACCTACCGGCGGCTGCTCGCCGCCGGAGTGCCCTACGTGAAGGTCGGATTGCTGCGGACCAACCACTACCGCCTCGACTTGCGCCGCGTGCGCCGCGACCTGCTCGCCGCCGGCTGCGACCTCTGCCTCGTCGAGCGGCACCTGGCCCGTACCGCGGCCTGAACGGCCCGTCCGCCGGGCACGGCGCCGCCACGGACGCCCGTCCCGCGCGGATCGCGGCAGCCGATTGGAAACCGCCCCCCTTCCTGCCATATTGGGCGTCCCGCGCCGTCCCCCAAGGTCGTCATGAAGATCCACGAATACCAGGCGAAAGAACTCCTCCGCGTTGCCGGCGTGCCCGTTCTGCCCGGCCGCGTCGCCCGCACGCCCGACGAGGCGGCGGCAGCGTTCACGGCGCTCGGCACGCCCGTCTGTGCCGTCAAGGCGCAGATCCATGCCGGCGGCCGTGGCAAGGGTCAGGTCGTCGGCTCGTCCCAGCGCGGCGTGGAGCTCGCGCGCAGCGCCGCTGATGCCGCGCGGATCGCCGGCGGCCTGCTCGGCAACACCCTGGTCACCATCCAAACCGGCCCGGCGGGGCAGACCGTGCGGCAGGTGTTCGTGGAGAGCGGCTGCCGGATCGCCCGCGAGTTGTACTGCGCGGTGCTCGTCGACCGGCGCGTCGGCGCGCCGGTGCTCATCGCCAGCACGGCGGGCGGCATGGACATCGAAGAGGTGGCGGCGAAGACGCCGGAGTTGATCCTTTCGGAGCCGTTCGACCCCGACCGGGGCCTCGCCGGCCATCAGGCCCGGCTGCTCGCCTCGAAGCTCGGCCTGCCGACCGCGTCGTGGCGCGCGGCCGAGCAGTTCTTCGGGGCCCTGACCCGGGCGTTCGTCCACCTCGACGCGGCGCTGCTGGAGATCAATCCGCTGGTCCTCACCGAGGACGGGGCGCTGGTGGCCCTCGACGCGAAGATGACCTTCGACGACAACGCCCTGTTCCGCCACAAGGACATCGCCGCCCTGCGCGACGAGGCCGAAGAGGAGCCCGCCGAGACGCGGGCCGCGGCGGCCGGCCTGTCGTACGTCAAGCTGTCGGGCACGATCGGCTGCCTCGTCAACGGTGCCGGGCTGGCCATGAGCACCATGGACCTGGTGAAACTCCACGGCGGCGAACCGGCCAACTTTCTCGACGTCGGCGGCGGCGCCGACGTCAAGGCGGTCACCGAGGCCTTCCGCATCATCCTCTCCGATCCCCACGTCAAGGCGGTGCTGGTCAATATCTTCGGCGGCATCATGCGCTGCACCACGATCGCCAACGCCCTGGTCGAGGCCTCGCGCACCGTCGGATTCGACGTGCCGCTGGTGGTGCGACTCGAGGGCACGGAGGTGGAGGAGGGGCGGCGGATCCTCGCCGCGAGCGGCACGTCGATCATCTCCGCCACGGGCCTGACCGACGCGGCGAAGAAGGTCGTCGCCGCCAGCAAGGCCTGAGCGGGCGCCGCGCCTCCCCACCATCCACCCCAGCGATCACCCGATCCGAGTCCCCTGCCAGGCCATCACCGTGTCATGAGCATCCTCGTCAACCACCAGACCCGGGTCATCTGCCAGGGGATCACCGGCCGCGTCGGTGAGTTCCACACCCGCGGGTGCCTGGAGTACGGCACGCGGATGGTCGGCGGCGTGACGCCCGGCAAGGGAGGGGAGCAGGTCGCTGGCCTGCCGGTGTTCGACACCGTCGCCGAGGCGGTCGCCTCGACTGGCGCCAACGCGACGATGATCTTCGTGCCCCCGCCGTTCGCCGCCGACGCGATCCTCGAGGCGGTCGCCGCCGGGATCGAATTGGTGATCGCGATCACCGAGGGAATCCCGGTGCTCGACATGGCGCGGGTGATGCCGGTGGTCGCCGCCTCGAAGAGCCGTCTGGTCGGTCCCAACTGCCCGGGTGTGATCACGCCGGGCGTCGGCAAGATCGGCATCATGCCCGGGTACATCCACACCCCGGGGCACGTCGGCGTGATGAGCCGGTCGGGCACCCTCACCTACGAGGCGGTCTGGCAGCTGACCAATCTCGGCCACGGACAGAGCACCTGTGTCGGCCTGGGCGGCGATCCGCTGGTCGGCTCGAGCTTCATCGACATCCTCGCCCTCTTCGAAGCCGACCCCGACACCCACGCGATCCTCATGATCGGTGAAATCGGCGGCAGTGCCGAAGAGGAGGCTGCCGATTTCGTGCGCCGGCACGTGACCAAACCGGTCGCGGCGTTCATCGCCGGCCGCACGGCGCCCCCCGGCAAGCGGATGGGCCACGCCGGGGCGATCATCTCCGCTGGCAAGGGGACGGCCGCCGCCAAGCTCGAAGCGCTCGCCGCGGCCGGCATCGAGGTCGCCGAGAGCCCGGCCGACATGGGCCAGGCGCTCGTCCGCGCCGTGGAACGGGGCCGCGGCCGGTGAGCGCCGCGGGCGGAGCGGGCCGGGCCGGCGAGGATGGCCGCCGATGAAGGTCGATCTCTTCATCCCCTGCTTCGTCGATCAGATGACTCCCGCCGTCGGCATGGCGGTGGCGACGGTGTTCGAGCGGCTCGGCCACGAGGTTGCGTTCCGCACGGCGCAGACGTGCTGCGGCCAGCCGTCGTTCAATGCCGGCTATCTCGACGAGGCCCGGGCAGTGGCGGCCCGCGCCGTCGAGGTGTTTGCCGACGCCGAGGCGGTGGTAGGGCCGAGCGGCTCGTGCGTGGCGATGATGCGGGTCTTCTATCCGCAGGTGCTCGCCGGCACCCCGCACGAGGCCGCGGCGCTCGACCTGGCGACGCGGGTCTGGGAATTCGGCGAGTTCCTCGTCGATCGGCTCGGGATCGACGACGTCGGGGCCGTCTTCCCGCACCGCGTCACCTACCACGACGGCTACCACGGCCTGCGCGAGTTGCGGATCCAGGCGGCGCCGCGGCGGCTGCTGGCGGCGGTGCGCGGGCTCGAACTGGTGGAGTGCGACGAGCCGGAAAGTTGCTGCGGGTTCGGCGGACTGTTCAGCGTGAAGTATCCGATGATCTCCACCGCGATGGCGGAGGTGAAAGGGGGGTCGCTGGCCCGCACCGGATGCGCCTACGTCGTCTCCTCCGACCCGAGTTGCCAGTTGCAGCTCGACGGCTGGCTGTCGCGTCAGGGACTGCCGCTGCGCACGATCCATCTCGCCGAGGTGCTCGCCCGCACCGGCTGACGCGGTCTTATTCGACCGCCACGCTGATCGTCCGCGTCGCGGCATCGGTCTGGGCGACGAGCCCGACGTCGGCGTCCGCGATCGCCGCGATCACCTCCTTGAGCTTGCCGCCGTACGGCAACACGATGATCGTGACGTTGCCTTCGCGGGTCCACGTGCTGCCCACGACGTCGAGTTTCTTGGAGAGCTTCGCGGTCGCCGCTTCGGCGTCGAAGAGGGTGGCGGCCGTGACCCGGATCACCACCTTGTCGGCAGCCGCAGATGGAGGGGCGACCGGGGGTGCCGGTGGTTTGACCGCTGGCGGCGCGGTCGAGGGCTGGGCCGTGGAGGGGGCGGCGGTGATCGGGGGCGCCGGAGGCACCGCCGCGACCTGGGTCGGGGGTGCGGAGGGGGCGCCGGCCGACGGTTCGCCGGCGAGCGTCGCCGCAGGCCGATCGCCGCCACCCTCGCCGTCGCGTTGCGGCGGCAGCTTCTTGGTCATCGATACCGTCAACCACGGCCCGAGACGGTAGCGCTCGAGCAGTCCGATGTCGCGGAGCCGGTTGCCGTTGCGATCGTCGGTCTCCGTCATCAGGGAGAACTTGCCGTCGCCGTCGGAGTCGGCGAATGGTTCGTCTTCGTCGCGATCGCCGTTGAGATTCATGTCGGCGAACACCTCGCTGTACTTCCACGGGTTGAGCTTCCGCTCCAACTCCTCCTGCGGTGACGCGGGGGGCTTGAGCGCCGCGGCGGGGTCGAACTTGAGACCCGGCTCTCCGTCGAGCACCACCTTCCGCTCGAGCGGGTCGGCGGTCGCGAACCGCGCGAAGCACTCGAGCAACGGGCCGCCGAAATCGAGCTGCTTGCGCGGATCGACCCGCCCCGCCCACGCGGGGAGGGGCGCCATCGACAGCGCCAGTTGCAGGCCGCCCGCCGCGATCACACCCGCCAGCGCCCCGACGGCGAGGCCGCCGAGCGTGTCGATCAGCGGCGGAAAGCGAACCTCGTCCTCCATCACCACCGCGCCCACGGCGAGGCGGAGGGCGAGGGCCACCGCCACGGCGATCGTCGTGTACGAGGCGGCCGGAATCCACACCGGTGGCACGTTCGCCGACAACAGCCAGGTGCCCAGGCGATCGAGCCCCGACAGCCCGGCCATCACCGCGATCAGCGCCGACAGACCCCACAGCGTGGCGACGAACAAGCCGCTCTTCATCCCCACCAACGCCATCGCGATCACGACGCCGATGGCGCCGATGTCGCCCCACTGCTGCACCATCCCGTCAGCCAACAGCATCACGGCTCCTCCCGGCGCGGCGTCACGCGGCGACCCGCCCGCTCACTTCAGCACCCGCATCACTTCGTCGACGCTCGTCTGTCCGGCGAGCACCTTCGCCACCCCCGACTCGAGCAGCGTACGCATGCCCGATTTCCGTGCCGTCGCCCGGATCACCTGCACGCTCGGCCGTCCGACGAGGAGATCGCGGATCGCATTGTCGAACACCAACAGTTCGTGGACCCCGCTGCGCCCCCGATACCCGCTGCCGTGGCACTGCGTGCAACCCTTTGCGCGGGCCTTGTAGAGGGTGATCGGCCGGTCGGCCGGAATCCCGAGCCGCGGCCGCTCCTCCGGCCCCGGGTCGTAGGGCTCCTTGCATTTGTCGCAGAGCAGACGCACCAGACGCTGCGCGAGCACCGCGCTGACGGCCGATTGCACCAGGCTGATGTCGACGCCGAGGTCGAGCAACCGCGTGATCGTCGTCGGGGCGTCATTGGCGTGGAGCGTGGTGAACACGAAGTGCCCGGTCATCGCCGCCTGCATGGCGATCTCGGCCGTCTCCTTGTCGCGGATTTCGCCGACGAGGATCACGTCGGGATCCTGCCGCAGGGCGGAGCGGAGGATCTTCGCGAAGGTCAGGTCGGCGGCGTTGTTGACGGCGGTCTGGGAGATGCCCTCGAGCCGATACTCGATCGGATCCTCGATGGTGATGATGTTGCGTGAGTAGGTGTCGATCTCGCCGAGCGCCGAATAGAGCGTGGTCGTCTTCCCCGACCCGGTCGGCCCGCAGACGATGAGCATCCCGTGGGGCTGCTGGCAGATCTCGCGCAGCGGCTTGAGGATCGAATCGCGCATCCCCAGTTTGCCCAGCCCCCCCTTCACCATTCCACCGTCGGCGTCGAGGAGACGCAGCGACATCTTTTCGCCGTAGTTGGTCGGCGCGCTGGCGGCACGGACGTCGAAACGCCGCTCCCCCATGATCACGGCGAACGTGCCGTCCTGCGGGCGGCGGCGTTCGGCGATGTCCATGTCGGCGAGCACCTTCATCGCCGACAGCACCGCTTTCCCCTCCTCCGCGGGCAGGTCCGACACCCGCTGGAGCATGCCGTCGATCCGGCACCGGACCACCATCTCGTCGGGGCTCTTGGGCTCCATATGGATGTCGGTGGCCCGCATCGGCACCACCTTGAGGAAGATGTCCTGCAGGGCACGGACCGCACGCGAGGTCTCGTCGCGCCCGCGGCTGTCGACGAGCGTGCCGTCCTTCTTCACCAACTGGATCTGATTCGGTCCCTTGGCGGCGGGGCGGAGCGGCTGGGCGAAGAGTCGATCGACCGTCTCGCCGAGGCCGACGACGCCGGCGACCTGCCGCAGGATTTGCACCGCCGTGCGCGGATGGAGGATCTTGTCGAACGGGGGCGCCTTGGTGTCGCGGTAGGCGCAGTATCCGACCAGCGCCGTGGGCACCAGCAGCACCATCAGCGGCAGCGCCGCGAGCCCCAGCTGGTAACTCAGCACGAGCATCGCGACCCCGGCCAGGCAATAGAGAAACGACCACGGCATCGACCGGCCGAGGGTCGTCCGCGCGTCACGATCGACCCACATGCACGACGCCGCCCAGAGAACCGCCAGCGCGATCCAGATCCCGCCCGGGAAGAGAAACCGCTCGAAGGCGGAGTAGGGCACCATGCGGGCACGCGTCGCGGCGACGGGCGGAGGGGAGGCGGCCGGAAGGGACGACCGGAAACTCCTTGGTTTCTACCCTCTCGGGGGGTTGGAATCCACGGCACAAACGCCGTCCGGCGGTTCTCCATCGCTATCATCTGGAGGTCTCGTCCGTTCCTCACGACACATCTCCATGATCGTTCCCGACCCCACGCGAGGCGCCGCATCGACGGCCGATCCGGGGACGGCCGCGACATCACGGGGGCCGGACACCGGCGATCACGGCGCCGCCAAGCGGCGCTTCCTCGACGACGCCGCGGCATGCGTCCGCGATGCCGACCACCGGGCATTCGTACGCCGTGCGCTGGCCGGCTATTACGCCACGCGCGACGCCCAGAAGGCCCGCTACCGCGACTGGGATCATGCCCGCGACGCCGCCAGCCTCGCCAAATGGTCGGCCGTCAACCGGCTCGACGTCCTCCTCCCCCGCTTCGAGGCCGCCTTCACCGCCAACGGCGGCGTCGTCCACTGGGCGCGCGACGCGGACGAGGCGCGGCGGATCGTGCTCGACCTGCTCCGCGCCGCCGGTGCCCGCGCGGTGATCAAGAGCAAGTGCATGACCAGCGAGGAAATCCACCTCAACGCGGCGCTGGAGGAAGAGGGTTACGGCGTGGTGGAGAGCGACCTCGGCGAGTTCATCCAGCAACTCCGCGGCGAGCCTCCCTACCATTTCGTGTTCCCCTGCATGCACGTTCGCCGTGGCGAGATCAGCGATCTCTTCCAGCGCCACCTCGGGAGCGCTCCGACCGACGATCCCGAGCAGTTGACGATGATCGCCCGCCGTCACATGCGGCGCCTCTACGTCGATGCCGACGTAGGGATCACCGGCGCCAATTTTCTCGTCGCCGAGACGGGACAGATCTCGATCACCGAGAACGAGGGCAACGCCCGGCTCACGGCGGGGCTGCCCCGCGTGCACATCGCCATCGCCGGCATCGAGAAGGTCGTGGAACGCCTCGACGACCTGGCGGTTCTGCTGCCGATGTTGGCCACCGCCGGGACCGGCCAGCCGCTGACCTGCTACAACACCCTCTATTCCGGTCCGCGCCGGCCGGGGGAGTGCGACGGCCCCGAGGAGATGCACGTCGTCCTCCTCGACAACCGCCGCACCGCGATCCTCGCCGATCCCGAGCAGCGCGACGCATTGCATTGCATCCGCTGCGGCGCCTGCTTGAACGTCTGCCCGATCTTCAAGAACGTCGGCGGGTTCACCTACGGCACGACCTATCAGGGACCGATCGGCTCGGTGATCACTCCCCACCTGCGCGGTCTCGTCGACTGGAACCACCTCTCCGGCGCCAGTTCGCTGTGCGGTGCCTGCACCGACGCCTGTCCGGTGCGGATCGACATCCACCACCATCTGCTCCACAACCGTCGCAACGCCGTCCGCGCGGCGCCCGACCGCCGCGAGCGGTTCGGCCACCGCCTGTTCGCCTTCGTCGCCGCCCGGCCGTGGCTGTTCGCGCTCGCCGGCCGCATCGGGCGCCTCGCGCTGCCGCTGGTGCAACGGCTGCGGCCGGCGCCGTTGGCCTCGTGGCTGGCGTCGCGCGACCTGCCTCGAGCACCGCGGCATTCGTTCCGCAGCCAGTGGCGCACGCGCCGGAGCCAACGATGACCGGTTCCGACGCAGCGGCGCGCGACGTGGTGCTCGCGCGGGTGCGCGAGGCGCTGGCGCGGCCTGCGCCACCCCCTCATACGGCGCACCGGGCCCCTCACACGGCGCACCGGGCCGAGGCCGACGCACCCGATCCCCTGGCGATCCTCCCGGCGCCAACGCGGCCGTGGCTGCCCGATGGCGGAGCCACGCCCGCGGAGCGGATGGACATCCTGCTTCGCAATCTGGCCCTCCTCCGCGCCGTGGCCCACCGCGCGCCCGACCTCACCGCCGCCACCGAGTTCGTCTTCGCGCTGGCGCGGCAGCGCGATTGGAAGCGGGTCGCCTACCATCACCATCCGCTCGTCGAGCCGCTGCTGGCGGGCGTTCCCTGCGCCAGCCACTGCGTCGACGACGCCGCGCCGGCAGCGGCGGCCAAGGACGCCCTCGATGGCTGCGACGCCGGCATCACCGCCTGCGAGGCGCTCGTCGCCCAGACCGGTTCGATCCTCGTCGGCAGCGGCACGTGCGGCGGCCGCGGCCTCTCGGTGCTGCCTCATGTCCACGTCGTGATCGCCACCGTGGACCAGGTGGTGGCCACGCTCGCCGACGCGTTCGACGGCGCGCGGCGGCGTCACGGGGGCCGGCTGCCGAGCATGCTGTCGTTGATCACCGGGCCCAGTCGCACCGGCGACATCGAGCGGATCCTCGTCCTCGGCGCCCACGGCCCGCGCGAGCTGATCGTGGTGCTCGTCGGCTGACGGCAGCCACCGCCGCACGACCGGCATGACCGGCACGGACGGTCGTTTTGCGGGCGGCGTGAGTTTTCCGGTCGCGGCGACCCGATCACTCCCTGTGAGTTTGCCGCTCGCGCAAACCCTGGCGGTCGCGGAACAGCGCCTGGTATCCGCTGCCCGACCGCCGCCAGGGGGACGCCGTCGGCGGACTCGACCCGGCCACCGTGCCGTCGGCGTCATCGACTGGGGATGGCACCCGCGTCCGGCGTCCGGTCTCCGTGTTCGCGAACCGTTGAGTGCGTGTCTTTTTCATCCAATTGGAGGATTCCGTGAAGAAGCGTTTGACGTTCGGCTTCCTGCCCTGGGTGGCCGCCGCCGCGATCTGCGGTGGAAACGGCCTGGTCCACGGTCAGGATGCCGTGATCAAGGAAGCCAACGAAGGCTCGGTCCTGGTCGGGGGCGATCACGCCGCTCCGGCCGCCGAGGGTGCGATCGTGGCGGAGTCGGCTCCGGCCGCCGAGTCGGCGATGATCGCCGACGGTGCCGTGGCCGCCCCGGCGATGCGGACCGTGCAGCGTCGCGAGTGGGTCACCGAGATGCGTGACGTGCAGGTGCGCGAGTGGTCGAAAGAGCAGCGGGAACGGTCGTACACCGTCTCCAAGCGGGTGCCGCGGACCGAGGAGCGGACGCGGAACTACACCGTGATGGTGCCCGAGACCAGGACGAAGACGGTGAACTACACCGTCAACACGATCGTTCCGGAGACGCGGACCCGTGAGTACACGGTGCGCGTCCCCTACACGGAGACGATCGAGAAGTCCTACACGGTCTGCGTGCCCGTCAAGGAGGAGCGGACCCGGAGCTGGACGGTGAAGGTGCCCTACACCGAGTGCGTCGAGCAGGCGTACACGGTGATGGTGCCGGTCAAGGAGGAGCGGACCGCGACCTACACGGTGCGCGTGCCGTACACCGAGCAGGTCGAAGAGTCCTACACGGTGCGCGTCCCCTACACCGAGCAGATGACCGGCTTCCGTTCGGTCACCAAGCGGGTGCCCAGCAAGTTCACCAAGACCGTCACGGTCCGCGGTGGCAGCTGGCAGACCGAGGTGAAGGAGATCTCCGCGAACGGCAAGTACGACGCCGACGGCAACCCCTGTTGCCCGAAGACGGTCTGCTGCCGCAAGTGGGTGCCGACCTGCGAGACCCGCGAGATCGAGTGCACCAAGTGGGAGTGTGTCACGGAGCAGGTTCCCTACACCTACTGCGTGACCAAGTACCGTTGTGAGGATCGGACCCGCACCAAGTGCGTCAACAAGAGCCGCTGCGAGGAGCGGACCCGCACCTACTGTGTGACGAAGTTCGTCCCCGAGCAGCGGACCCGGATGGTGAAGGTCAACAAGTGCCGCGACGAGGTCCGCACCGGAACCTACTGCGTCACGAAGATGGTCCCAGAGACCCGCACCAAGACCCACTGCGTCACGAAGTTCCGCTGCGAGACGCGGACCGCGACCTACACGGTCAACAAGTGCGTCCCGGAGTCCCGCTCGAAGGAGGTCTGCTACACGGTGATGGTCCCGCAGCAGAAGAGCTGCAACTACACCGTCACCCTGTTCGACACGGTGTGCGAGACGAAGACCGAGACCTACTCGGTGTGCGTCCCCCACTGCGTCACCAAGCAGGTGCCGGTCAAGGTCTGCCGCACGATCTGCGAGCAGGTGCCGGTCGATCCGTGTGCCGGCAACGGCAGCGGTAACGGCGGTGGCGACGCCTGCGGCAACGGCGGCGACGCCTGCGGCTGCGGCAACGCCGCCTGCAGTGGCCACGGCGGCAAGGCGCGCAAGGGTTGTGGCCTGTTGAAGAAGGGCTGCTGATCCGGCGAGGACGGCCAGAGGTTCTCGAGGGGGGTCGGGCGGTCGCCGCCCGACCCCCCTTCTCGTTTTGATCCGTACCCCGCCCGCCGTCGCCCCGCCGGCCCGGCCGACGGGTCAGCGCGGACTGGCGGCGGGGCGATTCTCCGGCTGCTTTGCCGGCGTCGCGGCGCTACAATCCAGGCGCTGCCGGTCGACCTCCCCCCTGCCTGCCCCGCCCCTTCCGGAGACGATCATGCCCAGCGTCCACGCCGCCGACCGCGCTCGGCTCCGCAGAGAGGATGGCAATTCGCGGCGACGCCTGTGGGCGACGCTGGCCGGCCTGTGCCTCGTCGTCGGGTTGATGGCGGGAGGCGGTTGGTGGTGGTGGTCGAGCCGCGAGGATCCGCGAATCGCCGAGTTCCGGCAGTTCACGCAGGAACTCGCCGCCAAGTACCCGATCAACGAACCGCCGAAGGGGATGCTGGAAATGGCGGCCCGCGTCACCGCGGCGGTCACCTGGTTCGGCAAGGTGCAAGCGCTGCCCGAGGAGCTGCGCCGCGCCGCCTTCAAGGAGGGTGAGAAGGTGATGATGGCGTCGATGCAGAACACCGTGAACGGCTACTTCACCACCCCCCCGGAGAAGCGTGACGCCTACCTCGACAAGCAGATCAACGGCTTCGACTCGATGCGGAAGATGTTCGAGGGAAACCGCTCGCAGTTCGCATCGATGATGCCCAACCGCGGACAGGGGGGCGGACAGCCCCCGTCCGGCGGCCCCCCGGGTGGG
>JBJSXB010000282.1:0-4978 GCA_046086245.1 Planctomycetaceae bacterium | reverse complement strand
CGCCGGCGGCGGCCGCCGCCCGTTCCGCCTCGACCACGGCCACCCGCGCCTGGGCCGCGGCCCATTCGCGCTCGGCGGTGACCGCCGCCTGGGCGCGGTGGGAGGCGGCGTCGTCGGCATTCCATCCTGCCTCCATCGCCGTGGCACGGGCTTCGATCGCCGCCAGCGCGGCGCGCTCCGCCTCGAGACGGGCCTCGACGAGCGGGCGATCATCCGCGGCGGCCGCAGCGGGGGCCGCCGCGGCCGCCGCGACCCGCCCGCGCGCCGCGGCACGATGGGCCTCGATCGCCCACGGCTGCCGCTCCGGCTGCCAGGCACCTGGGGGCAGCGGCACCGGCTCGATCGGCGGCAAAGGCACGCCGAAGACGGCCGGCACCCCGGGCGCGATCGGGCGGTCCTTCGCCGGCCGGGCGTCGTCGCCGCGCACCAAGAGGTAGGTGGGGGCGGTCGGCTCGCCGTCGAACACGCGCGGGATCGCGTCGCGAGCGGTGTCGGGTTCGCCCGGGACGACGTCGTGGCGCACGTGGTAGGGGGCGAAGAAGGCGCGGAAGGCGTAGTGGTCTTCCTGCCGGAGAGGGTCGTATTTGTGGTCGTGGCACTTCGCGCAGTTGAGCGTCAGCCCGAGAAACGCCTTGCCGACGTGCTCCACGGTCTCGTCGAGCCACGGCGTGCGGTTGAAGAGAAACCAGTTGCGGGCGAGGAAGCCGGTGGCGCGGAGGCGCGCAGGATCGTCGGGATGCAGTTCGTCGGCTGCCAGCATGAGCCGCACCATCTCGTCGTACGGCAGATCCGCCGCGAGCGATTCCACGATCCAGTCGCGCCAGTGCCAGATGTGGGGGGAACTGTTGCGGAGTTGGTCGCCCAGGCCCCACCAGTCGGAGTAGCGCCAGACATCCATCCAGTGCCGCGCCCAGCGCTGCGCATGGCGGGGATCGGCGAGCAGTCGATCGACGAGCCGCTCGTACCACCCCGCGGTACCCGCGGCGCGATCGGCGACGATCGCCGCCAGATCCTCCGGGCTGGGGGGAATCCCGATGAGATCGAGATACAGCCTGCGGACGAGGATCCCGGGAGGCGCCTCGGCCGCCACGGCCGTGATGCCTGCCTTCGCGCGGGCGGCCTCGAGGAAGCGGTCGATCGGGTGGCCGTCCGCAGCTCCGGGCACAGCCGGCCGCACGACCGGCCGGAACGCCCAGTGATCGCGGGGATCGGGCTCGGGCCGCTCGTCGGGGGGCGCCGGGCAGCCGGCGGCGATCCAGGAGCGGAGTGCCGTCACTTCGACCGCGGTGAGCGGTTCCCCCTCCCCTTCAGGCGGCATGCGCCGGGTCGGGTCGGGATCGGTCACCCGAGCGATCAGCGCGCTGGCATCGGGGAAGCCGGCGAGCGCCGCGGGACCGGACGCGCCCCCGACGAGGACGGCGGCGGCCGTATCGACACGGAGCCCTGATTGCTGGCCCAGTGCCCCATGGCACGCCTGGCAGCGCCGCGCCAACAGCGGCCGCACCACCTGCCGGTAGTGGTCGATCTCCACCGCCAACCGATCGGCCCGCGCGTCCGGGTCCACCGCGGCAGCCGGAGCAGAGACCGTCGCGCCCAAGCCCAGGAGCAACACGCGAAGAAAACAACGGCGGCGACGTGCCTGCGACACCCCCACGGCTTGCAGTCGCCCGACGATCACGGGCCTTCGCCAGGATTCGCCGACCGGCCGATCGAGCGGCATCGCCATCGCACGCCTCGTCACCACGTCGCCGAACGGCACCCGGGTCGTCCCATCACTCCCCCACAGGGAGTGGAGTGGATCGACCCGTCTCCCTGGGGCGGTTCAGACCGGCCACGAGAGGTTGTAGCACGAAAACGATCGCCGTTTGAATCGGATCCGCGTGCTGGCGATCGGTGGAAACCTATTCCTGGCATTCTCTTACGGCACTCCACCGGGTGCTCCATGCCATTTCGTCATGGCCGGCATGAGGGTTGCAGTGATGGAGGTTCAGCGGCATCGCGTGGGGCGAATCACCTCAGTCGGCCGCGTCGAGCGGGGTGCCGAGGCGGCCCCCGAGGACACCGTAACGAGGGATCTGAAGATGGCTCGGATGCACCAGGCCGGAATGGAAGTCAATGACACCTCGCGGCGCAGTGCGGCCTCTCGGGTGTCGAGTCCCATCGCCTTGTCGGCGAGCCGGCGTGCATGCGACGGGATGGGTCGGGTTGCAACTGCTGCGGCGGGATTGGTGCTGGCGCTGGCGTGCACCGTTCCGGTACGAGGCGACATCATCCACCAGATCACCGATCTGTACGGCACCGGCGTCGACAACGGCGGCTCACTGATCGCCCAGGGTGCGAGCGATCCCCATTACAACATCACCCAGGTCGCCTTCCTCACGGGAACGAGCGGCCCGGATTACCCCCCGTCGAGCGATGCCCAATGGCTCGGAGCACCCAAGGCCTACCGGATCGACCAGTGGGCGGCGAACAACACAAGCGCGGCCCGTCCCTCGCAGTGGGTGGCGCCCAACGGGTCGACCGAAGCGCCCGTTCCGCCCTTCACGCCGTCGGGCCAGATGGTCGAAGCCCCGGTCGCCCGCTTCTACGCCTATCAGACGACCTTCACGATCCCGAGAGCCGATTGGCTGACGGCGGAGATTTCCGGCGATTGGATCGCGGACAACATCGGCAAAGGCATCTTCATCAACGGAAACCTCATCCCCTCGCTTCCCTCGTTTTCCTACAGCGGGGCGAACGGGTCGAGTTTCTTCACGACAGGGGTCAACACCCTGGAGTTCCGCGTTGAAAACCTGATCGAGAACCCCGGCGATTTCTTCAACCCGACGGGCCTTCAGGTGACGATCAACGGCGCCTTCTTCACGACGGCCGTCCCGGAGATCGACCCGTCGTCGGCGACGGGTGTGTTGGCCGTCGTCGTCGGGGTGCTAGCGCTCGTGGAGCGTCGTCGGCTGGGCGGCGTCTGAGCCGCCAGCCCCGGGCACGCCGGAGCCATAGGCGAGCAGCCGACCGGGCGGTGATCAGGCGATCGGTGACCGTTCTCGGCTCTGCAGTCCCCAGGCGGTCCGCCGCGAGGACGCGCCCGGTGCCGAAGAAGACTTCCACCGGGTGATACGGCTGCTCGTCGCCCCGACCGGCGAGATCCCGGCCGAGCCCCGGTCAGCCCCGTCGTCGGCGGCCTCCGCCGACCGCGACCAGAGGACGTTGGTCCAACGCTGTCCTGCCCGACGCTGCGGCCCCCGTCGCACCGCGAACCCCGACCGGCTGCGGCCCACCCGCCGGCGGAGCGACGGCGTCTTGAACCCCAGGACCGTCGCCACCCCCATCGCTCCGAGCACCGCCACCGACGGTTCCGGAACCGGCGAGATGTAGTACGCCCCGGTGATCGCCACCTGGAGGCCGGTGGGATTCACGAAGTCGGCCGCATTGTTGGGGTCGATCACGTTGCGGACGCGGAACTCGAGCGTGTTGAGGCCGGTCTTGAACAGCGACGAGCCGTTGTTGCCGGAGTAGGTGAAGGAGTTGGTAGCGTCGATCCGGGAGCCGTTGAGCAAGATCCCGGTGCCGATGTTGTCGGCCACCCAGGTGCCGGAGAACTCGGCGAACTCCCACTCATTGTCGGGGATCGTGAAGGTGGTCTGGTAGGCGTAGTACTTCGCCACCGGCGCCTCGACGAGTTGTCCACTCGGGGTGAACGGCGGCAACGCCTCGATCGAGTTGTTGGGGGCGACCCACTGCGATGCCACCGTGCCACTGATGTTGTTCGGGGCCCACTGATCGATGCGATAGGCGTTTGGTGCGCCGAGCCAGGGCGTGTTGCTCGGCGGCGGATAGTCGGCGGGGAAGGGATACTGCGGCAACTCGCTCTGCGTCCAGAAGACGACGTTGGTGATCGAGTAGTGGGGGTCGCTCTGCCCAGGCTCGAGAAGCTCCTTGTTGCTATCGACGCCGGTGCTGAACAGGTCGGCGATCGGGAAGGTGTACGACTCGGCACAGGCGATGCTCGGCGCGGTGGCACCGCCGACGGCGACCGCGACGGCTACCAGCGCGCTTGCCAGACGTGCGACAGACGCCACGCTCCGCATCGGATGGGGCGTGCGCGGCGATCCAGCGGGGACCGGTGCGTCAACCTTGAGGGCAGAACAGTTCGTGCCGAGAGATCCCGAAACCATGGGTGAGCGTCCAGTTGCAAGTGTCAATGGTGGAAAAAACGTGGAGATCGGCAGTGCCGGGCCTCTTGTGCGCGGCGGTATGGAGGTTGAAAGCGGTGTGGAGGTTGAAATGAGCCATCGCGAGCCTCACGCCAGCGGGGACGAGGCGAACCAGCACCCGATCGGGGCACCACTCCACTCCGCCATTCCCGGCTGCACCACAGGGAAGCACACCCCGTGCCAAAAACGTCTTTTTGATCACAAACCGAGAAAAACGCGTTTATTGCGTGTTTTCTGGCTCATGGGAGCACACGGTCGCCCCACCAATTCGGTGGACCCTCACCAGAGTGGTGAGAGGCGACTCACCATTTTGGTGAGTTCTCACAAGATGGTGAGACCGCGCAAGGCCCGGCCCGCGAGCCGAACAACGGCGCTCAAGCAGCCTGTCGACGCCGATGGCCTCCATGACGATCCACCCCAGTGAGGGGGTGGATGGATGGGGACGATCCCTGCCCCGCTTCCCGACGCTGCCGCCGCAGGCGAGCGTGGGCGACGCAGCCCCCGCCGGGAACGGAAGGCCCCAGCCGGGCACGAAAGGCACCGCAGGGACGCGCGTCGTGTGGCGACCGGTCGGTCAGCCGATGCCGAGCACGTCGTTCATCGAATAGCGACCGGGTGCACAGCCGGCGAGAAACGACGCTGCCGCCAGCGCACCGCGGGCGTAGCAATCTCGGCTGGTGGCTCGCACGCTGCCCCACACGCCTACCTGCGGCGGAACCCCGCGCAACATCTCCGTGCGCGGCCGGAGATTTGGGCCCGTCACCGCT
>JBJSXB010000281.1:0-5288 GCA_046086245.1 Planctomycetaceae bacterium | reverse complement strand
GGCGGTGACGTCGAGCGCCGCCGAATCGAGGTGACCGTCGGCGAGCGCCGCGACGAGCGCATCGTCGTCGACACTCGCGCCACGCGCGGTGTTCACGAGGATCGAGCCGCGCCGCATCGCCAAAAGCGCCGTCGTGCCGATCATCCCGCGGGTCGCCTCGGTGAGCGGTGCGGCGAGGAACAGCACGTCGGATTCGGCGAGCAGCCGCGGGAGCGCTTCCGGCGGACCGAGAAACTCCACCGCGGATGGACGGTCGACGGGATAGTAGTCGGTGGCGAGGATCCGCACGCGGAACGGCGCGAGGACCTCGGCCAGCCGCCGTCCGTTGCCGCCGCAGCCGACGATTCCCACGGTCGCGCCGGTCAGGTCGCGGGTCGGGCGCCGCGTGAAGGCCCGCGCCCGCTGCTGGGCGAGAAACAGCGGCAGGCGGCGTGTGCAGGCGATCGCCAGGCCGAGGGTGTGTTCGGCCACCTGATCGGCGAGGACCCCGGAGGCGCTCGAGACGACGATCGTCGATCCGACGACCGCCGGCACGAGGCAATGGTCGAGCCCCGCGGCCGACGACTGGATCCACCGCAGCCTTCCGGCGGCGACGACCTCGTCCCAGGGGACGGGCACCTTGGGGTGGCCGCAGAAGATGTCGGCGCTGGGCAGTTCGGCGGCGACCCGCTCCTGCCCGGCATCGACGATCTCGGCTCCCGGGGCGGCGGCGGCGATGCGGGCGACGTGCCGTGATTCGACGGGGTAGCACAGGACGATGCGCATCGGAACCTCTCCCGCGTTCTCGCATGGGGGCCAGCGCCGCGGCAAGCCGAACGCCCGACATGGCCGCTGCCGCGGCGCGATCTTGTCCGGGCGGCGGATCGTGGTTCAACTATCGTTTTCAGAGCCGCGGCTGCCGATCCATGAGGGATCGGCGCGCTGTGCGACCGTTCCGTACCCGAAGGCTCCCGCATGCGGACAACCTGGCTGGCAGTCGCGGCGCTCGCGCTTATGCGGATCGTCGTCGGGCTTCATTTCTTTCTCGAGGGGATGAGCCATCTCCGCGACCCGCAGTGGTCGAGCGCCGGGTTCAGGCGGGCCGCGGTCGGGCCGTTCGCGGAGTGGTATCGCGGCGCCCTCCCGCAGACGGGTGACTGGTCGCGCTCCGTCGGCCGGGCCGACGGGCGCCCGGCGGCCGAGGCGATCGAAGCCTGGAAGGCGAGTGTGGTCGCCGACTGGAAACGTCTCGAGCGTGAACGGCTCGACGGGCCACGTGGAGGCGACGGCGCGGCGATCGCCGGGCGGCTCGCGGCGGCCACCGAGGAACTCGATGCGTTCGTCGCCGGCATCGAACCCGATCTGGTCGATTACCGTCTCGAGGTCGCCCGCCTCGACGCCATGGCATCCGCGCCGGGGTCGAAGGACATCCCCTTCGCCCGTGATCGCGTCGCCAAGAAACAACGCGAACTCTCGGCCAAGGCGGCCGGATGGATGCAAGAGGTGGAGGCGATCGGCCGCAAGCTGGAGGCCGGCTGGGATGCCGACCGGCCGGCCGCGGGGGGCGGGCGTGCCGCAGGGGAGCGCGGCCGTTCGGCGCTCTGGAAAGCCGACCGCTTCGTCAGTTGGTCGCTGGTCGCGATCGGTGCCTGTTTGGTGGCCGGTTTGCTCGTGAAATTCAACGCCATGGGGGGGGTATTGTTCCTCGCCAGCGTCATCGCCTCGCAGCCGTTCTGGGTCCGCGGGGCCCAACCGACCTATGATCAATGGGTGGAGATGGCGGCGCTGCTGGTGCTCGCGACCCTGCCGGTCGGCGGGTGGAGCGGGATCGATTATTTCCTCACCTCCTGGTGCCCGTGGTCGGGCTGCCGGAATCGCAACGGGGGTCGCGCATGAACCTGTCGGAAAGCCAGAAGACGATCGGCAAGGAGAACTTCACCGACGCCATCGCCTTCACGCGGCGTGATTTTCTCGGCGGTGCCGTCGCCGCCGGCCTGGCCAGCGGAGCGGGCCTCGGGTCGATCTATTTCGGCTACGGCGCCACCGTGGGTAATCCCCTGCGGATCGGCGTACTCGGCACCGGCGACGAGGGGAGCGTGCTCATCGGGGCCCACACCCCCGACTACATGCAGGTCGTCGCGATCGCCGACATCCGTCCCTACAACGTCTTCCGCGCCTTCCACGGCGACGTCTCCAGCCCCAGTGCGCTCGCCGCGCGACCGGGGTTGATGACGAAATACAAATGGTCGAGCGAGGACGAGGCGCGGCGGCACGTCAAGGTGTACGGCGCCTACGAGGAACTGCTCGCCGATCCCGACGTCGAGGCGGTGGTGATCGCCCTGCCGCTCCATCTCCACGCCCCGGCGGCGGTCAAGGCGATGCGTGCCGGCAAGCACGTTCTCACCGAGAAGCTGATGGGCCACTCGATCCACGAGTGCAAGGAAATGGGTCGGGTGTCGCGTGCGACGGGCAAGCTGCTGGCGACCGGCCACCAGCGGCACTACAGCATCCTCTACGACAACGCCGTCCACACGATCGGCAAGGCGAAGCTGCTCGGCGACTTGCATTCGATCCGGGCACAATGGCACCGGGGCAACCTCCCGGGCAACGACTCGTGGAAGCCGCCGATGCCGGGAGACGAGGCTTCGCTCAAGAAGCTCGCGGCGTGGAAGAAGGAGCTCGAGTCGGCGAAGCCCTCCGATATCGACGCTCTGCAGAAGAAGATCGCCCAGGCCGAGGCCCAGATCCTCGACAAGGACCTCGACGCCGCGAAGTACGGCTATTCGTCGGCCAAGCTCGGCGATGGTTCGACCCGCACGCCGCTCGAAGAGCTGATCCGCTGGCGGCTCTGGAACCGCACGGGGGGCGGGCTGATGGCCGAGCTCGGGAGCCACCAGCTCGACGCCGCCGGGATCTTCGTCTCGGCGATGCACGGCGAGGGCAAGAAGGTCAAGCCGCTGTCGGTCACCGCCGTCGGCAATCGCAGCATCTTCCCGGCCGACCGCGAGATCGACGACCACGTGTACTGCATGTTCGAGTATCCCGCACCGGGTTACTACGACGCCGACGGCAAGGTCGCCGATGCCAACAAGAAGATCGTCGTCACCTACTCGTCGATCAATGGCAACGGGTTCGGCGAGTACGGCGAGGTGGTGATGGGCACCAAGGGCACGCTCGTGCTCGAGCGCGAGCAGGAGGTGATGCTCTACAAGGGCTCGGCCAAGGACACGCGTGTGACCGTCGCCAAGGCGAAGGACGGCACGCCGACGCTCGACACGACGGAGAGCGGCGGCAGCTATGCGGCGGGTGCCAAGGGAGGCGCGGCCGACTCCGGTCCGCCGTCGCGCGGCTACACGGAGGAACTCGAGCACTGGGCGTGGTGTGTCCGCAACCCCGACCCGGCCAATCAGCCGCGCTGCAAGCCGGAGGTGGCGATCGCCGACGCGGTGATCGCGCTGGTGAGCAACATCGCCCTGGCGAACCCGAGCACGCAGGCGCGGATCGAGTTCCGCCCCGAATGGTTCGACATCGGCAGTGACGAGACGCCGGAGGGCATCGCGCCCGACGTCGACCGTGCGATGTACAAGGCCTGAGTGGCCGCGCGGCGGCGTCGCCGTCCGGACAGGAATCGTCTTACCTGTGCAGGCCGTGTAGGGGAGCGCGGGCATGCAGTGCCGTGGAGCGGTGGCCGCGCGGGGGCGCTCTGCCACGTTGATGGTCGCCATCACGCTCCTGGCGATATTCCCCGTCCGTGCCGAGCCCCCCCTGCTCGCTTTCGTCCGGGCCGATCTGGTCGTGCCGCAGGCTGTCGAGGGGGAGCCGGCGCCGGGGAAGCGCGTGTGTGACGTCGCCCCCGGCTGGGGAGGGTCGGCCGTCCGCCATACGCTGGCCCTGCCGCGCGATTGGCGGCCCGGCACGCGGTTTCCGGTGCTCGTCGCGTATCCCGGCAACGGCCCGTATCAAAACGCGCTGGGCGACGTGTCGGATGGCACGCCGGAGGGCTGCGTGCTCGGCCACGGTCTGAGTTGCGGCGAGGGTGCGATCTGGCTGTGTCTGCCCTGCGTGGCGGTGACGGCCGACGGGAAGCAGAGCGTGAGCCGGTCGTGGTGGGGCGACGTCTCGCAGACGCTCTCCTACTGCCGCGCGGCGATCGACGACGTCTGTGCCCGTCATGGAGGCGATCGCGAGCGCCTGGTGCTGTGCGGCTTTTCGCGCGGCGCGATTGCGTGCAGCTATCTCGGCCTCCATGACGACACGATCGCGCCGCTCTGGCGAGCCTTCTTCTGCCACAGCCACTTCGACGGTGTGCGCCCCTGGCCCTATCCCGGCTCCGACGGCCCTGCGGCGCTTCTGCGTCTGGCGCGGCTGGCGGGGCGGCCGGTGTGGATCTCGCACGAGCTCGACGTCGAGCCGACGCGGCGGTTTCTCGACGAGGGGGGCGTGCTCGCGGAGGCACCACCGGGGGCGGTCACGCTCGTGCCGATCCCGTTTGCCAACCACTCGCCCGCGTGGGTGCTCCGCGACATCCCCGAGCGCGCCCGGGCCCGGGAATGGCTCCGCGGGGTGGTCGGGCCGCCTTCCGAGTAAGCAACGCGGGGGGACGCGGACCACGCGGTCAAATTGCTTCGCCTCCTCGAGCGGTGGAACCAGCGGTAGGATTTTCCCCGATCGAACCGAAAACGCTTCCGCCCGCCTGGGCTCCTTCGATGCCGTCGGACATCGTCAGCCGCGCCAAACGCCGCGAGATGATGCAGGCGGTCGGGCGCGACGGCACGGCGGCAGAGCTGGCGATCCGGCAGGCCGTATCCCGGCTCGGCCACCGATTCCGGTCGAACTCCCCTTCCCTGCCGGGCCGGCCCGATCTCTCGAACAAATCACGGAATTGGGCGATTTTCGTCCATGGATGCTTTTGGCACGGCCACCCGAATTGCCGAAAAACAAAAGGGGGGGCGGTTGGTAGGATCCCGTACACCAACGCGACGTTTTGGACGGCGAAGATCGCCGGCAACCGCAGCAGGGACGCGAGGAAGACGAGGCAGCTCAGGGGACTCGGATTCCGCGTGCTGACGATCTGGGAGTGCGAGCTCGGAGACGCCGCGCGACTGGAGCGGAAGCTCGCCGTTTTTCTTCCGCCCGTCCCCGGCCGGAACGTGCCGATCGCGAAGAAGGAGCGGACGCATGGCAGCGAGACATCTGCGGGTCGCCGGGCTGTTTGCCGGAATCGGCGGGCTCGAACTCGGCCTGGCCTGCGCCGGGCACCACACCGAGCTGCTGTGTGAAATCGAACCGGGAGCCGTCGAGGTCCTTCG
>JBJSXB010000280.1:0-13953 GCA_046086245.1 Planctomycetaceae bacterium | reverse complement strand
GAGCCGCGCGGGCCGGATCGGCGCGCCGCGCGACGAGGGCGCACTGCTCGAAGCGGGCGCGTCTAGGCCGACCGGCGCACGAGACGGCGCCACCAGCCGCCGTGACGGCCCGCCATGCCCACCTGGTGACGGCAGCCGGAGAGGCGGAAGCCGTCGAACACGTTGGGGGGATGCGCGAATCGCTCGCGGAGGAGGGCATGCTCGTCGGCCAGATAGAAACGATTGAGCCCGTCGCCGTACACGAAGCGGTAGCCCCGGTCGGTGAGCAGCGATTCCCAGGCGGCGTGGCTCGGTTCCTGGCCGCCGGGGAGCACGCTCTCGGCGACGACGATCCACGGCCGATGGCGTGTCAGCGCCATCCCGGCGAACACCTCGCGCTCCGCCCCCTCGACGTCCACCTTGAGAAAGTGGATGTCGGCCGGCGCGTGGCGATCGCACAGCGCGTCCACGGTGGTCATCTCGATCTCCCACTCGGCGCTGGGCCGGCGGCCCGCCCGGGCATGGAGCGCGACGACGTCGGGATCCATCGTCGAGCAGCCGCTGTCGACCGTACCGAAGCGCCAGAAGCGGCGGCGTCCGGGCGCGCTGCCGACGAGCACACAGGCGTTGGTGTCGCGCGGGCGCCGGGCGACGAAGCGGGCGTGCTTGTCGGGGAGCGGTTCGACGTTGATCCCGCGCCAGCCGCGGTCGGCGAAGGCCCGGGTCACGGACAGGGCGTCGGGGTCGTCGGCACCGACGTCGATCCAGAAGCCGGCGTCGATCTCGCGGAGGGCGCGAGACAGCATCACGTCCTCGAAGTTCTGGGCAAAGGACACCAGCGCGGTCATGGCGGCGAACCCCGGGGGAGGCCGCCACTGTGCCCGCGCGGGTGCGTCCGTGTAAATCGAGGTTTTTCCCGGTGGTCACCCGGGCGGCACGAACCGGGCGAGGAGACGTCGGCCGGCGTCGGGGCACCATTCGATCAGCCCCGCCAGCCAGGCTGCCGTGCGCGGGACCACCAGCTCGGCGGTGCGCCGCTCGCAGGCGGCGAGGATCCTGCCGGCGAGCCACTCCGGGTCGATCGCTCGCACCGGAGCCCCTCCGCCCGGCCGGTTGGCCGCGGCCGGGAGATCGGCACCGGCGACCGCGTCGGCGTACCGGCCGGGCTGTGGATCGGCCGCCGCGTCGGCGTCCGCCGCCCGCGCGATCGGGCCGGGCGACACCAGCAGCACGTGCGCCCCGCGTGGCCCCATCTCCAGCCGCAACGCGTCGACCCACGCCGCCAGCGCACCCTTGCCGACGCAATAGGGCCCCATCCACGGGGTGACGAGCTTGCCGGCGAGGCTGCCGAGGTAGACGAGGTGGCCGCGGGCGGCGCTCACGTCGTCGGCGACGGCCCGCGTGATCTCGACCGCGGTGAGCAGGTTCACCTCGACCGCCGCGGCGAGATCACCGGGCGCGGTGTCGAGGATGCGCGCCCGACCCGAGCGGCCGACGCAGAAGAACAGATCGTCGACGCCGCCGAAGCGCCGCAGCGCCTCCCCCACCACCCGGCCCCCCTCCCCCGGCCGCGCGAGATCGGCGGCGACGCCGCAGGCGCGCACGGCTCGCGGCACGGCGGCGCCGCCGGCGGTCGCGTCCGGGCCCTCGATCGTCGCGAGGGCCCGGCGCACGCTTTCGGACGAGCGGCCGACGACGAGCACGCGGCAGCCGACGGCGAGCAGCCGCCGCGCGAGGACGACGCCGAACCCGGTCGTTCCGCCGGCCACGATCACCCGTCGATCCCGCCATGCGGTCGCCATGCGGGCAGTGTAACCGTGGCCTGCCGCCGACGCGGTGTACATTATCGACCGCCCTCGACGTGTCCGGACCCATCCTCCGCGAAGCCCGTATGCCGGCCGCCGACATCGCCCCTCCCGCCGCGACCGAAGCGGTACGCACCAAGGTCGTGGCCACGCTCGGTCCCGCCTCGCGCTCCCCCGAGGGCATCCGTGGGCTGATCACGGCCGGCGTCGACGTCTTCCGGCTCAACATGGCGCATGGCAGCCGCGACGAGCATGCCGCGACGCTGGAGACGATCCGTGCGGTCGCCGCCGAGCAGGGCCGACCCGTGGGGGTGCTGGTCGACCTCGCGGGACCGAAGATCCGCCTCGGCGAGCTTCCGGGCGGCGCCGTCGAGTGCGTCGAGGGGAGTCGGATCCGCTTCGTCCGCGGCAGCGTTGCCGCGCATCCCGATGAGTTCGTGACCAGCTACGAGCCGCTCGTCGACGAGCTCGCCAAGGGGGATGCGGTGATGCTCGCCGACGGCACGATCAGCCTGCTCGTCGAGGAGCGCCTCCCCGACGCGGCCGTCTGCCGCGTCGTCCAGGGGGGTACGGTCCGCAGCCGCCAGGGGGTCAACCTGCCGGGGGTGAAGTTGTCGGTGGCGGCGCTCTCCGCCGCCGACTGGCACCACGCCGAATGGGCCGCCGCCGCCGGTGCCGACTTCGTCAGCCTGTCGTTCGTGCGGTCGGCGGTCGAGGTGCGCCTGCTCAAAGAACTGCTCCGCACGCGCGGCTCGGTGGCGCGCGTGGTGGCGAAGATCGAGAAGAGCGAGGCACTGGGCAACCTCGAGGAGATCGTCGATGCCGCCGATGCCGTGATGGTCGCGCGCGGCGACCTCGGCGTGGAGATCGACGTCGCGACGATGCCGATGATGCAGAAGCGCATCATCCGCACGTGCCAGCGCTACCAGAAGCCGGTGATCGTCGCCACGCAGATGCTCGACAGCATGCAGCAGTCGCGCCGGCCGACCCGGGCCGAGGCGACCGACGTCGCCAACGCGATCCTCGACGGGGCCGACGCCTGCATGCTCTCGGGCGAGACGGCGATCGGGGCCCATCCCCGGCTGGTGGTGGAGATGATGCGGCGCATCGCGGGGGCGACCGAAGAGCTGTACCTCGACGATCGCAGGCGTGTCTTGGAGCATGGCTGGGCTGCGGTGCCCGGGGCGATCGGCGAGATCGCGCCCCCGCCGGAGAAACTCGTCGACGGATTGCACCCGGTCACCCAGGCGGTGGTGGACGGGGCGGGCCGGATCGCGGCCCAACTCGGCGCCCGCCTGCTCGTGGTCGCCACGCGCAGCGGCCTGTCGGCCCTCGCCCGCTCCAAACGGCGCGGTTCGGTGCCGACCCTCGGCGTCAGCGATCAAGCGGCGACCCTCCGGCAGATGGCTCTCTATTGGGGCGTCACGCCGCTGGCGGTCGAGGGGCAGGACGTCAACGCCATCCTCCCGCAGGTGGTGGCCTGGGGCCGCGCCCAGGGCAGGCTCGCGGCGGGGGATCGGATCGTGCTCGTGGCCAGCAGCGGATTCGGCAGCGGCGGTCACGACATGGCGGTCGTCCACACGGTCGCCTGATCGCCGGGTGGCCTGATCGCAGGGTATCGTGGCGGAACCGGCGTCGCGGGCGACCCGCCGGGCACGCAGCGGTGACGGGATGGATCGTCTCGAAGGGAGCATGACGTGACGGCGAAGACGAAGTGCGTACTGGCCTATTCCGGTGGTCTCGACACGTCGGTGATCCTCGGCTGGCTCATCGAGCGGGGCTACGACGTGGTGGCGATCTACGTCGATCTTGGCCAGCCCTGCGAGGACCGCCGGGCGATCCTCGACAAGGCCCGCACGTGCGGCGCCGTGAAAGCGGAGATCGTCGACGTGCGCGAGGAGCTGTGCCGTGACTTCGCCTTTCCGGTGATGCAGTGGCAGGCCCGCTACGAGGGGACCTACCTCCTCGGCACCTCGATCGCCCGACCGCTGATCGCGAAGGAGTGCGTGGCGATCGCGCACCGCGAGGGGGCGACCGTGTTCGCCCACGGCGCGACGGGCAAGGGCAACGACCAGTGTCGCTTCCAACTCGCCGCGGAGGCGCTTGATCCCGCCATCAAGGTGCTCGCCCCCTGGCGGATCAGGGAGTTCCGCGAGCTGTTTCCCGGTCGCAGCGAATTGATCGAATTCTGCGAGGCGCGGAACATCCCGGTCAAGGCGTCGAAGGGCAAGCCCTATTCCTCCGACGAGAATTGCCTCCATACGAGCTACGAAGCGGGCCTTCTCGAGGAGTTGACCACCGACGGCTATGGCTTGGTCGATTTCGGGATGACCGTCGCCCCGCAGCAGGCGCCCGAGGGGGGGGAAAGCGTGCGCATCGACTTCGTCGCCGGCGTGCCGGTCGCGGTCAACGGCACGGCGCTGGCCGCCCACGAGATCGTCCTCGAACTCAACCGTATCGGCGGCCGGCATGGCATCGGGCGGATCGACGTCCTCGAAAACCGGCTGGTGGGGATGAAGAGCCGCGGCGTCTACGAGGCGCCGGGAATGACCCTGCTCTACGAGGCCCATCGTCTCGTCGAGCAGATGACGCTCGACCGCGATCTCGTCCACCTCCGCGACCGCCTCTCTCCCGAGGTGGCGGAGATGGTGTACTACGGCTTCTGGTACGCGGCGAAGATGGACGCGCTGCTCGCCTTCATCCGCGAGGCGCAGCGTCCCGTCACCGGATCGGTGGAGCTCAACCTCTACAAGGGGAACATCCTGGTGAAGAGCCGCACCAGCCCGGAGAGTCTGTACGACGCCGCGATCGCGTCGATGGAGGGGGGCGGCTCCTACGACCAGACCGACGCCGAGGGGTTCCTGCGGATCCTCGGTTTGCCCGGTCGCGTCCAGGGGCAGGTCCGCCCCCGGGGCGCTGGCGCCGGGCCCGCGCGATGACCAGGGCTCCGACCGGGTCCGCCGCGGCAGCGGCGCAGCCGCGCTGGCCGGCGTCCATCGCGTCGGCACGGGTGCTTCTCATGGTCGCCGCTCGTCGCCCGGCGGTGTGGGTGGCGGGACTGGGTTTGACCGCCTGTCTGATCGGCGTCGCCGTGCCCGGTGTGGCCGCCGGTGTCGCCGTCGGCTTCGCCGTGGCGGCGGGCGGGTTGTGCGCGATCGGGTCGGCGGGGCGCGCCTGCACGGCCGGTGCGATCGCGGCCTCGGCGGTGGTGCCTCTGGTCGGTGCGGCGATCGTGGGGACCGCGGCGCGGTGCCCGGTCATCGCGGCCGCGGCGGCCATCGGTCTGGTCGGGGCGATGGCGTTGCTCGCGGCGCTCCGTTCTCGCGGTGCGGGAGCCGCCGACGCCGCCTCCGTCACGATCGCGGCGACGAGCGTTGCCGGCGCGGCGGCCGCGGCCGCCCGCGCGCTTGGCGACGAAGGGGCGGCACTCGCGGCGGCGGCCGCCGCCGCCTGCGTGCCGGCGGTGGTGGTGCTCCGCGCGGAGTCGCTGCTCGAGCGGTTGGTCGAACCGGTGGCCTGGACGCCGTCGCGGGTCCGCCTTCCCCAGCCCGGCCCCACGCGTCTGCGTCACGTCCTCCTCCAGGCGGCGATGCTCTCGTCGCTGGCGGCGATGGTCGGAGGGCTGTTTCTCCAACCCGCCGGGGCGCCGTGGGTGGGAGCCCTCGGCGCGGCGTGGTTGATCGCGCTGACCCTGCCGACCTCGTGTCTGGGGGACGAGGCGTCGCCGGCGACCGCGTGGCGCCGGTTGCTGGCCGGCGTACCCGGACCGCGGGCCGTCGCCGGGAGCGCCGGGCGCCGCTGGTTCGACGTCGCCCGCTCCGGCTCGCCGGTCGCCCGCTGCGTCATCTGGCACCTGGCGGTGTTGGCGTGGCCGGCTTGCGTGGCGCTCGTGCTCTCGGCGGGCGAGGCCGAGCAACGCCGCGCGGCGCTGGTGGTCTTGGCGACGCTCGGTACCGCGGCGGCGGCCGTGCTGCTGGTGGCCCGCGTGGGCGGGCACGAGCGGCGTGACACACCGGCACCGAGTGGGGAGACGGCGCTGGCGGCGGGTTTGGGGATGACCTTGCTGGCGCTGCTCGGAGTCGTCACCGCCGGATGATGCGTGCCGGAGCGGGGCCGCGCCGGCGCCCGCGGCGCTGGCGATGGCGGCGAAGCGGTGTTGAGGGTTTCCCGGTCTCCTGCCACACTTCAACGCCCGTGCTTCCGCCGGTTGCCCCCGTTGCCAGGTCCATGCCGCCGACAGGCGAAACCGTGGATCCTGGCGCGGTTGTGTCGAGGCCGACGGTCGCGCCGTTCGATAGAAACGGGACAGACCGCAGATCCCATCGCGCCATCAGGAGGAGCAGTCGTGCACGGATCCAGCGTCGCCAGTGAGCCGGTCGGCAACCCGCGCCCGCACCGTATGCCGACATCGCCGGCGCCGCACGGCGCCCACGGGGCTCCCGGACGACGGATCGCGGCGACGCTGGCGGCGCTCCTGGCACTGCCGGTGGTCGCCCTGGCGGGGTCGTTTCCCCCCAGCGAGCAGGTTTTTCCGGCGACCACGCGGTTGTGGTGCAGCATGCCCGATGTTCACGGGCTTACCGCCGCCTTCGACCGGACGGAATACGGCCAACTGACCAAGGATCCGGTGATGAAGCCGTTCGTGGAGAGCCTGCGCGGCCAGATCCGCGACGCGGGTTCGCAACGGCTCGCACGCCTCGGGCTCACGCTCGAGGACCTGGAGACGATTCCGGGGGGCGAATTGGCGATCGCCGCGATCGAGCCGCAGGCCGGGACTCTGGCCACCGTCGTGCTCGTCGACACCACCGGCCACGAGACCGAGACCGCCGCCATCGTCAAGCGGGTGATCGAGCGCCTCGAGGAAAAGAAGGCCACCCGCCTGCCCGCCGTCGCCGTGACCGGATCGGGCGACGTGGTGAACGTCTTCCAACTGGCCGCCGACCCGCGCGATCAGCCCAACCGGCCGCGGCAGGTCGCGATCGCCGAATTGCCGCATGCGCTGGTCGTCGGCGACCATCCGGCGACCGTCGCCCAGACCGTCGGCACGCTCGCCACAGGGCGTCCCGACAATCTCGCCTCGTTGCCGTCCTATCAGGCCGTCGCCGAGCGGTGTGCCGGCAAGGTGCCCGCGGGCGCGGCCCCGGTGCGCTGGTTCGTCGACCCACTCGGCTTCGCCAAGTCCTACCAGGCCGCCAATCTCCCGCGTGAGAAGAAGAAGGGTCCCGATTACGTCGCGATCCTCGCGCGGCAGGGATTCGACGCCGTGCGCGGGATGGGTGGCGTCGCCCTGTTCGACGACGGCCTCTATCAGCTCCGGCATCACACGCTGATTTTCGCGCCGCCGCTTCCCGGCCGGAAGCCGTTCGCTCCCGACCGGTTCAATCTCGCGGCACGCATGCTGGAGTTCCCCAACGCCGAGGCGGTGGAGCCGCCGCAGTGGGTACCGCGCGACGTCTCGAGCTGGGTCGCGCTGCAATGGGACATGCGCGCGGCGTTCGCCTCGGCCGAGTCGCTCGTCGACGACGTCGTCGGTGAAAAGGGGGTCTTCGACGACGTCATCGCCTCGCTCAAGGAGGATCCGGACGGTCCGCAGATCGATGTCGAGAAGGAGCTCGTCGCCTGCCTCGGCCGCCGCGTATCGGTGATCAGCGACTACGTCGCACCGATCGACGTCGACAGCGAGCGGCTGGTGATCGCCATCGAAGCCACCGACGAACAGAGCGTGCGGGAGGCCGTCGGGAAGAGCATGTCGACCGACCGGGACATGCGCAAGGTCGAGTTCGAGGGTCACGTCATCTGGGAACAGATCGATCGCAGCGACGCGATTCCCCAACTGGAGATCGAGACGCCGGGCCTCGCCCGGGCCCACGCCGACGACGAGGACGACGATCCCCGCGGGCGGCGGCGGATGCGTGAGCGGGAGGAGAAACTCCTCCCCCACTCGGCCGTGACGGTCGCGAAAGGCCATCTGCTGATCGCGTCGCATCGCGACGTGCTGGAGCGGGTGCTGACGACCTCCTCGGGGGCCGAGACGCTCGCTGAAGCGGCCGACTACACCACGGTCGCCGCCGAGGTCGGACGGTTGTTTCCCGGATCGGTCGCGTTGCGGTCGTTCGGACGCACCGACCGCAGCGTGCGCCCCGCCTACGAGATGCTGCGGCGCGGCGAGATGCCGAAGTCGAAGAGCGTGATGGGGCAGCTGCTCAACGGGCTGCTCGGCGACGGCAAGGAAGGCACCACGCGGAAGCAGCGTATCGACGGCAGCACACTGCCGGAGTTCGAGACCATCCAGCGTTACTTCGGCACCGTGGGCACCGGGATGGAGGCGGTGGACAACGGCTGGTATATCGCCGGCGTCGCGCTGCGCAGCGCCGTCCGCGAACCGGAAGTGGCGCGGGGTCCGGTGTCGAGCGTCGGCCGCTGAACGCCGCCGAGCGTCGGCGGTCGCAAGGCGGCTCGGTGGCCGGCCGGTGCGGTCAGTGGATGGTCGCTGGCCGGTCGGGAGCGCGGCTCGCCGGCCGCTCCGCGCGGACCGCGCCCGTGGGGCCCGGCTCGCTCGCCGCCGCTCACCGCTGGCCGCGGCCCCCCTCGATCATCGCCCAGAAGGGGTGCTGGCGATCGCCGCGCCGCCGGAGGTCCTCGAGCAAGACCCCCAGGTCTGGCGTGACGGTGTCTTTGTGGATTCTGCGGCCGTCGAGTGTGACGGTGATCGGGCGGTTGAAGTCGACCAGTTCGGGCAACAGCCACACGGCCACCCGCTCCGCCCCGCATTTGACCGTCAGGCCGTTGGTGGCGGTGGTCTTCGCCTCGATCGCCAGTGGGCGGGTGCCCGAGGGGGGTGGCCACTGGCTCGGCAGCACGACCGTCCGCGGCGGAGCGCCCGCCAACTCGATCCACCAGAAGAAGCGGTCCCACGGACGCATCGTCACGACGTCGATCTCGGGAGCCGCGAAGGTCCGGCTGCGCCGGCGCATCCAGGCGAAGATCCGCAATTGCTCGTCGGAAAAATGGTCGTGTCCCCGCCCGCGGTACTCGACGTACGTCGTATCGAAGCCCTTGAAGAAATAACGGTCGAGATCCATCGCGTTGCGTGACAGCGTACCGGCGTCGAGTTCGCCGCCGACGATGTAGATCGGCAGCGTCCGCGCGTTGGGCCAGTAGTGGTTGACATAGCGGCCCGCGCCCGGGGCGATCGCCACCAGGCCGGCCCACAGGTCGGGATGGGCCAGCGCGATGTCCCAGGCGGCGTCTCCGCCGAGCGAATGACCGGAGAGAAAGACGCGGTCGCTGTCGATGGCGAACCGCCGCTGTGCCTCGCGCAGCGCCGCCAGGACCACCGCGTGCTCGCGAGCGGAGTAGTCGTAGGCGGCCGCGGACGGAGCGGTCCAGGTCGGCGCGACGACGATCGTGCCGTGACGCCCCGCCTGGCCGACGCGCGTCCCGTCGGGGCCGGCGACCCCCGCCCACCATTCGATCTGGTTGAGCGGCGTCGTCGTGGCGGCGTGGAGCGTAACCACGGAGGGGTACCGCCGGAGAGGATCGTATTCCGGAGGGAGTTGCACCAGACACGGGACCGTCCCCGCGCCGTCGGGGAGGGCGATGTCGAGCGTGTGGAGTCCCGGTTGGAGCGGTGCCGGGGGGGGCAGCGGCGGGGCCATCTGCCGGGCGATTGCCGCCACCGTCGGAGCATCGAACGCCTCCTCCTCCGCCAGGCGGCGCCGCAGGGTGTCGCGCCGTGCCGGGTCCTCCTCGCGGAGATAGGCGACCACGAGGTCGCGCACCGCCGCTGTCGAGAGGGCGAGTTTGAGGTTCTCGCCGGCTGCCGCCGCGCCCGCCAACCATCCGCTGATCGCCAGTGCGACCGCCCGATCGGCGGGCACGCTCGCTTCCGTGCCGAGTCGTTCGAAGGCCGACAGCCGCTCGAGCGATGCTGCCGACAGGCCGGCGGCGATCTCGTCGACCAGCGCCGCCGTCGCCTCGCGCTGAGTCTGGTCGTCGATCGCCGGCAGGCGTTCGCGGATCGCCGCCAGCAACCGGCTGCCCCGGTCACGCCGCGCCTGCAGGGCATCCCGTTCTTCGCGCACCGCCTCGACCAGTTCGCCGCTGGCTTCGGCGGCGGGGAACGCCTCGAGGAACCGCGCGGCGAGGTTCTCCTGCCCCACCGCCACCCGCTGCCGGATTTCGTCGAGCAGCGTGGAAGCCGCCAACTCGGCGAGTTCGCGGCGCTCCGTGGCCAGGTCGGCGAGTTTCGGGAACCGCTCCAGGACCCCGTCGAGTTCGGCCCGCGCGTCGTCGTAGCGACCCGCCTGGAGCCAGAGGCGCACGATCCGCAACCGCTCGTCGGCGTCGTCCTGGTCGAGCCCCTTGAGGATCACCGTGCGGAGCACGTCCCGCGGGATCGACGAGGTCGCCACCCGCATGTCGAGGAGCACCGGATGCTCCGTCTGGATTCCCTCGATTCGGGTCCAGCGCGGCGTGATTTCCTTGATGCCTTGCACGACGTCGACGCGGCCTGCCGCCGTGGCCAGCGAGAGGATCCGGCGCCCGAACTCGTCGAACGGGGTCGCAGCCACCACGCCACCGATCGCCGCGACGCGACGGCCGTTGTCGGGCAGACGCTGGGGGATCTCGATCCGCTCGAGTCCGACGTCGAACGGTCCTTCGTCGACCTTCGTGACCCGTCGCTTGGGGACCATCGTCCGCGTCAGGTCGTCGTCGCACACCAGCACCGGTGTGCCCACAGTGCCGGCGGCATCGCGGAGGGGATCGACCACCACTCCGGGAACGAGTGCGAAGCGACCCTCGAGTACGCGGCCGTCCTGCAACTCCACGCGGTCGGCAAATACCCCTCGGGTGGCGAGTGCCAGCGCGGCAAGCGCCGCCACGACGGGGCGGAGGCGAAACGATCCGGCGGCCGGAGAAGCGACCATTCCGACCAGTCTAGTGAGCGGGCCGGCGCGGCGACCATGCCGATTCGGTCGGCTTGACCCGCGCCGTCGTCGGTCGGACAATTCGCTCTGCGAGGTGGCCGTCGACGTCCGTGTCGCCGGCGTGCCGGGCGTGGATGGCCGGTGGGGATCGACGGGGCACGCAATGGACGAGCCGTCTGGCCGTGAAACGTGGGGCCGTGACGCGACGGTGTTTCGCAGCCTGGTCGCCCGATCGGTCGCCTTCGTCGTGTTGCTGCCGATCGCGTTGGTGGTGATTCTCGGCCTCGGTGCCCTGCTCCTCGGGATGGGGGATGGAGCCGGAGCACGTTTCTGCGGTCGCATTCTTCTCGCCGGCGGAGTCGCGTGGGTGGTGAGTATCGTGGCGATGGCGTTGGCGACGGCGGCGCTCGCTCTCGACGCATCGCGGTCGCGGTGTCGATCGGCGGGTGGCGGCCGCCGGCGGAGGCGGCGCCGGACCGCCGGCGACTCCCGGGGAGGGCGGTCGGGGGATTCCGCCAGGCGTGATGGCGACGGGTGATCCGCGCGGTGTCGGTGGTCCGAGTGGGCAACTCGCCCGGTGGCCCGTGGTCGGGGATCGTGGTCCGGGCACGAGGAGGGCCCCGACGGTGGCGATCAAATTCCGCTGTCCGGGATGCAAGGCCAAGCTGTACGTGCCCTCGCGCTGGCAGGGCAACACGATCGCCTGTCCGCGCTGCGAGGCACCCGCAGTCGTTCCCGCTGCCACCGCCTCCCCGCCCGCGCTCGATCCGTCGAAGCCACACGCGTTCGACACCAAGGCGGTCGAGGTGTCCTTGGCGGCCCTCGACGCCGGCCGTGACGATCCGTTCGGCGATGCCCCGGTGACGCTCCCTCATCCGAGGGCGCGACGTCGCGACCGGTCCTCGCAGCGCGGGCCCGACGGCGTGACGGCGCCGGCCACGGGCGAGCCACCGATCGCGGAGGAGGTCGTCGTCGCCGTGGATACAGGACCGCGGCCGCGTCGGGGGCTGAAAAGCCCGGTCACGTTGCCGTGGTGGGGCGTCTATCTGTATCTCGGCGTCCTCACGCTGTGTGGCGTGGCAGCGTTCTTTTTCGGCTTCTGGTGGGCGTCGACCGGAGCGGCAGGCCCATGACTCGCCATGCGCGCGATTCCGCCTCATCGAGGCGACCGGCTGATCGGCCCTCCGCGAGGTGCGTTCGGCCGTCGAGGACGGTCAACGCCCGTCGCTGGTCCGCGGGCGTGTGGGTGGCGGTGATCTGGTCGCTGCTGTCGATCGCCTCCGGATCCGGCTTCCACAATCCGGCGTTGACGGTCGCGGTCGCGGCCGAACCGGCGCCCACGGCCGCCGGCGCCAAACGGGCGCTCGACGAAGGTGCGGCGCTCCTCGACGACGGCAAGCCTGCCAAGGCCCGCGAGTTGGTCGCCGAAGCGGCCGCGCTGCTGACTCGTCTGGCGGAGTTGGATCGGCCCCCGGCGGCACTCCGCGGCCTGTGCGAACGAGCCCGGGAGTTGAAAGATCGGCTCGCGTTCGAGGGAGCAGACGTCACACAGATCGACATTCCTTCCAGCCCGCGCGGGGTGTCCAAGTCGCGGGCCGGAGCCCCATCCCCGCCGGAAGCGGTGCCGACCGCGCCGGGACCGAGCTTCGTCAACGCGGTCGCGCCGATCCTCGTGAAGCACTGCGGAGGATGCCACGTCACGGGACGCCGCGGCGACTTTCAGATGCCGTCGTACGATGCCCTGATGAAAAGCGGCATGGTGCACAAGGGGGGCGGCGCGTCCAGTCGGCTCGTCGAGGTGATCGTCTCCGGTGACATGCCGCGCGGCGGAGGCAGCGTGCCCCCGGCCGACCTCGCGACGCTCGTCGCGTGGATCGATCGCGGCGCCGCGTTCGACGGGCCCGATGGCAGCGCCCCGCTGGCTGCCGCACCGCGGCCGGGAGCCCCGCCTCCACCACCGGTACGAGGCGCCGTCAAGCTCTCGCCCGGTGACGTCTCGTTCGCCTTCGAGGTCGCCCCCGTGCTGCTCGAGCACTGTGCCGGATGCCACGACGCCGACGATCCCGAGGGAGGCCTGCGGATGGTCAGTCTGGAGAGCCTCGTGCGCGGCGGGCAGACGGGGCCGGCCCTGGTGCCCGGCGATGCCGCATCGAGCCTGCTCGTCAGGAAGCTGCGCGGAACCGACATCGAGGGGCAACGGATGCCCCTTGGCAAGGATCCCCTGCCGACCGAGACGATCGACCGCATCGCCCGCTGGATCGATCAGGGGATCAAGCTCGACCTGTTGACGCCGCGCACGCCGCTGGCCGACGTCGCCGCCGCCGGCCGCGCCCGCAGCCTCTCCCACGAGGAACTCGCCACCGCGCGATTCAGCGCCGCCGGCGGCGTCTGGCGAAGGGCGATCGCCGATGCCGCCGATCCCGTCGTCCTGACGCGGGACGCGCGCGTGTGCATCGTCTCGAATCTCTCTCCATCGCGAGTCGAGGCGCTCGCCGCAGCCGCCGACCGGATCGAGGGACTGATCGCGGACGCCTGGTACGGCGAGGGGGCGGAACGGCCGCTGGTGAAGGGTGGTGTCGTCCTTTTCGCCTTCGCGAAGCCGTACGACTACTCCGATTTCTGGGTCAACGTCATCGGTGCGGAGCGGCCCAAGGGGCTGCTCGGCGGAGCGGGCGTCGCCGGTGACGTCGCCTATGGCGCGCTGGTGATGCCGGAAGGGGCCAAGGATCAGCTCGACCTGGACTTCCGCCTCGCCGAGCAGATGACGGCGGCGGCCCTCGTGGCCCGCGGAGTGCCGGATTGGTTCGCGTCGGGCGCGGCGCGGGTGGTGGCGGCAAAACTGGTTCCACGGTCGGCCCTCGCCAAGGGGTGGCGCAGCGATGCCAACGAACGGATCGCCCGCATCCGTTCCGCGGCAGACCTCGTGGCGGGCCGTGCCGACCCGGCCGATGCCACGGCGGCGGGTGCGGCGTTCTTCGCGGCGTCCGGCGGCATGACCAAACTGCCGGGTCTGCTCGCCGAACTCGACGCTGGAATCCCCTTCGACGCCGCCTTCACGACGACGTTCCGCGGGCCCCCGGCGGCGATCGTCGACGGCTGGCTTGCACGGACGACGCGCCGCTAACAGGCTGTGGACAAACAGCCTGCCGCACCTCAGGGATGAGGTGCCGGGAGTGCAACTCCCGTGAAAAGCGCAGCTTTTCGAGTGGCCAAAGGCCATGGATGGACTTTGGCCACGG